>NZ_JBGDVS010000007.1:0-236687 GCF_046551635.1 Salmonella sp. SAL04157
GCAGAGCAAAGAGCTTGCCCTCAAAAGTCTCGCTGACCGGCCACTCGCTACTGTCCGGGTGTGATAGTATTTTGAAGCCCGCGTTACCGAGCAAACTGGCATATTCGTCATCGCGCCAGGCCGTCATCTGACTGCCAAAACGGCTAATGCGACCGTTTTCATCTATCGCCCAGAACTGCGTTGAGCTGGTCTGCGTCTCTTCATCCCAGGCGTTTTCCGTCAGCAGCAGATGAGATGCCGCAAGGAACAGTCCGTGCGGACAACGCTGCCAGCTCGCCGGCGCCATACCCTGACGTTTAACTTCATCAAAAGTATGAACTTCAACAAGCAGCCTGCCGCCTGGTACCAGCCACCGAGCACAGCGGCTGATAAGGGTCTGAGCGTCAGTGGCACTGAAAACATTCAGCTCTCCAAACGTCATCATGATGAACTCGAACTGTGTCTCCGGCCAGTAGGTGCGAATATCCTGCCGGATGTAGTCAATGCTCAGACCGGCGGTTTGCGCCTGCTGACGAGCCCACTCGATGGATGCCGGTGAAAAATCAACGCCCGTACAGCAATATCCACGCTCCGCCAGCAAGCGGGTGTATAAACCCGGGCCGCAGCCGATATCCAGAATGCGTGCACCAACCAGTAGCTGACGGGCAATCCACCCAACCTGCTGTTCAATTACGATCTGTCTGCGGCTGGCCCAGTCATGCTCCTGCGACAGATGGTTTTCCAGCATGCGCTGGCTAAACGCCGGCTCTTCCCAGGGTATTTTACTTTCAGCTGCAGACAGCTGCAGCCGACCGGAGGAAGAAATGAGAGTACTGATATCCATAAAACTCTCCTTAACGGTTATCGGGCTGTGAGCGAACGTTGTTCAGCCCGGTGGTGTTGATGCGGTAAGGCTGACCGTTGACGGACTTGATCAGTTTTTTGGTTTTGAGCTTTTTGAAAACGGCGAGAGTACAGTCGGCGAGCAACAGCCCTTCGCGGCTGTAGCATTCAACAGAGGTAACGCGACCAGAAGCATCGCGAACGTGCACAATACGTCCACCTTTTGCGAGCACATGTAAGGTACGCTGTTCCTGACGGGATAAATTCATACTGGAAAACCTGTTAATCAACATGAGCAAAAACGAGCCAACATCCGCAGATGTTCGCGTAAAGTTTAAGCGCAGCGATAATCAGTCCGTTCTGAGCAGAACAGAAAACTGATTATCTGATGATTACATTCTCCAGCATCAAAGCCTCGGTGAGAGTTGAAAGGTATTTACGGCATGAATAATAACAACTGTTTTTTGTAATGAAAACACAGGAGAGAAAAAATGTGATCCGGGAGGAAATTTCAGAAGATAATGCTGGCGACTTTTATTGCCAGTAAGTGAACTTGTCAGCCCGCATTAGGTTCTGATCGGTCGCGGTCGGACTGGAAAAGAAGAAGGCCACTTTGGCTTTCTCTTTTTTGACCTCATTTGCGGCCATATCGACCAGCATGCCGCCTAACTGGGCAGGGCTTGTGGGAGACGTCGGTGTTCTGGTAGCTCAGACCGGTTATCCCCCGCTAAAACTTATCTGCGTACGCTTATATCAGTACTGTGGGCTCTGCATTGTTCAGTATTAAAGACTACTTTGGAGTAAACTTTAATTCCCGTTGCTTCAGCCACTTATCAGAAAAATCCTGTCATCGATTTGAACGTGGAAACTTATACCTGCATACTGTATATGCATACAGTTATTTTGAGGTATAACATGCTGCAATTTATTCCCATAGCATCCATTCCTGAAGCACTGACAATTCCTTTGTTTACAGAGCGATGTGCTGCCGGTTTTCCTTCTCCAGCAACTGACTATACAGAAGAAGAGCTGGATCTGAATGCGTATTGTATACGTCGCCCCAGTTCAACTTTCTTTGTTCGGGCCATTGGTGATTCGATGCGGGATATGGGGCTGCATTCCGGTGATCTAATGGTGGTCGATAAAGCCGAAAAGCCGCTACAGGGTGACATCGTCATTGCAGAAACAGAAGGTGAGTTTACAGTCAAACGTCTGCAACTTAAGCCCCGCATCGCCCTGCTTCCCATGAATCCTGCATACCCTGTCCTCTATCCTGAAGAGCTGCAGATATTCGGTGTAGTGATCGCATTCGTACACAAAACCCGGAGTAAAGACTGATGTTCGCCCTGGCTGACGTCAACAGCTTCTACGCGAGCTGTGAAAAAGTATTTCGTCCCGATTTACGTAATACACCTGTTGTGGTGCTCAGTAATAACGATGGATGTGTTATCGCGCGTTCAAAAGAAGCGAAGCAACTGGGCATTAAAATGGGGGTTCCGTGGTTTCAACTGAAAACAACCGAATTTCCTGTACCTGTCGTTGCGTTCTCGAGTAACTACGAACTCTACGCGTCGATGTCGAACCGTGTTATGGCGCATCTCGAAGAACTGGCACCTCGCGTTGAGCAGTATTCTATCGACGAAATGTTTCTTGATATCCGCAATATTGACAGTTGTATCGATTTTGAAGACTTCGGCCGGCAGTTGCGCGAGCATGTACGTTCAGGAACCGGACTGACCATCGGAGTTGGGATGGGACCGACTAAGACACTGGCAAAGTCAGCACAATGGGCGTCTAAGGAATGGCGGCAGTTTGAGGGCGTGCTTGCTCTGACTTCAGGCAATCCAAAGCGAACGGAGAAACTATTGTCACTGCAGCCAGTAGACGAAATCTGGGGGGTTGGTCGCCGGATCTCGAAGAAACTGCACACAATGGGGATAACAACTGCACTGCAGCTGGCGCACGCGAACCCAACATTTATCAGGAAAAATTTCAGTGTTGTTCTCGAGAGAACTGTCCGTGAACTGAACGGGGAAAGCTGTATTTCACTGGAGGAGGCTCCGCCACCCAAGCAGCAGATTGTCTGCAGCCGATCCTTTGGGGAGCGCGTCACAACATATGAAGCCATGCGCCAGGCAGTCTGTCAGTATGCTGAGCGTGCAGCTGAAAAGCTGCGCGGCGAGCGGCAATTCTGCAGACATGTTGCTGTATTTGTGAAGACGTCACCGTTCGCTGTGAACGAACCGTATTACGGGAATGTGGCCAGTGAGAAACTGACGACTCCCACGCAGGATACCAGGGACATCATAGCCGCAGCGGTGAAAGCACTGGATCGGATCTGGGTGAAAGGGCATAGATATGCAAAAGCGGGTTGCATGCTCAATGATTTCACACCAACCGGGATTTCTCAGTTAAATCTTTTTGATGAAGTGCAGCCGCACGAACGAAGTGAGCAGTTGATGAAAGTTCTCGACAGTATCAACCATTCAGGTATGGGAAAAGTGTGGTTTGCCGGAAGAGGGATAGCCCCTGAGTGGCAGATGAAAAGAGAGCTACTCTCTCCAGCTTATACCACTCGCTGGGCTGAATTACCTGTTGCACGATTGCGCTGAATCAGCTCATTGAGACTCAGTGAAAAAGGCTGAATTTCATGGTTGAAAATCAATACATTGCCATCTGAAGAACTGCTATCGTAGTGCCAATAACCATTCTTTTAATGTGCATGTTAACAAAAGAGGTTTAAATGAGAATAAACGTACTATTACTTACCAGTCTGTTAGTAGCTGGACCGGCGCTGGCAGGAGAAGCTCACGTTTGTAAATCACAGACGGTAGCGAACTCTGCAGCGAATGCCGAGTTGACGGATAACACGGTATTTAAATGCGGCGAAAGCATTTCCGGAACTATCCCGTCACTTGCCCGGGAGGGATGGAAAATTGTGCAACAGACAGATCAGGCAGATGTCACCGATCCATCAAAAACATACGCACAATTGATCATCCAGAAGGATTAATACTGTCGTTGATAATTCATCACACTTTCGTGCACGCTCCCTGACGGGAATACCCCCGTCAGGGTAAGATTTTACGCGGGTCCGGAGACCCGCTCAGTTTTAACACTCGATCTTAAATTCTTCGTTGCTGGCCGTGATATACAGCGGTTTCCTCTCGTTCAGAATGCGGTTAATCATGCTTTTCGTCAGATTTATCGTCTCACCAAAATCATCACCCCCTACTTCTGCCCGGGCGGTATCCCACCAGGCCTCATCCTTTTCCGGATGGCATCCCTTCGCATAAGCCACTTTTCGGCCACGCGGAGTGAGCTCACCGGTTTCAGACATAATATAAACGCCATGATCCTTGACCAGTACCACGCCACAGTGGTTTTCACGTGCCTCAAGCAGTACCGGTTTTAAGTCTTTTGCACTGAATTTCAGCATGATGTTTCTCCTGTAAAAAATAAGGGGAGAAACATCCCCACCGGGAGAGTTTCTCCCCGGTGGGTTTACCGTTGATTTATGCAGCCAGTCGTGGCTGCTGTGGTACCGGTTGATCAATCACCGGCTGCTCAAACTGCTCACGTACCCAGCTGATGGCCTGGCTCATCGCCTCACCATAATCGCTGCTGGTCATCCTGTTGATGTTATCCACCTCACTGTCCCAGGTGAACGACTCCAGCAAAATGCCGTTTTTATAGTAAACATTCACCACAAAGCAGACCGGAGTAAAAAGCCCGTCCGCGACTTTGTCGACCCAGGACACGATGTATTCCGGATTGAACTCCAGAATGTCTATCTCATCGATATCCTGCGGCCCCACAAATAAACGCAGTGAACCGTACTCCCCGCAGAATTCGCGCAGCTGCCTAGGCTCTGTCGTGCAGTTCGCCACAAAGCATTTCAGTTTCTGATAGCAATACTGAGTAATGTCCTGCAACTGCTGCGCCAGCCAGCTCTCAAAACGGTGCCAGTATCGTACCGTTTTGCTGAATATCACCTGTGGAATACGCCGGTGTGCCGGTAAATCCTGCTGGCCGGTCACCCGCAGGTACGTTTCTTCGTCCGCCTCCGTCAGCGCCGCAGGGTTTCCCTTCAGCAGCAGGTCGCACTGACCACTGCTGTGAGGGTGAACCCGGGGAAGCCAGTCAGGTTGTTCTGCCTCCTTCGACAGCATATCCAGTCCGGCTATCCACAGCGTCAGTACCTGCCGGCAGCGCGCCAGCGTGGTTTCATCACTGTCCAGACCGGACAGCATGACATCCATCACCGCCATCAGTTTTTCCCGGTCAAACTGTATCCGGGTATTCACGTAGTCGGAACGGCTGCCGCGAAGCTGCCAGGTAATATCCTCTTCGGTTACGTCCAGACACAGCCGCTCTGAGAAATGCTGGCTGATATATTCGTCAATAATGCTCACGGGAAAATCCTCTCTGGTTTATTAAAGGGATTTTCCCCCTCAGGGGAAAATCCCCTGAGGGTATAGTGGTTAATCAGGCGGCCAGTTTCAGTGCCGGCCGGGTTAAAGGTATCTCAACCAGCGACGTCCGTTCCTGGCGTATCCAGTCCAGGGCCTCGCTGACAACATTCTGCCAGTCGCTGACATGGGGATGCTCCACATCAATCACGTCGGCGTCTCGCCTGAAGACGTTCAGCTCCGAATCGTTGCGGTATATTACCCGCACTTCAAAGCGAACCGGCGTCAGATTACCGGCCATAATTTCCTCCAGATAATCTTCCAGCGATGCGTCGTCATACGCGTAGAGATACTGACATTCATCAATATCCCGTCCGGACATATGCAGCTCAATACGTCCGAAAGCCAGGTTAAAGCACCGTATTTTCCTGGGCTCCACGTGCAGCCGGCGATAAAGACGCCCGAGTTGCACCAGACAACGATCTTCCACCTGATACAGTTCACGGGCTATCCACGCCATAAAACGCGTCCAGTAAGGCATCGTCGCTGCAAGCTGTTCCCGGGGGAACTGCTCTCCGGACATCAGGTGACACTGGGCGGTCAGGCGTAAGAATGCATCATCCGGCAGCGCCAGCAGTGCCTGTGGGTCCCCCGGCAGCAGACGATCAACTCGTCCACTGCACTCCGTAATCGTCCGGGGCAGTATCGACATATCCTCAGACACTGTTGCCAGCGCGTCGAGACCACGAATCCATAGCGTCAGAATACGCTCTGCCTGACGGCATCTTTCCCGGAGCTCCGGATTAAGCGCCACGTCATCCAGCATAAACTGCATCACGGACAATAACCGGTCACGGTTCAGTACCATATCGGTATTGACGTAATCCGACTCCCGATCGTCCACCTGGTAAAAAACCTCCTCAGCGTTCACACTGAGGCTCAGTGCTTTACTGAGCTGCCGTTGAATATAGAAACTGGCCAGCATAAGTGACTCCTGTTCAGAACAGGAATTCTCCCCACAGGGAGAACCCTGTCGGGATGAAGATAAATACGCAACTAGGCCGCTTTACGCGTCCGATCTGCCTGCCACCGGTGATGCCAACGACCCAGTACAAACATTGGTGTTGCCATCTCCCGTTTAATCTCCACGGTCAGGCTGTTGCCGGTAGCCACAATGGCCGGAATACCCATCAGGGATAGCTGGATGTAACACATCATCGAGGCCACCGGGTCAATATCGACACAGTACGCTACCATCTGTTTCTGCGGATTAAATCCCGCCTCCAGCATGGCTTCTGCCAGCGCAACGACCATACTTCCGGCACCACTGGCAGGATCGCTGACAGTAATAAAGTCTCGTTCCCCGCTGGAAAGTTCAGGTATACGGTCACTGAGTGTCATTCGCGCCATCGCGTACGAAACGCTGTAAGGCGTGAAATACTGTGCGTTATGAAAATTTCCCAGTCCGGATATCATATAAATTCGCCCCAGGAAATCTGTTGGACTGAATTCCAGCCCCATAACAACTTCTGACAGTAAACGGGCCATGTTGTTTGCATCTTCAGCTGAATAGTGGGATACCCGCCTCATGTAGTCCGCTTCAAAATCAGGATCCCGATGTACAGCGTTGTACAGTGAACAGGCCGCCATATGGACGAAATCACTGAATACCTGCCAGCGGCTTTCATGAGGTGCAATACCGTTAAAGATACTGACAAAACGGTGTATATGCGGGTTCTCCTTTCCCCTGCGGGCAGCCCAGGGCAGCGCCACAACATTGTCATTACCATCCGGGTCATCAGGCCCGTCATCATTCGCCGCACTCTTACCTTCCGACACCGCCGGTGCCAGGAGCAAAGGTAAACTTTCGACCTGCACCGCTTCCGCTTTCCTGTCCGGTATACCGGATGGCGCAGGCACGCGGTAACAGGTCAGCAGTTCGGGACGAATTTCAGACAAAGTCAGTATTTCACTGTCTGGTCCTGCTTCGTTGATAAACAGCGACCGCTGAGGCTGGTCGTAGCGTTCCCACTGGTAAATGCGGGCCAGTGCATTAATCGCCATCAGTGGAGTGATCCCACATTCAATATGCCGCTCAACCACACTGCGACATCCCAGCGTGGTGTCATCGAGAGAAAAACCGTAATGCGTTTCAAGAATCAATGAGGCCATCTTCTGCCACATCTCCACTGTCGTCATCGAGGGTCTTCGCTCTTTCAGCCACATCATCGCCTTTCGCGCTGCCTCCGCAGCCCGAAAGAGACGCCACGGGTCCCCCTGTAAATATGTCACCCAGGGTGCCACATCCAGCCTGGATAGCATCGCTCCCGGTAATCCCAGAGCAGCCGAGAGAAATGCGGCGCCCAATTCTGCAACCAGGGCCTCATGAACCTCATCGGTACGTGTATCCACTGTTAATCCGAAGCGATGTAAGCGCTGCGGATGTCCGGTAGCCTGAACCAGCAGATTCAGTATGTCCTGCCAGTATGTCTCCTCTCCGACATACGATGCCACGGGTGGAAGCTCAATCCGGTCATGCAATGCCCGGTATACCGGCAAAACGTTGTCCCTGTGGATCACGGGAACCCCACTGTTCTGAAGCAGGTCGCGGATCACATTCAGTGACGGCTGAGGTCGTGGAGGCAGTGGCCACCCCGGTTGCAGCATATCCGGCAGACCATCACACTGTTCAGGGTTAATTACCTTGAAAAGCGATAACGAAGGCCGGTAGCGGACCAGGGTGACTGGCTTTTCACCGGATCTGACCTGACCGCCCAGTTGGCGGAGGTCATCTCCGGTCAGCCACCTTCCTGAACGAAGCGAACGCTGCTGCATGGCCTGCCACAATAACAGTACGTTAATACCGGTAAACGGCACGCCCGTAAGCGCGTGTTCCGGTAACCCGGGAATTGTGCCCCGCCACGGTACCTGGCCTGCAGCCAGGCTACTGATAAGTCGGCCGGAGATAAACCGGCTGATATCATCCGGATGTAACGATGTGTTCATATGCTCTCCTGAAAAAAAGGGAGAGCGCCCCCACAGGGAGTCACTCTCCCTGC
This sequence comes from Salmonella sp. SAL04157, assembly GCF_046551635.1. Taxonomy (NCBI): domain Bacteria; kingdom Pseudomonadati; phylum Pseudomonadota; class Gammaproteobacteria; order Enterobacterales; family Enterobacteriaceae; genus Salmonella; species Salmonella sp. SAL04157. Next base: position 8,294 of record NZ_JBGDVS010000007.1, read on the forward strand.
GGGATAAGGTTCAGTAACGCAGGATGCGTACGTGATTACGGTACCAGCCGACCAACAAATCCGAGGATACGGCCAGGCAACGTCGCCAGCTCCTGTCCGATCAGCAAAAACTGCTCAGGATGAAAGTGACCGTATAACAACACTGATGTCACCACGCCCGTTAAGGTCATCCCCAACAGCAGACGGTTACGCCGCCGCCGGAACTGCGCCTCTTTTTGCTGCACCTGCAGATGCAGGTACAGCCCCAGCGTCTGCAGCTCGGCAAAGCGGGCAAATTCTTCCCGCCTTAAGGCCTCGCATGCCTCGTCATAGCGCAGCAGCTCCGTCGGATGGTTCTTCTTCAGAAAGCTGCGATAACCGCCATCCCTCATCGTGTGATAATGTCGGTCAAATTCCGCCTGTAACCACTGGTTGAAACGGTTACGGGTTCTTCGAAAAACTTCCGGTTCTGCTACTGTGGATGCAGGGGTTTCGTTAGTGGTCATTACGCTCATACAGACTCCTTTTGAGTAAAAAGATCTGACGGCGTCCCCCTCACGGGTTTCCCCGTCAGGGTAGGTGGTAAAACTGATTAACGATCGAAAGTGAGTGTCACCTGACCGTCTGAATATTCACGTTTAATACATACGTTCTGCCACAATGGGGCATGGAGGTCACCATCAGGCAGGAGACAGAAATAGCCAAACTCCACTATTCCCTGCCCCGAAGGTGCCTGACTGAGTGCCTGAAAACCGTGGTATATCAACCGCTGCAGCCGTTCGTTTTCACAGTCCGGAGCCTGGGGGTATTTTACCAGTTGTTCCCAGACCGGCTCCTCGATAGCGACGGCCGGCGGCGTGCTGCTCAGCAGCGCCATCATATCCATCATGCGGCCTCATCATTAACCGGGGCTGTTGTCACTACGTCAGTAACCAACACTGACACTGGAGCATTTCGCCGGTTCTGCCGCCGGTGCCGGCTGCCAAGAAACCGCAGCAACATCTGCTCAGCCACCATCACGGATTCCCTGTCGTCTACAAATTGTCTCTCGCTGTAATACGGCTCCGCAGCCTCTTCACCGAAGTAAAGCAGCTCCACGCCGGGTTTCAGCGCATCCCTGAGCCGGAGAACAACGGCCCGACCGCAGAACTGACCATCATCGGCCAGCTGCCAGCGACCGGTATACACCGTTCGGGGGCGCCAGTCGGAGGCCTGCAGTCTGGCCTGTCTTCGACGATATAACACCGAAATACCGTGATACACCGTCAGCCCGGTCCAGCGCATGACGCGCCAGAGATGGTGCAACAAAAATACAAACAAGCGGGTGGTTAACATCATTGTGAATCTCCTTCTTCTCAGAACAGACGCAGCACCAGTAACAACATTGCCAGCATGAGGGTTCCCGCCAGCTTCAGCAGGAGCATCAGGCCAATAAGCTTTATCAGTGCTGCGCGGTCGCGGGAATAACACTCCTCATGCACCAGATGGCGCACGCGGTTTTCCTGCTCCGGAGTCAGTGTGTTGCCGGTTTTTTCACAAACCGACGGAAGGTGAATGTGAGACATAGGATCCCTGTAGAAATAAAGGAACCTGCCCCTGACGGGGCTGGGCCCCGGGGTGTGAAACAAAACAATACGACCCCGTCAGCAACGACGGAAAATATGAATAATGGAATTATCAACCCATATCAGGCCTCCTGCGTAAAATGCGGGAGCCCTGGCGGGCATCCCCGCAAGGGTAAAAAAGTTGATACTATGGCATTCCCGGTCTTTCAACCGCCAGCTGTTCCCTTATCGGGTTACCACTGACAGACGAAAGACAGGAATGGTTAGCCGGTAATGTTCCGGGGAGCACCGCAAAACAACGGCAGCGCTCAGCCAGCCGACCCAGACAGGCCTGTAGTACAGACCTCAAAAAGTTAAAAACAATCTCATGCTAAGCAGGAGCATACAGCCAGCCATCCGCTTCTGCAGCGCATATAGCCCGGTCTGCCCGGGCTTCATTGCGCCCCAGAAGAACAGCCTGTGTCCAAACGGGTTCACACAACATTCTCCCCATATGTTCAATGGTGCCAGTCAGTTCATGTCCGGCTGTTGTCAGAACGTCAATATCTTCTGATTCAAGCCTTTCCATAAATTCTCCGAAAGCCATACCACAGTTAAATACCGCACATTCAAACTCCGGTTCCTCCTGCCTGTCATCATAAAGCGGATATAAACCGGCGTTCAGAGAAGCCTGGATACTCAGCAAATCGCCCTCAATCAGCGAAAGCCAGATCAAAACGTCAGTGCGGTTTTTCAGTTGATAAACGTTCATAAATCCTCCTGTCAGAACAACAACAGAGGGATTTACCCCCTACGGGGAAAAATCCCCTGTTGGGTGGTAACGTTAATGCAGTGGAAATTCGTTTTCTAATCGGTCAGTTCCCAGGCATAGCGAAGATGTGCAAGTTCAAGTGCCTGGGAGTACGCGGTATTCATGGCACAGTGAAATGAATCAAACTTGCCACAATCCACCACCTGTTCATAGCGTGGATTCATCCAGCCGGAACGTTTGTTGACGACTGCGTGAAAATGGTCGTTATCATCCAACCAGACCTCTGCCTGAAAACGCAGATAACCGGTGTGATTGGCGATCCATTCACTTTTGCCGTGACGTATACATGGAAGTGCCTTACGCAGAATACTGACCAGAGAAGTCAGAAAGATGTTCATAGTTTTCTCCAGAAGTAAAACGGAGAAAACCATCACCGTATCGGGGAGGCTTTCCCCGATGGGCAGGATGTAAGATTTGTGGTTTAAACGTCTCAAAGCGAGCGATACGAACGAGCGATCCTTCAAAGAAGACACTGGACCAAAATGATCAACAGTCTGTACCCGGAATACCGGTATAAAACCTGCCACAGTGGGAAGATTTCCCACCGGAAATGCTGAAAGACGAGTATCGAAGTGTGAATGTTGAGGATATCTTCATCGCAAAAATTGCGACAGCCATTTCCAAAGATTAAAGGGCTGTACCACCCGAAGGCGTCACCTCTCAGGCTACGGTGACATTGGTGTGCAATCACCCGAAGGCGTTCCTCTCAGATTGCCGGAACATTGGTTATGTGATCACCCAAAGGCGTTCCTCTCAGATCACTGGAACATTGGTGGTTGCCTAAGGCAACGTTTTAAGCGCTATCATATTAACCAGAGCGAGAATGAAAATTCAAGACCGTAACTGAAGTTTTTTAACATGCTAAAGACAGGTACATGAGAAGTCTGCACGAGATAAAGCTGGAAATTTCAGGTACTAAAAAACACTCCACTGAAAGTCAATCTTTCATACTGACGCAAATAATCACTTTTTGTGTATCTGCTTTTATGAATTAATGTGTATTAGCTTAGATTTAGTCTGACATAGGTATGGTGCAGGGGCGGACTTAATCTGACAGTCCGCTCAGTGCCAGGAGCGGACGCTATGGCACGATTTGTAGGATATCTAAATATTCCTGGCTTGATCGGACGAGATACTTAGAGTTTGTCGGAAGGCATTTTTGCCCGTTTTACATCAAGTTTTGAAGCTATTAGTGGAATGGTAACGGTTGACGACATGGTAATATGGGGATCCGAGGGGCCACATTTTCCCTCTCGAATAGTGGGTTCATGATGAAACTGGGTCAACATAATCAGAGTAATATGCTGATTTAATATGGCATAAAGCTATTTCTTTAACGGAGGGTTGTTGTGTTTAAATTCTGGAATGTCTATCTATATTTTTTCGTGGCATGGTTGTTGGTAATCACGTTCTCTTTAATAACAAAATCTGCCCTGTTATCTATAATTTTAATTTTCTACACAGGCTTGATTCCTTTTATTTTCGCAATCCTTTTTATATCAAGATCAATCATTGGAAAAAAACTAGAAAGCATAAAGAAAAAATGGCACTTTGCTGTATATCTTTCATGGGTTATATTTATATATTCTATTTTTGCTCAAAAGTGGGCTTCAGAAACCTTGAATAATATATTTCAGATTAATGCAGATTACCTTAGCATTACTTACAAGTTACTCGCATTCCTTTTTGCTCCTTTCGGCATCGTCTATCAAGCATATATACTATCTGGAGTTTGGTCATTATTCATTTTTATTAGCCTCGTCTTATCCACTATCCTACCATTATTTCTAATCTTTAACATTCATTTTAAAATTATTGGAAAAGCACTTGGCGTATTTTCCCTGATTTTTATATTCATATCATGCTCAGTTCCAATGCTATCAACTATGATGTTGCATCAAGAACAATTGATAATCAAATTTGCACTTTGGGCTGATTTCAACAGTAAAAACTTATGTACTGATTCTTGGGTTAAGAATACAGAAAGTGTCCTTTTCTTGGATGGAAACAAAGTACTAGCCTACCACCCTAATAATCCTGAAGGCTATCGTTTCACAGTTGAAACATGCAATTACAATAAAACTTTCTAGCTAAATGGGTGGAACCATACCAAGCCCCCTTACCCAATAATAATACTGAACGCAGTTGCGCAATAACGCCGCTGGGGCACATCCACGTTCGCATGACCAGTGTCAGGCTAACATTGGTTTCATAGCATGAGCTGCAGCGTTTACTGCTGGATCCCTGTTAATTATCACAGGCAAATGTTAGTCATCAGTCCCGGTGGTAATGACAAATACGAACTTCCGCTCCTCGCTCTCAGCGGACCTTTAGCCCAGTTAACACGTCAGTTCTGTGCCAGGAACGGACATTGGCTGAATAGATAGAAAGGAGCCTTGATGTGTTTTCATTAACGCTGGTTACGTTAGAATAGCCTCGATAAAAACGAGAGAACTGGAGTAAAAATGTTTGCTGATTTTGGTATCGTGAATTTCTGGACGTATCTGCTTGGAGCGACACTGATAGTGCTTGCTCCTGGCCCTGAGACCATGTTCGTGATCAAAACAAGCATTACGAGCGGCGTCAAACGAGGCTTCGCTGCAATATTTTCCATTCTGATGAGTGACGTACTTCTGGTTCTGCTGGCATGGTGTGGGCTGGCCGCAGTCATAAGCTCAACCCCTGCCTTGTTTAACGCCATCAAATACGCAGGTGCTGCCTATCTTTTCTATCTCGGTGTCCAGACGATACGCGCTATCTTTAAGCCAACTGTCGAAACTAGTCAGGAAAAGAAATCTTCAGCTGATGCCAGGGGGATCATCGGGCGTGGAATGCTTGTTACTCTACTGAATCCAAAGACGCTGCTGTTCTATATCTCTTTCTTCGCCCAGTTCATCAATGTTCAGGCTGAACATTCCTGGATGGCGTTTATCATCCTTGCAGCAGTAATGTTCGCGATTACTCTCGTTTATTTCGGTTTCCTCGTTTTCTGCGGTTCTTATCTGCTAAGCCGTCTGAAGGGCAACCGTAGATTATCAACCATTGGAAACGCGCTGGTAGGTATGTTCTTCATTGGATTTGCAGCACGACTCGCAAGCGCAACTTCCTGACTGGACAGCTAAACCGCCGTGAGGCGGTTTTTTTACGTTCTTCTGCTGGATGGGACGTCCGTTTTTCGCTCACAGCGGACTTTTAGCCCAGTTAACGTGTCCGCTGCGTGCCAAGAGCAGGCCTTATAAACACTAAGGTACGATCGTCTATGGGCAGTCTATGGTGGGCTATTAGGGTGTGAACTCATCACGACCTGAGAAGATCGTAACAGATTTAGCTCCCCTTGAGAGCGCAACATACAAATCAGTTGCCCCCATATTTCCCGCATCTAGTATCACCGCGTGGTCGCATTCCAGACCTTTCAGAAGAAGAGTTGAGCCTATTGAACGGTGCGATACGCGTCCTTCACCTTGGTATCTACGTTGTTCACGAATAACTGATGCAGACTCTCTAATGCTTTTGTCAGGTGAACTGATGGACAGATTTATCGCATCTTTTAGAACGTGCAGAGCTCCGGCCCTGAATACGCGTGTCTCTTCCTTCTCTTCGAGCAAAAGGAGTGTCGTTCGAATATTTTGTCGGGTTGGGGCCAGAGCAAGTGCTACCAAAGCATTCTCAAGCGAAGAAGGGGCTGTTCTGTTTCGTCCAGCCTGAATAGAACTAATTCTTCGTAAGGTTGTACTAACGCCAACGTTTGTCATCAGCTCAGCTGCTGCCTGTAAAAGCCTTGGCATCACGTTGGCAGCATTAGCATCGTCAAGGGATGCAGCCATTTTTATCACGTCACTCAGATCTACTGGTTCAACAACATCAATGCCATTGATTCGTTGTGCAAATTGATGCCTGGATGACGCTCTTCGTGAATCACCTATAACTAAAACCGAGTCGTTGGGAAACTGTCGCAGCAGCGAGTAATATTCGCGCTGCTGGCGCTGGATATTGTCATTATGATTTCGTAAAAGAGGCCGAAAACGTACATAGTCAGGACAGGACCTTAAGTCGATACGCTCCCGGAGAAGTAATCGATGTCTTTGCTCAAGGAGCCACTGGCCCAAATCTGGCGTTTGTGCATTGTTCCAACGCCAGGGCGTTTGTAAGGTTGCCAGAGTAGGGAAAAAAGTTTCCACGGTTTGGTTCCAGTTGGGCATAGGGCCGCTAAAGTTGAAAATACACTGCATCGGGTCACCAAAGACTACCGTTGGTAGCAAACGTGAAAGCGCACAAGTCAGTTCATGTTGCTCGCTATTGCAGTCCTGGTATTCATCGACCAGCAAACGCGAATAAGTAGCTGTGATGATTTCGCTAATATTACCGTTAACAACCAGATCCCGTACGGCACGGCGAAGAGAAGGGTAAAAAACGGTTGGATTTTCAGGACCCACACCGAGCGGACACAATCCCGGGAAGCAGCCAGCTATTTTCAGAGCCCATCCATCGATTGTTGTCACAACATAGTTCCGCGGAGGAATTGCAAAACGGCTCAGTCGCTTTTTGAGTGCCGTTACACCTGCGGTTGTGTGCGTCAGCACGAGATACGGCTTACTTTGCGCAAAACCAAGTGCTTCAGTAATCAGGTGGGTTTTGCCACATCCCGCTGGCGCTACAATCAGGCCTTTACTGGCGTTTAAAATGGCATCCACACTCATCGTGGGTCACCGTTTTCTGCTGCCCACGCCAGCATATCTCTTATAATTGCTTTGAATGGTCGTGAAAACTGATTGATGACCGGACCCACGATATTCTCCGCTAGATCCTCAGCCTTCCCGATCGTTTTAAACCAGCCATATTTGCCAGCAGCGTGAGCCACTGGCGTTCTCATTTCTTCTGTCGGTTCACCTGTGCATGTGTCAAAGTTATAAGCCCCTTGGGAGCAGTTATGAATGTGCTGATCCACTTGTTGTTGGCTGTTCAGATCCGCAGCAAGAAGAACGATGTCACGGATAGTCTCAGCAGGACACCAAGCTAGCAGGGCACCCTCTGTTGAAAAACCATTACCCCATTCAAAAATGGTAACGCCGCTTGCCCGGCAATGTTCTGTCTGTTGCCTGTGTGCAGGTGTCGTGATATCTGAATCTTTTAATAAGGCAGTACGATATCCCAGTTGTGCAAAAACCTCGGCGCGTTTGAAATAATTGTCCCCGCCGCCGCCATCTGTAGCAAAGGCCCCCTGATCCTGAAAGCCTGTTCTTCCCCTGCGTTGTCTGGACAAGTCCAGCCCTCTGATAAAACCAACCTCAGTTCCACCTTCGCCCACAATTACGGCTTTGCTGAAAAAGGCTTCAGCGCAGGCCCTTAAGGTAGCTTGTTCCTTATCGTCCCCACTTAGTGTCAGGAAATTGTGTGAAGGCTCTGGGGGCGGTTGTTCTAGTTTCCGCAACACACAGAGCTGGGTTGCCTTGAGTTCCCTGAGAACATATGGGGAATGGGTGGTGATGAATACCTGCGAAGTAGGCTCATCATCACGAGAACCCAGTTGATTCAAGAGTCGGCTGATCCTGTAAGGCTCTAGTCCGTACTCTGCTTCATCAACCAGTATGATCCCCGGCCCCCCGACAGCTTTTTGTAACCCGCTCACCAGCAATCGGGTTGATCCTGTACCAAGCATTCTCAGTGGCGTGTTATCACTGTTATGCAGGCTGATCGCACTGTTAGACAGGGAGACGCCATTCACGTCCAGCAGCGCTTTAAGTTCTCCAACCTGAACGCCTAACTCATTTGCAATGGTTCTGACCTCGGTAAGAATGTTATCCAACTGCGGTAGTTGCCGGGCAGCAAAGTTGTGTCGTGTCTGTCGGGACAGTTCGGCCAACGTTGAACTGATATCAAAATCTTCTGCAGATAATTTATTCAGTACTGAGCGGTTGCCCCATGCCAGATGATGATGCGAGGTTGCCCCAAGGCGAGTAGGGCTTAACTGCTCCCGGTGCTTCCACAGTAACCTTTTCTCTAACCCTTCCACTGTTGCTCGTTCTGAAAATAAGCACCAGTCTGGTTCGAGATCTGCACCAACGACCATTCTCAGTGTGAGTACGGTTTCATCTCCTGCCAGAGGTTCATCATGGATTTCCTTTGTTTCGCTATTGAAACCACGAAGATAACGCCCATAGTTCTCAAGGTTCCGAAGCCCGTCATCAAGCTGTCCGAGAGTTACACTGATGCAGACTGGAGTAGCGGAATTCATGAGATAAAAATCCGCATCACTGAATGTGAACGATCTTCGCGCTCCGAGTACTAGGTCAATAGCATCAATAAAGGTCGATTTCCCTGAATCTCCAGGCCCTATCAGACAATTCAGTCCTGAACCTGGAAACCATTCTGCCTGCCGTATTGAGCGAAAATTCTGAATGCTGATGTGGCGGATAACAGCCATGTTTCCTTCCTAATCCACGAATGTTGTATTTGCGCCGTAATAGCAGGAATTATGACACACCCTTTCTTATTTAATTGTGATATTGCGGGTATACACGCTGACTCAGCTGAGAGGAAACACTTCAATCAAACAAAGGTCCGCTGTTCGCTCATAAAGGACAACCATACTCAAATCTCCCACATTGCAGGAGATTTGAGTATGAACACGTCACCGTGGAATAAAGACCGTATCATAGGCCAAAAAAGACCACTTCAGATATCTCATATCTGGGGGATTCGAATCCGGCTTGAACTGGAAGGTAAAACGCGTGATTTAGCTCTGTTCAATATGGCCTTAGACAGTAAGCTACGAGGCTGCGATCTGGTGAGCCTCAAAGTATCTGATGTTGCATATGGTAGCTCGGTTTCAAGCAGAGCTACGGTGCTGCAACAGAAAACCGGTAGCCCTGTGCAATTTGAGATAACCAAAGGGACAAGAGAAGCTGTTGCTGCATTGATAAAGCTTGGCAATTTGCACAGTAAAGACTTCTTGTTTCGGTCTCGGATCGGAACTAACCGGCACATATCAACCCGACAATACAGCCGAATTTTTCATGGGTGGGTAGAAAAGCTTGGTCTCGAAGCTTCGCTTTACAGCACACATTCCATGAGAAGAACAAAACCTTACTTGATATACAAGAAAACCAAGAGTCTCCGGGTGATACAAATTCTGTTGGGCCATAAGAAACTGGAAAGCACAGTCCGTTATCTGGGCATCGAAGTCGATGATGCGTTAGAGATATCTGAATCGATTGAAGTCTAAGGTTGTCAGGGCTGCAACAGCAGCCCTGTGCCAGAAGCGGACATTGCTAAGTTCGGAACGTACTAAGCGGTAGGGGCAGGTCAGGTGGATGTGGCAATTAAAGGGCAACTTACGATGAAGGCCAGAAAAGTTAAACCGGAAGCGCGTGTGCGATTTTGAAAGGAACGGTCCAATTCTAACAATGCTCTGGGATTGGGAATATAAGGGCCAAAAGCTGCGTTACAGCAGGGCAGCGTTGCGGCAGGACTATGAAAGAGACACCAAAATGGTTGGGGTGGTTGTTGATTTTTGTGTGATCCAAATGGGACTTTTGGAAAAGGGAGTTGATGATGCAGCACAATGAAATCTTATGAAAAATCAATTTTGAACTATTCATCTGTGCATTCTGATGTATCAACAGCAAACCACCGGCTGGCCTCCGGTGGTCTTCGCATTTATGCAATAATATTTTTCATGTGTGGCCAAAAGGGTGAGTTATGAAATTAGTTAATGTTTTTGAAATAAATCGTTTATATAGCTTTCGCTATGTTCTTTTTCATCTCTGTGGCTATGGAAGTGATCTCTTTCATCCTCATCATAATCGTAAGAGTCATAGAGGTGTGTAGACGCATCGACTTTACTATACATATATTCAATTTCATTGTCCTCAAAGGGCAAATCGTATTCATTAATTAAATCATGTAGCATGTCATATGCAATGTCATCAGCTTTAGATCTTTCGTCATAATCTAATGATTGAATTTTCCCTGTTCCAGATAAATGTTCGTCATAATTTTCATGCCAATATTCTTTGATATGTTCCATTAGTTCATGAGTAACTTCCTCTCCTTTTATTGCAGGTCGAAGATTGATTAAGTGTGCTAAGGGGAGGTAATCGTCATGATTGAGTGTATATCTCCAACTAGACCTCATGGCATAATTTATAAAGTCAGAGATGAATTGATCTGAAAATAGACTTGGAGCATTTTTTACAGCCCATAACACGCACTCCCCAACTTCGTAATCGTAAGTGAGATATTCTTCTTCAATGTTTAAAAATAAGCTTGGGTACACCATTCTATTTTTATTGGTGGAGATTAAATTGGAATGTATGATCGAATGAAGGAGATGAATTGAGTAATCATTTAAGCATTTAAGATCAACAGCATTGAGTACTGACTCAAGCACTGAAATAAATACATCAGCATTGATTTTCCTATTGCTGTGCAAAGAGAATAAAGTGTTAATTGATTGATTTGTCTTAAGGGCTGAAAAGTAAAGTGCAAGAGAGGTTTCATCAGTAGCATAGCGATTGATGATATAGTCAGACACTGATGGGTTGAATGGTGTCAATCTTATCATTACATTTTTATTTAGCTGTGTCAGACTTCTATTAAGTGTTGATTTTATTGACTCTTTTATGTATTCATCTATTTTATTTACTTTGGAGTGAAAGTTATTTTTATATTTGATATTGAAAACACGCTTTAATGCATTTTTACACTCCCGTTCTTCCATGTTATTAGCATTAAAAACAACCAAGCAAACTAGATCAATGACTTCCTCACGTGTTTGATTATTGAAACAGTGCGACCAGATCATTTCTGGATTGTCTAATGAATTTTCGATATACGACCAAAAATTCGAACTATCGATTCCTGATATTCTGTCGCTATCTGTAATAAACGATATAAGTCGTGGGTTAAAGTTTGGATGATGTATTATTTTCCAATAATTACGATTATCATAAAAAGTGTCAATGTACTCCTGTGGTAATGAACTATGCCAAACATGATTGTAAAGTATATCAGCCTTTTCTATATCAGTAAGATCTGATACATTTATCTCAATTTCTTTTTTTTCAATTTTTTCTATATTAAATATCTCACTGAGATTTTTAGCTCTGTTTAATATGTTGGTTCTTGACGTCAAAATCATCTTTTTGTTTTTGTCGGTAATGATTTTTTTAATAAACTGAACGATTTTAGAATCAGAGTTTCTAGTGAAAATCTCTAAAAGAGTAGCGCCGAGAAAATCATCAAAATAGAAAAATTGCTTTCTCTCTTTTAAATATATAGATTCTATTTCTGAAATTGATCCTTCAATGTGGTAAATTTCATAGTCGCGATTACAATGCATGAGCATCACTTGTTTTGCAAGAGTGGTTTTACCAACGCCAGGTAAACCAGTGATGATTACAACTTTGTTTTCATCTAAAATCTCTAAAGCTTTTTGTAATTGCTTGGTTTCGATGAATTTGTATGATTCTTTTCTCGCATCTTCAATCAGAAAGTTACTATTTTGAATTGCAGCATTATTTAGCAGGCTCATTAAAAAATTTGTACTGGAAAGCCAAAGTTTGTAATGGTTCCGTTCTGTTTCGGGGTAAAGTGCTAAAAGATCATTGAGATGCTCAGGACCAATGATGTCATTATTGCTTAGAATGTAAGGGTTAAATAAATCGAAGATTTCTTTTTTATTAGCAGGGGATAAACCAACGCTTGTGATGAAAATGTATCGATTAGGTTTTAAGTTTTTAACTTTTGCAACTTCTTCGCTTTTAAGTTTACTTAATAATCCACTATAACCAGTTTTAACATAGTGTTTAACTTGGATTATTACTTCGCCAGAGTGATAAAAACGACCATCAATCCCACCATCTTTTCCTGATTTAAAACGCTCAATAAGCAGATTTTCTCTCTTACTTAAGAGGTCCGTAGCTAGTCTTTCAAACTCTTCATTATTGAGTGCTCTAAAATCATAGTTTGTCATTGGAGTTCTTAATAAGTGGCTGAAAATGAAAGCAATGTTACATGGTGGAAAAATCAAAAAAAAGTGGAATGATGATAGATTGTTATATTCATAGAGTTCATAAGGATTAAATTGTGATTTAGTGCATGATTTTGCGCAAAATTGCACAATTTTTTAAGGTAACTAAAAGTTGTGCCGCGTCGTATATGGCGCAGCTTTGCTGCCTTTCAGAAAGAGCACAAAAATGGGGTAGTAATGTGCGCAGGCGAGGCGGGGGAGCAAGCGCGCGCAAAGGTGGACAGGTCACTGGTTCACTGCATTGAATGACTCTGTACCTCCGCAGACCTGCATTAGTCGTTGCGCCGCTTGGCACTCGTCTTTGCCGCCCTTCAGAATATAGTACTGGATATTCTAACGGAAGGTCAGAAAGGAGCGTTTACCAAAGAGGATGGCGAGAAGGTCATTGACGAAACGGGGAAGCGGGTTAAGTAATCTGCCCACTTCAGAATATCGGACGCCTGTTTACACTATGTGGGCGTCCGGTTTTCGCTCATAGCGGCCCTTTAGCTCAGGTAACATCCGCTTCGTGCCAGGAGCAGACAAAGTTGACATAACTATACCTATCAAAGCGGAGCAAGCCAGTTAGTTGGTTGGTGATGGGAGTGAGTTGTCAAAAGTTGTCGCCCGCTACTATCTCCATCGGAGATTCTTAAGTTTACGCACTCTAAGTTACAGTTGCTTCAAATTGTTGCCAAAATACTGAAATCGAGTTTAATAGGGGGATGATATCTCAGCACACAGTATACAGGGACACAAAATGCATCATTTAAATGATTTCCCCAAAAGAGATAGAAATCGCAGGATTGAAAGACTTGCGATATCAGCTTTTGAAAACTTTCTTAGAGATTCAAATGATTTTTTTATTCAAAGTCAGGATATAAATGATTACGGCGTAGACTATCAACTCGAAATCACAACAAATGGTCAAGCAACTAATATTAGATTGTTTGTCCAACTAAAAGGTACTGAGCAAGAACTGAATAATGATGGATCGGTCAGTATATCTGTTAATAGAGCTAACCTGAATTATCTGTTAATGCACCCCTATTCTTTTTATGTGTGCTTCCATGCCCCAAGTAATAGTCTAAAAATAACATTCGCTGAAAGCGTAATTCGAAGCTATGAACAGTCTGAAAAGCAATGGATTGAGCAAGAAACACTCACTGTAAATTTTATTGAGGATATTTCTGACTCACGTTTGCATGAAATTGCAGAAGTGGCTAGATTTAATGCCATGAGTGACCGTAATGCTCGAATCGAGTTGATAACAAATAATATTTCAAATGTTAGCGATGTTATTAATAGAGTCATACCGAAGATACATATACCAGAAGATAAAAAATTAGCTCATGAATTGCTTAATTCATTGTATGAAAATAATCATGATGATGTAATAAGTGCTAATTTTCATGAGTTTTTGGCTATTTTCGGCCCTGACCATCCGGCGATGATCATTCCATATATGTCGGAAATTAATAAAGCTATGGATAGAGTTAATGGCAATGAAGAAAGGGTTATAAATGGTATACAATATCTTAGAGATAGATTGGAAGAGGGTAAGATAACAAAGGGAAGTTTATATTATTCAATAGGTAATGGGTTTACGGCTCTTGACAGGGACAAAGAAGCTATTCAAGAGTATAAGGCTGCTCTTGAGCATATAATCGAAGCAGAGAAATTAGCTGCGCAATGCTACAAAAATATGGGGAGTAGTTACTCAAGGCTAGGGAATGAAAATGAAGCATATGAATGCTATAAGAAGGCACTTGAGTTAGAACCAAACTTAAGTGAAGCTAATTTAGCTTTGGGAATAATTCATAATCGTAGGGGTAATTATGAATTAGCATTAGAATATTTAGACAGAGTGTTTTTTCCAAGAAATTACCAGTATAAACTAATTTATGTTGAAAAATGGAGAATAAACACTCTTTTCAATATGGGGGATTATCGTTCGGCATATAGAGAGATTAATAATCTATTAACTCGTAATGATAATAAAGAGGACTTATGGAAATGGTGCTTAATGCTAGTTGCAGCGTTCTGTCGAGCTTCGACTGCATCTGCTAAGCTTAGCTTGCCTTTTTGGGCTCGCTTTTTAGAATTCTATCCTAATCACCCTGATGCCTCTAGAGAAATTCTATTGGCGAAAAATTACTTAAGAGTTAATGATAATTTAACTAAATATTCGTACCATGATTTTAAGAAGGAGTTTGAACTGCGAATAAATAATGTTAGTAATGAAGATAGTGCTTTCCTGTGGGATCGTATAGGCCATTGGGCACAAGATGAAGACGAGTGGGAAGATGCAGAGATACACTTCCGTAAAGCATATGAAATTGCGGGTGGCGAATATGGATATTGTCTTGGGGTAGCTCTGAATCATCTTGGTCGCTTCCAAGAAAGCTTGCCTATTTTGGTTGAGCAAGCTGAAAAAATTCAACCTGATGATTTTAGCTGGTTCCAGGTTGCTGTTGCCTACGAATTTCAAGGATATATTCAAGAGGCAATCGATTCTTATGAAAAATGCTTATCAATAAATAAGAAAAACGAATTGGCATTGTTCAATCTTGGAGGCCTTTACTGGAATTCGAGAAATTATGATGAAGCAAGTCGTGTCTGGAAGCTGGCAGTAGCGTATTATCCCGAGCATGAGCTTTCGCATAAACTTCGAAAGGATATTCCATTTATTTTAAATTGATTTCCTTTATTAGCATCGAGCCTAGAGTCGTAATTCATAGAAACAATCATGAATATGGGACATAGGCTCGTTGCTACAGAAAAATATACTTAGATTTGAATGCATATGACCTCTAAATGTTAATGGCACGATTATGCAGGATACAGCTCATAGCAGTCATTTTGCGCGTCTTGCAGACGGCTTTGTGCTAATGTAAGTATCCCGCTTAGATACCCCATTCTCTTTTAGAGATCCACTTGCATATGGATTATGTTACCTGAAAACGGACTTCCGCTCCTCGCTCAAAGCAGACTGTCAGATTTGATTGTGTGCTACCAGTGAAAACCGTCAGATCAAGTCTGAGCTAATACAATTAATGTAAACCCTCATTAGAATCAGCAAATCCCTAAAAAACATTCCCTGCCTCATCGACTGAACATGAGTTACTCATCTTCAGTACCATCTCTGAAATAAACCTGTTTTACATATCTCCCTCTTCCGTCTCCATGACCTAAATCCATTGACACCTGAGCATATATTTCCTTACCAGAAAAACCATTCTTCTCATAATATTCCCGAGCTTCCTGTGAAAAATGATAACGCATACTGTGAGGTGCTTTTTCACCTGTCAGACCCGCACGTCTGACATGATAACGGTAGGTATCAATCGCCTTACGAATATCAGGACGATCAATCAATTTACCGTTATTTTCCTTCATTACTTTTTCAGCATAATTTATTGCCTGCCTTAAAGCGTCCTTATCAACAATCAGCGTATTTCGTCCTCTTCCTCCTTTCGTACCAAAAATTACACGAACTGAATGTTCCCCTGACTCAAGAGCACGTTTCCATGTCATCACGGATTTACAGGACTCCACTGCCTCTTTAGTTCTTAAACCCAGCGTATAAGAAAGTAACATTGTTGCTGCAACCCCCCGGTTGCTTTTCTCAACCTCCTTAAATGCCTTTTTAAATTCTTCCGGGCTTAACGGTAATTTTGTTCCCGACCTGCTACTTTTTTCTAATCCAAGAGCCTTATTACTCAGGAGCGGATTATTCGGGTCTGCCAGCTTATAACGTCCCGCCTTATTCAAAACGCCACGAATAGCAGCCCGCTCATTCTGAATTGTCCGCACGGAAATCCCCTGTGATTTTCTGAACTGGAGATATCCGGTGACATGACGTGTTTTAATACTGTCAGTATGACGTAGCTTAATACCGTTATCACGAAGGTAGTTCAGAAAGTATTTCGCGATACGCATGCTGTCTGCAGCCGTCGCGTATGCCCTGCCGGCATCCCGGGCTAAGGTCACAAAATCGCGACGGAATTTCTCCACTTTTGAACGAGCTGTTTTCCCTGCCATATTGCCCCCTGTATGACACTGGTGAAAAAAGACACACTAATCCCTCAGCGCATCCCATCAGTCAGAACACTTGTCGGTAGTTCTCACTCATGAAATGAACTGTCATAACCAGCTGGAAATATTAGTTTTTCGTCATCACAGACGTTCCCTGCGTGTCGGTGCGTTCGTCTTCCTGACTCGTCTGATATTGTGTAGCAGGGTAGCGCTATGTTGAGTTTTTGCAGGAGTTCAACCAGTACGCAGTACGGCGAATTTAACTCCCCGTCAGTAATTACTGACGCCTCAATATCATGACGATAAAACCTCCATTAATCATTATGTTAAGCTTCACAGATGAAACCTTAACAACGGGTTAAACACGGGCCCTGAGCGGCCGTCCGTGGAAAACGGACGCGACGGGCGTTGTAGAAAACGTTTTTTCAACACATTCCTCAAACTGGTTTCACGAACGAATACACTTTTTAAACTGTTCGGAAGATCAGGAAATACGTGCTGAAGATGTTTTACGCCTTGCGGCGTCACTTGGTTCTCGTTTTACTCGAACGCAAGTGACGCCGCGTATACTCAAACTGTCCAATGCATCGTCCGGAAGATGCCCCAAATGTTGCGACGTTCGTCGCGCCAAATGGCTGGCATACCCGTACATGCAAAGGTTGTCTGAGCACGGAGGCTTAAGAAGTGAGTACTAAAAGATACGGTATAAAACCGTAGAAAGAAGAAGCGATCGTCCACTGTTCGTGAAGACAGGTCAAAAATCTGATACCGAAAAACGGTACTTACACGTAGTAAAAATATCTTCGTCGCAGAAGTACACGACAGCCGTTTCCAAAGATTAAAGGGCTGTACCACCCGAAGGCGCCACCTCTCAGGCTACGGTGACATTGGTATGCAATCACCCGAAGGCGTCCCTCTCAGATTGCCGGAACATTGGTGTTGTGATCACCCGAAGGCGCCCCTCTCAGATCACCGGGGCATTGGTGGGTGCAGCTAATGCACCATTACAACGTTCGTATAGTAGATCATTGATGCCACGTTGATCAATACAACTCCCCCTGCTTAAAAGGCTAAACATCATATTCCACTTCATCAAAGGCAAGCCTGCGGGTGACGGCGCCAATATTGATTCAACGCATATATCTGAAGAAGACTTCTTTGATAGTCTGATCGTATCGCTTCAGTCGTTGACAGGATGGTAGTGTTGGAAATCTTTTTTTAACCCACTGAAAAATATCTTCTGATTATTTTTCATACACAAATCTCTATGGTCCGTTCCATACGGATCCGGTTTTGTATGGGTAAAAAAAGGTTAATTATGAAAGTAACATGGACTGTCACTCCTGTGGGGTATCAGCACATCGCAAAACGCTGTCCGTCATGCAATGTAAAACGAGACTTCACGCCTTCAGGTGCATTCAGGGTTAATTCACAAAAGAAAATGCTGGACGTATGGAGTATCTATAAATGTACTCACTGCGATTACACCTGGAATATAGCGCTGTATTCCCGCCTTCCTGTAAGCAAAATAAATCAGGAACTTCATCACCGGCTGATGACAAACGATGAATCCACAATCAGGCATTTTGCCTATGACACTGCTGTTCTGAAGCAAAACAATGCAGAACTATCAGGTCAACCTGATTTCCGTATTCAGGAGCGCTGTCAGCCCAGTTTAACGAGGCAATATCAGATATGTGTCCGAATCAGGTTAACCCACTCTTTCCAGGTAAGCCTGCTGTCCATACTGAAAAAACAACTTATGCTGAGTTCGGCAGATATCAGGAGGCGAATAGACTCCGGGCAAATAACTGGCGTTACGGCAAAAATGCTTAAATCGAGAAAGTTGAGGCAGACTGAATATTGTCTTGAGATAACGGAGGAAACATTCTATGCCAGACGCAGAATTAAGTGGATGCAGGCTTAAAAACTTTTAACCTGCTTTTATAACCGGGAGAACAGGGGGCAGGATGCCCCCTGTTTATATTCTGAGATGTTACACAAGTAAAATTAAATCAAAACTCATAGGTTATACCGGTAGAAATCAGGCCACTCCAGGATTTATTGACCATCGGGCTGTCGGTAATTTCGTCAGACAGACGTGTATAACGTGCCAAACCATATACATTCCAGTTTCCCAGAAAGTTATAGTTTGCACTCATTTCCAGATATGGGCTCCAGCTGTCATTAGGGTTGTAATTACGTAGCCCGCTACGAGTGGATTCCTTACGGGAAATACCATAATAATATTTGTTCTGATTCTTGCTGTTCCACTCAAACCCAATTCCCGGAGTTAAAGTCAGTCTCCCTGTGGAGTAGCTATATAGCCACGCCAGATCCCAGACGATACCATTACTTTTATCAAGAGTATCTCCCGCCAGGGTAGTACGCAGAAAACCTGACTGGGTATTATGAACGTAAGTCATCCCGGCCATCATGGTACTGTTTCGCTTGTCGAGATGGCGCAGCTGGCGATCATTACTGTCCCCAGGCTTAAAATAAACCGGAGACCAGTACGCCATGATCGACAGTTTATCCGTTTCATCGTTCCACAGGTAATAACCCCCCTCTAATCCGCTGAACCAGAAATGTTCACTCTCATAGTCGATAACCGGAACAGGATAAATATCGGTATCGTAATCTTTGTAAGGGTGTTCAACCACACCTACCCCCGCCCCGAGCGTAAAGTTACTTTTAGCCTGAACTACGCCAGAGGAAACTGAAATCAACAAGATTGCGGTTAATGTACTGATTTTATACATGACACATCATCCTTAATTACAGAATTAACGGACGATATGTCACCGCCCGGAATAGTTTTATTTGCGATAAGCTGCTGTCCACTTCAGCGAACCGTCCAGGCCGGGCTGAAATCTTCTTCTTCAAATAATTCAGTCAGTCCACTTATCTGTTTCAGACGAAGAACTTCATCCCTGTCCATTCCCAGCTCCTTGCCAATACGTTCATCTGCCCATCCGAGACGGGCAAGGTCTCTGACGATATCTGACATCGACGCTATCTGATGCTTCCCCCGGGCGCGGTTATGCCTGATCGTGGAGGCAATTCGTTCCGCCTGCCCCTTTCGTTCGGGATTGATACAGGTGACGGGCAGCCAGCCTTTCAGGCGTTTTCCTGCTCCTGACTCGCGTCTGCCCAGCAACTGCCGGTGAAAACCATCCACGACCAGGTATTGCCCTTTCTCTTCAGATACCACGACGGGCTGGGTAAAACCGTCCTCCTGCAGTGAGTGCTGCAGCAATTTTTTCTCTCCGGCAGCCATAACATTGGGATTGTAATCGTTGGCCACCACTTCGCCGGCTTTCACCCACAACACCAGGTCCACAGGCTCCCGGGAAAAGGGACTGAGTTCATGAAGTGTCTGGCGAAAATGATTGAGGGCCGCCACTTTTTCGTCATCTGAAATCTGCTGACTGAAATACCGGGTAATGAGACTGACCACCTGTTCCCTGGTTACAATATCCCCCATTCCTTCCTCCTTTGTTTCATACGCTCCTGGTAACGTTCGTAATGCCGGGGCTTATTCGGACTGAATGATAAGGTCCGGCACCAGAAGTCATTTTTAATCAGTGTCTTGCATATTCTCCGCCATGAGGGAATATCCCTGCTGCCCAGGTCATTCTCCTGTTCATCCGGAATATCTTCCGGATAACCGTGCGTCTGATACCAGCGCAGGTATACCGCTATCTTGTTCCGGTAATGCTCGGCTGTTTTTTGTGGCATGACATCAAGAAGAAACATGGCATAGCTGCGCCAGGTATGATGTGCTGGTCTGGAGATGCGTTTGCGCAGGGCAAAATAAGCGCCACTTTCATTAGCATAAATGGCCCCGCTGGCCGCGCCGGAGACGCGGGCACACATTCGCGCCCAGGTCTCAGGCTCCAGTACATGATAAAGCCACAGACCACGGCGCTGTTCGGGGCCAAAAGGTTCACAGACCCGCATATTCCGCAGGGGAACGCCGGCTCTGTACATCAGGTCATACAGCGGGTTGTAAATGGCGCCGGTGCGGGCATGGTAAATCCAGATGTCCCGGGCTTTCCAGTCATACAGAGGACACATCGTGTAATAAAACCCCTCGGGAGAGGCGGTGGTCCAGGGTTTGTCATCGGCATAACGAAGCTTTCGCTGGCTGGTGAGGCCTATAAACCTGTTAAGGGATTCATCTGCACGAACGCCAGTCAGTATGGCCACTCCACACTGATTGCCCGTGAACCATGTCGAAAACGCCGGGACAAACTCTTCAAATGTCATGGCGTAACGGTAAAAAGGAAAATACGCCGTATCAGTAATGGCATCTGTCGGTGGCTGACGCACCCACTCCACATCGGGCTCCCAGCAGACCCATTCCGGCTGAAACTGTGAAACACCATTTACCGTCGTCAGCGGAAGCGCCACCCAGAAAAACGTCTCGGTGACATCCCGGTACAGATCCTGCATTTTCTGCACATGTTCAATCGTGCAGTGATACTGGGCTTCCCAGTCAATAAACAAAACTGAGAAACGCCGGTGTTTCCTGCGGGCTATTGTGGCGGCGATATGAAACAGAACGGTGGAGTCTTTTCCACCTGAAAAAGACAGACAAACCTGAGAAAAGGTATCAAATATCCACTCCACACGGCCTGTAACCGCAGACAGCACATCCTCCCCGGTTCTGATCTTCTGTATTTGATTACGTTGCATAATGACGTTATCTGACATGAGTGTCTGAAAACCATCTCCCTGTTATGTTGAATAATTATCCTGCTAAGCATTAATTCAGTTGTTAGTGAGATGACAATATTAAAATGTGCTTTCTTAATTATATTTGATCTGTGCCCCGAAAACGGGAATGTAAAGAATGGAAACCAGAGTTTCCAGTATGCCATTTAATATATGCACAAGGATGATTCCAAATACTATAATATTAATTATAACAGGTGTATTATCGTTATCGTCTGAAATTGTAATAACTATTACATACATAAGAAATTCTTAAGGATAAGTTATGTGTAGAAGTATTTACAGGTTTAGGGTAATTCCAGCTTTAATATTTCCCCTTGTGGCTTTTAATGTCTCAGCCTCTCCTTGTTTCAGTGATAATTCTGTGACAAAAGGCACACAAATGAGTTCAAAGTTACCCCGCGACAAGGATTGTAATGATTCAGATTCTAGTTCACGTAAATCTGTAAGTGAAAAAATCACAGAATCCATCGCCGAGAAACAGAAGATAAATCAAGAAATTATGAAAATAGATCTTGAAATAGGGTTGTTACGAACGAAAAAAGGGAACATGACCGCACAGGATTATGATAGTAAAATGCGTGAACTGACAAATAAACGTTCGGCTTTAAAAAGAAAAATTTAATAATTTACTAAACAAAACTAAATCGCCTGATTGGTGGTGCTACTGATTCGCTAATCTGTAAACACAACCCTCAGAAGTTACAAGTTTATGTTCATTCTGTATTCGGCCAACAATTGTTAAACCAATCAATAACCCCACATTGATCGTCACAATGAACTTGATGTTTTCTTCGCCAATTGAGATGCTGAGGTTATGAAGATACCCACACTCAGGAGCACAGCATATGAACACACAAGCACGCGGTGCCCGGGCCGCAAGGCTTTATAAAAGAGCTAAGTCAAAGCTGATTGCACTCGACCAGTTTTGCGTTCAAAAAGCCAGAAAGCATAGACTGCCTGCATGGACTGGACATCTCCCGGTGACTACCCTAACAGGGATTCTTATTGCTGCGGTGATTTTTGGCTCACTGCTTTTCGTGGGTATAAGCCTGCTTATCTTCGCGCTTATTCTGCTTTCTCCGGTGATATCAAGAAATCTAATTTCTGATCCTTCATACAAAGCCAATTATGAAAAATTTTCTTGGGAAAAAAATAACTATGAACAATTTTCTTGGGAAAAAGAAATGTATGAACGTGATGATGATTAGCAGGGTATTTGAGCGGCGACTCACTTTTAATGGGTAGCTAGATACGATAATAATTTATAAATAGTAAAGGCACCGTTTTTTCTTCCAGTGCCCTTATGCTAGCTAACTTTTGCTAATAGTTCTCTCTATTACCCCTCCAGCTTTACCACCTGCAGCTTTAGAATCGTGGGAACCAGATTTCAAAGCTTCATTGATAACACCTCCAATCGCCACTCCAGCCCAGGAAAGCGCCCCCATCCACACTGCCGGCAACACCAGGAACATTGTCCCCATAACAAAGTTCATGATCAGGTCATCTGCGCTATTCTGAAAACCGGCCACATTCCATCGGCTATGACTGTCGGAGCCATACATGATCTCCAGAAGCCAGCTATCCAGCCAGCGCGCCAGCTCCCACCAGAACGTAAGAAAATGCATCCCAAACGTCACAAAAGTGAGAGTGACTACTGTCTTATATTCATACGTCCCGAATACCAGCACCAGGGGGATTAGTACGTACATGGCCATCAATAAGAGCGCCTGAACCATCGGTAACGCCTGGCGCATGGCATCAAATGCGGGGAACGCTCCAAGGGCACCCACACTGGTCCCCATCACCGAAGCCATGCGATTTACAGCATTATCTAACGTAAAATCGGCATTACCGCCATAACCAGCATAAGTACGTCCATTCTGTGACACAGAGAGACTTGTCGGACTGACCAGACGTCGAATTAACGCTTCCGTGTACTCCTCTTTGCTGACCATTCCCTTAAATGCTGCCGCCATGCGTGTCATCGTGGTGGTATTTACCGTATCCAGCACACGGGATTTCAGGCCGGTCTTGTTCTGAGACCACCACTCGCTACACGTCGGATACCCCCCCTGCCCGGTATTTGCGTACCCGTCATCGCGGCTTTGCGACCAGGGGAACGCTGACCTGGGCAACTTCGAATGCAACTGCGGGTAGAAATCCTTCAGGAATAATTTCGACCCCAGCCATTCAATATCCCTGAGTACATCAATATCCGTTGTTCTCCCCCCATCCTGCCGCTTCCATAGCGCAAAAGCCTGTGAATAACAGTCACTGGTAAAATCCTGCAATTCCTGAGCCAGAGCAGGATTGGTGATCTGCGTATGCTGAACGTCAAAACGCACCTGCCTCAGGTCTGGCCGACAGGGTAAACTTGCCACAGCCGCCTGAGTGACGCCTTTGGAAATCATATGCATAAATGCCCACCACACCGGCGCCGATGCAGTCATACCACTCATTGTTGAAACCACACTACCGTAGCCTGAATCTCCGGGTTTAACCGGTGTCCAGAAACCACACTGTTTCGCACGGGTTGTATCAAACGTCAGCGTTGTCAGTGACACTGTCTGAGTGGGGACACAGCAGGCGATAATAACGATAAATGCACCGTAAATAGCGTGCTCCATCCGTCGGGCCGACAGGATACCTTTATTACCCTCATCATCCCCTTCTTCCCGTGTTTTGATCCAGATACCAATGATTTTAAAGCCCAGTGGTAATGCAAAAAGTCCTGTGCCTGTCAGAACATCCCACAAACCGTTATTAACAACCCAGCCCAGAATCGTCAGGATGTACTCAAGATAGCTCGATGTCGTCATCTTCTACCTCAACACTGAATATTCGCAAATCGCGACAAAACCAACAGAAACGACAGCAATCCGCAGAAGACTCTGACGCAGAGCCTGAGAAGAGCCAGGGGAGTGATAACAACGCCATATCCCCCAACCAGTCACGCTGTAAAGCATCAGCCGCCACAGAAGCCACAACAACCAGGTTTCCTTCATCCAGATCCGGAACTGGGCTATTTCAGACTGATAACGAAACCCTAAATCAGCCAGTGCAAGGGACAGGCACGTAAACATAACCAGCATGAACACAAGCGTCAGAATAAATCTCAGAAATGAAGTTGTTTTGATTAAGATCCTCAGTGTCATTGGCTGTCCCCTGGTTTACGCGTTTCAAGCTCACTCAGCCGGGTATCAGCATTTGTCTGCGATTCTTTTTGAGGATTGGTGACCGAACGATTTTCTTCGCGCGCAACCACAACCAGCGCGGTATTTTTTGCCACTTCCCGACGCAGTTCCATCTCCAGCTTAAGAGAGTTAAGCTCACGATCGAGAGCTTCAATACGGCGATCGGCTTCAGCCATTGCCTGAGGCTGATCAGCTGCATTGGGTTCAGACTGGCCAGTCGTTAACATGCGACGCATCGCCAGACCGGTTTCAATCGTGTCGGACATGGCCAGTTCGCCAGCCAGTCTCTGAACCAACGCACCGGCATCAGGATCGCGTTTCAGGGCATCGATGACACCACGCGTTACCTTAAGGCTGCCACTTTTAATTTTATCCAGATTGGCCTGAGTCGGAGCCTCAGTACCATTTACAAGCTTTACCAGCTGTTCCAGATTCTCTTTGGTTGTATCCTCAAGCATGGGAGCAAAACCGGTACCGGCAATTGTCGTGCCCTGGGCATTATCAATCCCACCGCTTCCGCATTCTGTGGCATCTTTACAGGTGCGAATACTCCGATCGCCCAGAACTTTTACGACCGCTGCTGCAGCTTCTTCAGAGTTTTTAAATTTCTGGCATGCTGACCCCTTGCAACTACCAGCGGATACCGTGCTGTTGCTGGTAACGCTCAGGTTATTCATCATGTTGTATCCTGCCTTAGCAAGATCACGCGTTGGCTGAATGGCAGGCTGACCTTTCCCTCCGGCTTTCTTCCCGCCTACCCAGGTAGCGCCCTCCTTACCTGAAGCTTTGGTTCTGGCCTCTTCTGCCCGGAGCGCATCCCCGCCACTGGCACTGACCGCTTCCTTGTACTCTTCCCTCACAGCTGATTCTGTCCAGCTGCTCTTGTCACCCAAAGTGTAATCAGCCAGCTTGTTGGCCATGCTTTCACAATTCAGTTTCGATTTGTCAAAAGCCAGACCTGCCTGCAGTACACCGTTGGTGATCATTTCATACAAACCCGGATTTGCTCGCTGAAGGATCATCGCCGGCATACTTGAGACCGCCCCGGTCGCACCGGTGATCACATCCCCCATCAAATCTTTGAAACCATTCGTGACGCCATTAAGCTGGTTTCCGACAGTAGTCTTTATATCAAAGTTGCCACACATCAAATCACTGCTCAGTCCGGCATCCAGCCCGATACGTTTCATTCCGTACATCGTCCCGGGAGTGGAAATCACCGAACCACCACCAATGCTGTAAAACAGCTTGTCACTAACCGCGCCATTTACTGACTTTCCATATCCATCGCCACTCAACGTGGGGGCATCCAGTAATGCAGCACTTAACGGTCCCGAACTGAAGATACCCAGCATGAGACAGAGGGATAAAATGGATTGAGATCTCATTTTCGATACTCCACTTAATTTATGTCGGTGCTATAGAGAAACGTTTGCCCACGGCGTTTACAGCAGCTATATGGCTGCCAGAGTGTCCAGGCGTAATTACCGTTTTCCGCAATTTTTCCTGTATCCGGGAATACGCTGCATGACATAGAGAGCTTTGGTGATAACTGCTGCCATTTATGATTTTGCGTGCCGGTATTCTCTTTAACAGGTTCGGGAGGCCAGTAACCGGCAGACGGGTTTCCGGTGAGGGGCTTATAGACGTGGATCTGGTTAGTTCGGGTGATAATGTCAGCTACACGCTGCGCAACGATTGCCCCGGATTTGTAGTCATCCTGCTGAGTAACAAAGCCGCTTCGGGGATAGAGATTTCCCCACATATTTTGTGCCGATGTGGAACCGATTTCGCGTCTGCCAGGAATGAGTGCCTCAGGATAAACCGATTCAGGAACACCAGTACGCCAGGCAAGCGTATCAAGCGTGCTAAGAAAATAGGGTACCAGTGGTGTGGCGGCGCTGTTGCATGAGTAACCGGGGATTTGGCCGCCAATAATCGATGTTGAAGGATGGCCAATGGCATCTGCATATTTAAAACGCACATTACTCTTACGGGTACCCGGGAATTTCTGTTCCTGGTTTCCGCCACCGGCAGCAAGCCCGGATAACGTCCCCGTTACAGCATTCTCTACCCCTCCGGCCGTCTGACTCACTAATGACATTTCGGTCCACGGATTTCCACCAGACGCCTGATAAGTCGAAACAACAGCTTCCGGAATAAAGTGATGCACTTTTATCGAGGTTTTTACTGTACAACCGAAGGGGGTACACATCAGCCAGTAGCAGATACCGCTGATTCTCCAGCTGATACACGACGGAGAAATACTGCTGGCCACAATCGAGGCAGTGTTCAACGCAGCCTGAACATCCATGCCGCCGGTGATAAGCATGACTGACAGTAACGCTCGCTTCAGACGAAGAGATTTCATTGATTCTCTCCCCTGCGCAGCGCCACTGCCCGGGATATATCAGCAGTCCCGTAAACCACGTCACGGTTGTCAAAAACAACCGCCGGATATTTCAGTAACCCAAGCTGCCATGCTTCAATCATTCCCCTGTAATGTTCGATAAGCGCTTTTTGCCGTCTCTTCCAGTCAGGAGAATTCAGCAGAGAATGAGCCTGTCTGACAGCCTGTTCAGGATCAGAAGAAAGCTCTCCAAATTGTTGCTGCAGCCAGCGTTCGCTGGCATCGAGATAAACAACCCGGATAGCCGGTGTTGCACCGACCGGAGGATGCCCCTGGTCGGTGTAAACAACGATTTGCGCACTTGCAGAAAAGGAGCTGATTAATATCAGCGAAGATAGGATTCGTTTCATGCCACGCTCCTGACGATAACTATCCGGATAGCGTGCGAAAAACGCAGAAGTAATGCAGTAATAAACTCTGTTTTGCTTTTTAATAATTCCCCGCTTCAGAATATGTGGAAGCGGAATATGAAACGCCGGCTTTTACGCCGGCGAGTGTACCTGTCTACCTGATAAGCCACAGCGCCAGATAAAGGGCATCTGCGGCATCGGCAACATCGATGTACCATCGGGGATTAACGTAACTTTCCTCCGCAGGTAATGCTGTCTTTCCGCTTACCGTAATTAATATATCCAGCTTTTTTCCGCGTAAATTCTCAAGATGGATTGCCAGGCAGGCACGATGCCCGATACGCTGTGGATGGCAAACCCCACGATAAGTATTGCCAAGAGCTCCCTGAATATGAGAAGTCAGACGACTCATATCCTCATCATGTTCCTTGCGGATCCACGCTTTACCCTGCGGAGGCAAACCCAGCAGCGCATCAGGCGGAATACGATGTGATTCATCTTCACCGAGAATTAACCATTGCTCATGCTTTAACAGGCTCATAATCCCCCCATTGAAATACCATCATTGAGCAAAAGAGATCCTTCACGTCCAGCCTCCCCGGACAACCACTCTGATGACATAACAATGACTCCTCTGATAGTGGTAAAACTGGTCACTGGGCATGGCCATTGCCCGTGGCTCAGAATTGTTTTTTCAGGCCGCTTTTTGTGGACAAAAACCCCGTGCCTCATCCAGCCTGCGGGCCACCCGGATCGCTGCCTCAAGCTCACTGCACTGATACTCGCGCATCAGCCGCTGACGTTCTGCTTTTTCTTCTTTTTCAGTCATACCCAGGGCGAGATACAGACTGGGAGGCACAACCCGGAACAATGCCTCAACCTGCTTCGATAAAACGACGCCCTCGGTATAACAGTTTTTGAGCTTACTGGCTGATCGCAAAATAACTTTTTGCTCCTCGCTGAGGGTTTTGAAACGGGCAATCTGCTCGACCTCATCGGGAGGCATAACCAGGCACAACCACCATTCAGCCATGTTCAGCATTTTCTGCGCAATATCAGGAAAATCCTCGAGGTTCTGTGTCGCCAGCCACAGCCATGCCCCCAGTTTTCGCCACATTTTCACAACCTTGGTCATATAGGGCGACAACAAAGGATTCGTCGTGGAAATATGGGCTTCATCAAATACGGCCACAATATCCCGGGCTGTTCCCTGGTCACGTTCGGCGATATTGTTAATCGTGTTAATTAAAGAGACCATCGCCAGCGCCATTTGAGCACCGTAGCCTTCACGAGCCAGATGACCTAAATCGATCAGTGTGACATCAGCTTCTGGCCATGGTGTTCCCGGACGGTTGAATAACTCTCCCTCAAAACCCTGAGTGAACATGGCCATGGCTTCTGCCATCTCAGCAGCACGATCGCGACGGGACTGATTCCGCATAGGCTCGCCATTTGCACCAATGGAATTATCACGTGAGATATTCCACAGGGCAGCCTGTAAATCCTCAGCCAACATCTGATGTCCGTCCTGATATGTTTTCTCCGCCGCCATCATGATAGCTTCACGAATAAGACCGCGGTCAGCCCGGGTCAGACGCTCCTCCTCCCGCTTCTCGCCACCGGTGATCATCATCCGGGCTGCAATTTCCATTTCGCCAAGAATGTCACGCTCTTCACTTTCATCTTCTGCGCTGTCGGTATTGGCTGGCTCCAGCTCAGGTAGAGCTTCCTCAGAAACCACGTTTTTCTTTGGATCCACTCGCATTAAGGAATGAGCATCAGCAAACATCGGTAAAGAAATACCGCAGCCAGGTTTGATACTCAGTACATTTACGCTCAGTCCCAGCCCCCGGAAATACTCCGCCAGCAAACCAAAACTGTTGCCGGCTTCGGCAATAAAGAGGCGTGGACGATGAACGGCCATTAACTGTGATAACGCACTACATAAGGTGGCTGATTTACCCGCCCCGGTCGGACCAAAAAGCAACAGGTGAGCATTCTGCGTTCTGTCCAGACTATTTAAGGGATCAAAAGACAACAGTTCTCCGCCACGGTTAAAAAAACTAAACCCGGGGTGACCGGTTCCCTGGCTGCGACCGGTCACGGGAAGCAATCCAGCCAGATGCTGAACCCAGGTCAGGCGGGTATACCAGTTTTTTTTATCCAGTTGCGGGTTAAAACACATAGGAAGCGCACGCAAATAGTCATTCAGTGGCGCCACTTCGTATTCAGGTTTAGTGGGCTGGAGCCCCGCAGTCAGCAATGTAGCGGTAAGTTGCTGTATTTTTTTATTCAGCTCACTGACATCAGGTGCCCGCATCAAAAAAGTTATCGATGCACGATAAAGTTTGTGACGCATACCCAGCAAACTCTTCACCTGCTCCACATCACTACGGGTCCGTCTGGATTCTGTGTTCTGCCCTATTGCATTTTTACCCAGCGTGTCAAACCCGGCTTCCAGCGTGTCCTGAGCCTGAGCCACAATAGTAAGCGACACCATTGTGCCTTCAGGCAATAAATCCATCAGAGTATTAATATTATCGCCACGTTTAACCTCCCCCGTCAGATGACCGGGTCCCGGAGGGCGACGCAATGTTTCAACAGGAACGGCACGATGCGCCACATTATCAAACCACCACACACCATTTCGGGTATCAGAACGTGGAGGGTTAAACCACAACGTCTCAGTGAAATCATTGCCAAGAGGCAATGAATCAGGTGCATCATCATAATAACGAGCCTCCCGGTAAAGCGTATCTTTGTCTATCCAGTCGGGCTCAGGATTGAAGTGACGTAACAACCATCGATGTATCTGCTCGCCATTCTGTCGGACACTCAGAACGCCGGCTGCAGATAAGGCTGAAGTCAGGCGTTCACAAACCTGGTTGAGAGCGGCAACCGGCGAATCATCTTTGTAATTCGCTGGCAGGTATCGATATACCACCATCCTGACGGAACGATTTTGTCCCCGCCAGGGAACCCCAGTGACAAGTGAATCAGTGAACAAACCTTCCGGCCGGGTGATATTTCGCAGATGCTGTTCTGTTTCAGCCAGCCAGGCCTTCGTAAATGCCGTCCCCTGAGCATGCGGTTTGATGTAACTGGCTAACCGATTCATATAGGCACTGAAGTCAGTTTCATCCTGACAAAAAAACTGTACTACCCATGGGTTAGAATCAAACTCTTCAAGGCTGTCCTGAAGTGCATCTTCAACCGAATCCCTTATTTCTTCCAGACGGGCAGCTGTGCGCCCCTCTGATGCCACTGGCGATATACTGTATACCGCACCGACAGACTGGCCATCGTCAAGCAGCAGACATTGTTCGCGACTCAGGTACTCGGCCCAGGGCAAAAAATCAATAATGGACGGACGGGTTTCGTATAAACGGGATTCATCAGCGTGACTCATCATGCCCGGGCGTTTCAGTGGGTCACGGCCATGAACAGCAAAGTCACTTTCCGGTAACTCGTCAGGCTCCCGGGGAGAAGATGACTTCTGCCTGTTTTTGTTAAACAAAGAAAAGCTGACCATCACAGTGCCTCCGTCCGTTCACCAGGAAGCGCA
This sequence comes from Salmonella sp. SAL04157, assembly GCF_046551635.1. Lineage (NCBI taxonomy): Bacteria > Pseudomonadati > Pseudomonadota > Gammaproteobacteria > Enterobacterales > Enterobacteriaceae > Salmonella > Salmonella sp. SAL04157. The sequence continues at coordinate 38,958 of NZ_JBGDVS010000007.1, forward strand.
TACTGGGTTTGAGCATAAAAAGGAAAGACAGTGCTGTAGCCAGGAACAGGAGTATTTCCATTAGCCAGGTGCGGAAATATGTACATCACCATATCCGGATTAGGTAACCGGGGGAAAATCTGGCTCAGCTCATTCTCCTGAGTGCGGCTGTAGCTTTCATCAATACGCCCTGAAGCCAGTGTTTCCTGAGACGAAAGACTCCGCCTGAGAGTCTCCCGCCCTTTGACAACGGCGTGAGATGTCGGAGCATTCCCCTGCCAGAGCTCCATCATCGAACTGTCTCCCGGAGGCAATAATTCATCTTTGCTGGATGAGCATCCGCCAAGCGCGACACTGAACATGCCCGCTATAAAAAATAAAACGGGAGTTATTTTCACTGTACGTGAAGTGATTTTCTGATTATCAGTCAAGACCATAATGGCCTCCTGTTCCGGGCAAGCTAAAGTCATATCGAACCTTACGACCATGGTCTTCATAATCAACGGCCAGTTGACGAGTAATATGAATAGCGACATTTGCACCAGGTGGGACATACACCGCATCAAACGTCTGTCCGTAACGTTGTTTAACCCAGTCGGTAACTTCTTTAAATCCCCCTCCCAGCGTCTGCCCCAGGACCGCCTGCCCCGCATTGCCGGTTAAGGCTGATGTCACCCCACCATTCACATTGTTCTGAGTGGTATATTGATTTTGTGTTAACGCATCACCTGCGGAGCTTCCCATCCCCAGTAACGCAACCGTTGGCAGATAAGTTGAAGCATTAGATTTGCGCTCACCACTGATACAGGGAATTCCGTTGTTATCTGATATCCAGCCAATGCTGCCCCTGTCTCGGGCGTTGTCATTATTGTTGCCCTGAGTGTTTGCTACGGGTCTGGGAAGTGTTCTTATACGTCCATCGGAAAAAACAAAAGTGATCGAATGTATCGTTCCTTTGACACACGAAAGCACCATATCCCCTGTAGCTGTCCCGGAAACAATAGCCCCTTCAACATCGGGCAATTCGATACCGTTTGCAGTTAGGTTATCCTTACCGATCAGGACTTTAAATGGATAAGGATCGGTGACTTTGTCATTAATTGGTATACGACCAATTAATGCCGTCATCGCCTTACTGCCTACCAGGGTTGAGTTCTCAGGCAATGTATAAACAGGCCGTGTATCGGACTCTGCACCGTTTCCGTCCAGTTCCTGCTTATTTTTAACAACGCGATCGTACTCAGCTCGCTGACGACTGACGGGGTTATCATCCAGAAAAGAGGTGGGAAAGGTGAATTTATCATTATCACTCTGGCTTTGACCCTCCGTCTTTTTAGCATCCTGAGGAGATATCCAGATCACCTCCCCCTGAGTTGCAGAGGGTGCATTCTCTGGATCCAGTCCAAGACCAACCGGGAAATCGGTTCCTGAAGAAGAACCTGTCGACACCATGCCAGTGTTTTGTCCCTGTGATTTCAGTGTTCCGGTCAGGTCATTGAGCTTCTCCAGTAAGGACGTTTTCTGTTTTTCAAGAGCCTCATTCGTTTCCTGTTTTGCGGCATTTACAGCATTTGATATCTGGAGTCCTACCGATGAATTCTCACCCTTGAGCATATTATTTTCTGAAATGAGTGCCTTATTTTGCTCATCCAGCACAGCCTGGCGGGCCCGGACATCACGCAACGCTCCAATAAGTGTACGTAGCGTGTCTGCTGACGTATCCCCCTCAATACCCAGTGCTTTCAAATCATCCTGGCTCAACTCAGTCAATACATTAGTGGTTTTAGCGGGTTCAGGTTCAGTAGTACCTTTTGAACCACAGGCTTTAACGCCAATAAAACAAACCACCACGATCAATACTGGAAGTAAAACCTTCATCAGGCCATTGGCTTTAATTTGCATGCTGTTCCCCTTTTTTTACTGCCGGCAATAGTGCAGGTTCAGCAATAAAGGCATTCTCCGGGCGCCCTCTGATCACAAGATAAAGAGTTGTTGTATCTTCAGGCGTACCAGCCGCCCCAAGCCAGCGATGCTGGAAAGTCGCACTGACAAACGATCCTGATAAAGTCCGGGCATCAAGTATCACTTTGGAGGAAGAACGATTCCGGATTTTCAGTGCAACAACATTCAGTTCCTGAATACCCCATGCCCCTATTGGCGAAACAACTACATTCTCAGACGGATATAAAGTTGTGAGTCTCGAGGGAAGGCGTAAATTTACCGGATGAATTCCGGGTACAGCTTCAACAGTGCGTAGAGGGGCATACAGACTTTGTGCAGCATAACGAGTCAACACCACTGGCAATGGAGCACTGTACACCGGCGTTTTTCTGACAGTCTGATTTTTATCTTCTGTATCCAAAGAGGCGACTGGCAACGAAGAACCGGTTTCCATTCCTTTTTCGCTCACCGATAACACTTCTCCCGAATAAACCAGGCGAACAGGTTCAAGCGTCTTATTGTCATTTTTGGCAGCAATATCCAGTAATATAATCTCGCCCGATTCAACATCCTGCAGTTGAAGTCGGGTCTGTTCAAAAGGTTCGCTGGCCTGTAAATAAACCGTACCACCGCTGCTTTGAACCCTCAGCTTACCTTTGAGCATTGCCGGAAAACCTACACGAACGTTGCGGTCGACAAAGACAATTCGCTCATGGTTAACAGAAAGTGGAATAAGCAGAGGGATCCGTTCCCATTTCATCAGCTCCACAGCCTGTGTTGATGAAAACCATAAAAGGAGAATTATCGGCCACCATTTATACTTAAAATTAAGGACTTTAAACATCGCCATTAAAACATCCCCTTTTTCTCTGGCTCAGGGACCACTGCAGCTTCAAGTCGTTGTGGGACGCCTTTATAGCAATCAAGCGCCAGACCAAAAGCATTGCGCTCCGGATCACCTTCCCAGCGGACAATATGCAGGGGGTATCTGGCCAGTGCCCGTTTTACAGGTTCTGTGTGATAGTATTCATCGACTACCAAATCCAGACTGACCTCCCAACTGTCATCGCTCTCAATAATGACACTTTCAGGTTTGTAACCACGTTTGGGGATCTCATAAACGACACGAACGCGATCAAGCAACTCACCTTTTTGACTCCGTAGCTCAGCATCCTTATTCAAAAAATCCTGGCATGATGGCGTGAGATAAGGGCTCAACTGGGCAATTTTCATCGGATAGTCTTTTTCTCCGTCCTTCGGCCAGGCATTAATTTGCTGAAAAATATAAAAGGCAAAACTGTAGACCGTACCCGGAGGGACCTCCCACCATTTACGCGTACTCCCGCTGCGTAAATCTGGCGGGTTATGTATTGTCAGGTCACTGGGCGCCCGCATCCATCCTGTAATAACCAGAATCAATAAGAGAAGCAGAACTCCACACGCTAATCTCAGGGTCAAAATATGCTGATCGCGATCCTTCAGAGCATGGCGAAATCGGCTCATATTCCCCCCTTGCGTACAGGCTTACTCCTGCGTAATGACCAGCGTCGATCATGACGGACCAGAACTTTGCTCCCGATACCAATATGGCTCAGTATTTTTTGAATCCGGAGGTAGAGGTAAAAATTGGGTTTATTACGTTTAAAACGAACCAGAAAGCGTCCACCGATAAAAATTAATATCAATGGAGTGATAAGAGTACAGGTTGGAATAATTGGCCAGCCGATCCCCGTTACAAGCATCATTATCAGAGACAAAATTAAGCCTGACACGGCACCAATAAGTGCTGCATAGCCCAGTTCTGGTGTTGTAAACCCTCTGAAAACTACCGTTTCGGCATTCAGCCTGTCCGGTAAAAACTCGATTGTTTTCATGAGGCCACCTCAATTCAAAATCTTCGCGGCTTCAGTACACAACCAGACAATGACAACGAGAATAGCTATACCGACAACGACAATCGCAACAAATTTACCCCATTCTGCTTTACCGGAGCGTATTTCTGAGAATGTCGCCAGAATAGCGCCGGAAACCATATAAAATCCAACAGCACAAATGATTAGCCCCATCAGGACGAGAAACCCCGAAAACAGAAGCTTGATCGTTTGCATCATGTCACCCCCACCGCCCCCACCGGGAATATTGACCGTAGGTAATCCTGCATGAGAGGAGAAGCTCGCCACCAGTAACAGCAGAATCAAAAGACAGGGAAGTGGTACTCTTAACCCATGTTTACTCTTTGAAAGCATCATGTTTTCCTTTTAACCAAACAAATTATTCAGCTGGCGAACATCCATACTGAAAACACAACCAAAATGGCCGTACTGATAAAAAAATGGAGAGCATTTTGCTCAGTGACTTTTCCTGCCCGCCATCCACGAAACACAACTAAAACAGACCAGGCAAACCACAAAAAAAGAACGCTCAGAACAAAACCCAGAACAAACTTATTAAGTACCGTAGGATCGATACCTGACCCTGCTTTAAAAGCGTTTGCCTGTTCAGAATTCATAGCCATCAGGGCTGCTCCTTCCTGTATTGTCCGACAAGAGAACCTTTGTCTCTTGGCTGTGCCCGGGAAGGCTCCAGATAAGTTTCAATCCCCTGCTTCATGGTTTTCAAATCGCGTGTTGCCCGCTCATAGTCGAAGAAGAAACGCCCGTCAGACTTGTCCTGTACCGCTACAATTTTCGCGCGTTCAAGCGCAGACTGGACCTGGTCCAGCTGCCTGAGAGCGAGGGCAAGTTCATCCTTTTCAGCTGCACTGGCCATCACTGGCAGAGAGAACAAACTGAGGATGAGTAAAACCCTTAAAGGTCTGGAAGATAATTGACATCTTTGCATTACCACCTCTGTTTCATGGAGTACGTCTGTCACAACAGAGTGGCGAAATCAGGGAGGAGATGCAGCAGGAAACTCTTTATGCTTTTTTGAAATTTATATCCTCCCGCGGGGCTGGTGCCAGCCCCACAGAGAAGACAGTAAGTCAGCGGTTGACCCTGGCCGGTCACAGATATTTTTTGAATGCAGATGTCACTACAGTAACCGCCAGTCCCAGTAACAATGCCCCGGGCAGAAGTAACAGATTTGGATAAATCGACGCCGGCCATGACAAGTAAAGTAAGCAAGGGAGATAAACAGCCGGTTTAACAAACCGTTTGGCATGGTGATAAAGAAAACTCGACTCATAACCCGCCCCGTAACGTCTCAGGTCACGACGACACAACCCGTCTATCACAGCGACGATGATAACCAGAACAAATAACGGAATGGATAAAACAAGAATTAATACCCTGACGGCAAAAACGACGGTGACATAAACCAGCGCAAGCAGATAATCGCTTAACGCTGATAATAACCAGGCCTGCACTTGTCCCAGAAAAAAAACAACAGAGTCGGAACTGCTTATTGTCTCCCTTTGTTCTTTCTGAATCCAGGTGAGTAATCCACTGTCCACAAATGCCCACTGGTAAGCTGACGAAATCCAGCCCATCGTAGTTACTGATGGTGAAGAAAAAATAAGGCTTTGAGTAAAATCTGCTGATAAATAGCCAAGTTCTTTATTCATAACGGACTGGGAATGCAAAGCTCCCTGATCTGACCAGAAAAAAAACATTCCTGCCCATTCAATAAAAACACCAGCCATCCAGGATACCAGCAGAAAAGCCAAAAGCCTGACTGGCCAGATCCACAAAACAAGGGTCAGCAGACCTGGTGGCTTGCGCGGTGGTGGAGAACTTTGAGAGCTGTTTTTTTCTGTACTCATAGCGCATCCACCAGATTATCTCCGGGGAGCACACTCCCTGACCACCAGGTGTCTCCCGTTCGGTAGTGTTTACGCATTGTAGTGACAATACTCTGCAGGTTTACCGGCATCATTTCATCATCAACAGATGCCGGCAGCGGCATACGAATCTTCCATAATCGCCCTCCTTCCAGCAGTGCAAAAGCCTGCCCTTTAGGTAAATTCATTACTTCTGCAGGAGATAAAAGAGGAACACGTGTACTACTTACTCTGTCCTGAACGTTGGATGTGAAATCACTCCCCTGATCCGGATTGGATATATCTGTCACACCGGAAACCAGTGTTTTTGTATAAATTTCAACTTCAGGTAATTGCGTTGTCAGCAACTCAGCTGTCGTTTTCTCTCTCACACGAAGCATAATCATATTATTGAAATTGCCTGTGACCTGGGCAGCTTTAGCTGCATTACCAATTTTGGCCTCAATATCTGACCAGGTCTGGGTATAGGCTGTAACTTCAATACCTGCCCCACCGCCTTTATTTATCATCGGAATGAATTCTTCTCCCATTAACTCATTGAATTCATCACAGTGAAGACTGATGGGTAACCGCTTGCTACTCCCTTCGGGCATATCATCAGACAGTCCGAACTTATAAATATATCCAGCTGTTGAAACCAGATCGGCAAACATACTGTTACCTACCGCAGAAGCAACTTCAGAATCTGAAAGAGCATCAAGACCGACGTAAACAACACCGCCTTTCCGTATAATTTCCTGCCAGTCTATTAATGGGCGCGGATCATTCATATCACTGTAGTCAGGAGATAATAGTGCCGCAGTTTTGCCTGTGGTCAGTTTTTCCAGAAGAGGTAACAATGAAGCGACTATTTTATCGAAATATGTTCGATCATAACGTACAGCGCTACGCAACCCATCCAGTACGGGATCGTATATTTTTTTGCCCTGCTCACTGGATAATGCCACTTCAATGGCCATAACCCGAATAGCATTAACCTGTCCCTGCATCGTACGTGGTAAATCATCCTCAGTCAGGATCCCCATCTGGTTTTGAACCATCAGCCACAACTCCGGAGCCTGTTGAGTCAGTAACTTCTCGGCATAGGTCTCATAAAGCTCTGCAATATTTGTTACGTACCGCAGGATAAGTGAATAATCAGGTCGCAAACCAAGAACGACAAGAGCACGAGCGATGATATTGACAAAGCGCCATGCAAACTCTTTAAACGCAGCGTTATTTCCTTCTCCCCCAAGCTGCCCCGCAACACGTGAGGCCACTTCAGATACACGTCCAAAACGGCCGACTGCATTATAACGGGCACTGATATCTGGCCAGCCAAGATGAAAGATATAAAACTCGTCGCTACGCCTAGCTCGTTTCGTCTCAGCCCACATTCGTTTCAACAGATCAGCATCACCTTTGGGATCAAAAACGATAGTGACATTTCCTCTGCGAATATCCTGCGTGATTAACAATTCTGCCAGACGGGTCTTACCAACTCGTGTCGTTCCTAATACAAGAAGATGTCCAACGCGCTCGGTCAGACTCATCAAAACATTATCTTCCTCCATCTCGACACCATGTATCGCCGAATTACCACCAACAGGGGGTAATGGGCGTACCGGATTAAAAAATGAATCTCGCCTTGTCAGGCTACATAACCCAGGGAATGTATATTCATACCGTCGTTCAAACTGACGAGCCAGGGAGTAGAAAACTGACGGCTTCAGAAAGGGAGCAACTTCCGGCCGTTTCGTCTCAAGCAAACGTTGGGTATGCTTTTGCTCCCACATAAAGCCTTTCCCCAGAAACAAAAAATGTCGGCTTACCGGTATAGATTCACTGGACATTTGATACCGGGGTAACCGACGGATATTGCGTCGATAGCGCAAGATGCGCAAACCCTGACGAGTTCTGATTGTTGTGAAAATGGCAAAACCGGCTGCAGTCACATAACTGACCTGTGGTGCTAACGCCATCGACCATGGTGCGACAACCAGAACAAAAGTGGCAGCCCCGCCAGCAGCAGCTGAATAGAGCTCTACTGCTGGCCTCAGTAACGCCTCCATGACATAACGGTTACTCATAGCTCCTCCTTTCACACTGTTATGTAATAACCGGCTGCCCGGCAACTGACTTTGTTACTGACCGGTGGTACCAGCACTGGCGCCCCGCCAGCAAATCAAGTAGTCGCTGCCCGCTGATCAGTTGTATTGTTCGCCAGCACTGCAGGTAATTAACGCTTTTTCTACCCGTCCGCCCTGTATGAATAAAAAATCCACAACATTGCTCCCGGGTAATCAGCTCTCCGAACTCACGTATATGCTGCGGAGAAATAGTCCGTCTGTAGCGTTTTGCCTGAATTAACCAGCGCTTTCCGTCAATAAAAACCTGCCCGTCAAGTCCGCCATCGCTACTGTAGGTCTGGTTTCTCACAACCAGGAGTCCCTGCCTCTCAAACGCCAACAACAGCAGCTCTTCAAACACATACGGGTTAATTTTTCGAAGATACTTTAGACGGGCCCCGTCTGAATCAAGCGCGGTCAGACGGCACAGCACACGCTCCGCGTTCTGTCGGTAGCGCCGGTGCCGGTGGTCGCGTGCGGACGGCATTTTCTTACGCCATATGGCAGGAATGAGAAGACAGAAAAGTAAAAGAAGAATGGCTGTGATCATGAGAGCACCCTACTGGGCCAGACCGGTGGCGGTAATCAACACCGGGTAGTGGTTGAGATGCAAACGACGCGCTATTTCGCTTGCTGATGCCGGCAGCAGAATGACATCAGGTATGATTTGCTGAAGTTCCGACAACGCGTCCTTATCGCTGACATTCACCACCAGACCTGTAGCATGAAGTCGCTTAAGCTCATCACGCCGCAAAGTCAACCACTCGTGTGAAAGCGAATCATCCCCAACAAGAAAGACCGGTGTCATGCCGTTCAGATTTAACTCACGGGCTTCCACTTTCCCTGCACGCATTTCCGGTGTGGTAACGGGCAGCATATCACTTACATCCGCAGGGGCTGCGGGTACAGACGCGCCCGTGGCGTTCAGTGACCTCGGCGGAGTGAACTCGTTGTTCTTATTATTGATGGCATCAAAAAGCGGCTCTGTAGGTTCTCCGCCAAGATCAGCAATCACATTGAGTGCTGCCATCGATGATGTTGTCAGCAAAACACTGACCATGAATGTCCTGAAAAAAAAACAGACAGAATTAAATTTCACTGACGGGACTCCCTGGGTTCAACCCATTGCAGTTCACGGCTGTAGTGTGAGAAATGGGGCTGTGATGGCGATATCTGTGCGATCTGAAGTTCGGAGTACGCTACAGGCGCGTTTAAATCCAGTGTTGCCAGCTTGCGTTTCACGATGGACTTATAGATTCGTGCTGGTTTTCCACCTGAAGGATGGTGATAACATCCCGCGGCCTGTATCCAGCTTCCCGGATTGTTGTCATAACAGGATTTAAGAATACGGGCGGCAACCCGAAGGTTGGTATATGGATCCAACGCTTCGTAGTAACTGCTGAAATAAGTTCCATTCCAGCCCAGGTTAACCTGCGCGATCCCAACATCAATCCGCTTTAATGGATAGCGACGCATGAACGACAACATTGCGTCATACGCTTCCTGGCGGGTGTTATACCGATACCCTTTCCCGGCAACATTGAGTGTCCACGGCCACGGTCGCTCTCCATGCGGTAGTTTTCGGGATGTTTCTGCAAGAGAAACGGAATACAGGGCTTCAGCGGGTACGCCGACTTCAGTTGCCACAAGGTGGTAACCCGGGGGAATTGTTTGCAGACCGCGTCCCTTTTCTGCCGCAGCTGCACTACCAACACCCCCGATAAGAAGGATCAGAACAGGGACGCTGTATCCGACTGCTGTCAGAATGCTGCGATTTGCCATCCGGATACTCCCTGCTGAAGCATAACCGGCATATATCCCTGACCATACTTCAGCCAGTTGCCGTTATCGTGGTTGAGGGTAATCTGCCGGCTACGAACTTTATCGACCGGAATATGATGTGCAAGCGCCCACTGGCGAATAGTGTCATCACTGCCGCCACTGTCGACCAGGTAAATATCAACCGGACGGTTGTCTGCCAGAACCGCACTTACTCTGGCATCGCACGGTACACAGTTGCGCTTCACAAATAACGCCACTCTTCCCTGTGTATCATGGGCAATACCGCTGGCATTGCCCATGTTTACGGAGAGAGTATTGGGATAAAGGCGTTTCCAGGCAGCATCCACTTCCCGCTGAAAGGCCAGCTCCTTTTCAACCCGGGCATACTCTTCCTTCACCCACATTTCAGCAAAACGCCGGCGTTCGCTTGCCGAACCGGCCTCCAGCCCCAGTGCCATCAACGGGTCAATGCCAGGTGACTGTAATGCTCTGGGACCTTTAAGTACCTGTTGATACTGCTGCCATTCTTTTTCGCTGAGTCCCCATGCCGTTCCCGACGTCTGCGTCCTTCCTTCTGTAGTCGTATTTTGCTGCTGGGGTGCGCTTACACTGCGGCCCGTACTCACTGAAGCCAGAGCAGGCAGACTTACGATAACAGCCAGCATGACTGACGCAGTCCACCGTCGGGGGCAATTTAACGTTGATTTCATCGGTTTCATCCAGTATTTCTCCCTGACTCAGAGCGTTAAACGTTGTGCCTGCCCGTTAACCTGAAACTCAGCCTGGTTACCGCTGATGTTCACCAGCATCCAGCCTGACAGACTCTCTCCCGGGCTTACCATGCGCAGCTGTGTCCAGCCACTGTTCCCCGCCGGCAGAATAACGGCGTAAGCCTGCCCTCCCCTGCATTCAATACTCACCAGAGTGAAAGGCGGCTTAATGACCCGTGGTTTTGACGACTTTTTTGCGGCAGACTGTCCACCTCCGGGTGACGGGGTCGCCTTCGTGGCAGTCGCCACAGTGCGTTTACTCCACGTGTCTTTCCAGGACGCGAGGGTATCTATACGCGAAGTCTGCTCAGTCAGCGCTTTATGAACAGCGTCGAGCTTCATGCCCGTTTCATCCTGTCGGGCAACAGCCCTGGCAGTCGCCGCCTGAGTCTCTTTAACCTCTGTAACCAGCGAAGAAAATTGCTGCTCAAACGCGGTGAGTCGCTGCTCCTGCTCACTCAGCCTGAGCTGCCATTTTTCTCCCTGCAGTTTCGGAACGAATTGTTGCTGCCTGTCTTCTATGGCCTGCATACGATCGGGAAGTGTCTGCAGCTGTCCGCTGCGGAACGCCGCATCAAGGGTGGTAAGCTGTATCTGCTGCTGACGTACTGTCAGCCAGAGGATTAAGACAGCGCCCAGTAATACGCAGTACACCAGAGCGGATGACACTTTAAATATGAGGGAACGGCGGTCTGAAGAAGGATGCCACAGACGACTCCCCTTTCCTCCCAGTCGGTGTGCAGCTGACTGTGCTGAAGTGTCTGTTGTAACAGGGCTTTCCGACGTATCAATAGCCGGTCCGGCAGGTTCAGAGAGGTGAGCGGATAAAGGTAAATCATTATCTGACGGAATATCGACAGAAGATGCCGTCGTTGTCGCCATGGTATAAGTCCTCCGGAAAACGGTTTTCACCATGACTATGCAAAAACAGTTCAGCGGATACGACAGACAAATCAAAACTGAAAAGTGAAAATAAAGGGATCCAGATTGGCGTCAGGAACACAAAATGGCAGAGGCATGATTGCCAGAGATGGAACGCACTATGTAGTATAACCTTCAGAACAGATTCAGAGGTTATCAGGAAAAATAATGAAAAACACTCATGATAATATAAGCGCCGCCCTGGAGTCTTTCGGTAGAAAACATGACAGGGTAAAAATACTATCGGAATCCAAAGAGTTATTGGATTACTTTCATGCTAACACAAGAAGTCGCCCAATATTCTTTTGGTTATTGATTTTAAGTTTAGCCGAATTCTGTATTATGACAGCTCTATTTAACATCATGAAAAAAAATATAGCAGCAGGACTTTATGATGTCGAACTTTTCATGAAATTCGCAGTTATGTCTGTTATAATTTTAATGATGCCAGCCATTTATCTTCTGGTGAAGCAAAAAAGTCTAAGCAGAATGGATGACATAATCATAGAACAATGTATTAAAAAAAACGACTGGTCTGTTCCAGCATTAAAAGCATCATCAACAATAATATCATCTGTTCAGGGTTCTCTTGAAAAAAGGCTCAACACCTTCAAAATCATCTGCGGAGGATTTGCCTTTATCATTGTTCTTTTCACTAATAAGATAACAACTGCTATACCTTATGACATAATCAACCAGATTTTATCTGATACCTATCTCACTGGTATATCTTTCCTTATCATTTGCATCACAGCAGCAATTATCATTTATACATATATAGAATTTTGCTATTTAGTTTTTTACATCGGACACTGTTCAAAAATAAAAGCTTCAATTGATTTTCTTATTTCTATATCAGAGGAGGACTTTTCAGCAAAGAAAAAGCAAATAAAAAGAATCTAACTGAAGCCAAAACTATAAGCATAAGATTTCCCAAAAATAACAGTGTACCTAAAAACAAAATGACGAGTACGACACCTCCAAGATCTCCGTGTAACAAAGCACTTATGCCTGCTAAATCAGGTATTAAATTTACCATCGTTCAGCCTCTTGAATATATGTGCAGTATGAAGATAAAGCGTTGACGGGGCTCTTTGCCGCCCCACACCCCGCAGACTGCGTCGCCGGCATTCCCCGTCAACGGGCAATGCCGGCGACGCAGTTATGATCTTCCTGTAATTCATCACTTCAGCCCTGCGATGGCCGACTGCCAGTTCATGTAATCATGCTGCCGGCCTCAATACTGGTATCGAAATGGATACAGCGAATATAGCGAAGCGCCGCCTCCAGCCCCGAAAAACCGGTACGCTCTTTTTCCCTGCCATACACCCGCTTCATCACGCTGACCGCCTGAGTCCGCGCATCCACCATGAGGGACAGCGCAAATTTATCGCGCTGCGGCTGGCAGATACTGATTTCCCGCTGGCCCTGGCTCCCGGCTTTCAAGAACGGCAGGATAAACTGCACACCGTGAAGCTTATACTGCAGTTCGGCTTCACTATCCGTCCTGAACCCCAGCCAGACCACCCGCTGGCCGGTTTCCATGTTAATCATCGATGTCCCGAGTCCCAGACGTTCCAGACCATCGCGCGCCAGCTCATACATCACTGAACTCCGGCTTTCATCGCCGTCAAGCAGTGTCAGCCAGTCAGGCGTGTCGCCCCATGAGGCCACAAGGGCACAGTCATACCGGTATTGCACGTCAGCCTGAGAGTCTTCAGCTGCATCCAGCCGTTTTTCTGCTTTCTCCATCGCGGTCCTGTATCTGGCCGTTACCTTACGGGCGGCAGTCAGTTCAGCTTCAAGCAGCTCCAGGTGCGTGGCGGCCTCTTTTTTCCTGGCAGGTTGTGTCATTGCTGTTTAATCTCCCGCATAAGGGGATACGCTGATAGCGCCCCCCGTAATTGCATTTACAATCAGAACGTTACGCTCAGCTGTGCCACCGCACCATATGTGCGATCCGTCCCCACCAGGCCGGTCAGGTCAAGATGCATCACATCGAACGGGGAAATACCAATACCGGCGGTGAAGGCACTACCTTCAGAGGAAGCCATATTCTGGCGATAACCCGCGCGCAGCTGCGCCCATTTCCACGCATTGAATTCAGCCCCCAGGGAGGCAAACTGCCGCTTTTTGTCCGATGTGAAGCCACTGGCCGGGGTCAGGTCAACATCGAGCGCCGTTGTCACCAGCGTGTTGTGCCATGAGGCGCCAGCCGTCGCCTGAGGGCGAATTTTGAACGTTTCTTTCAGCCCGTTAACTTCTTTTGTATCGATACTGCGCGGAACAATATTCTGAGCAACCAGGCCCAGTGTCCAGTTAGCGTTCAGGTCAGTGGCAAAGCCAATGTCGGCGTTAAATCCAGTGGAAGTGTTGCGGTAATCACTGCTGCGGAAGTCATGACTGTCATAGTTCTGAATGGTGACATTGTAATTAAACAGGTCAACACGCTGGTATTTTGGGGTCACACCCACTGAGTATTTAAGCCCGCCAGTATTAAACTCCCGGGCTATCGAAATACCTACATCACTAACTACCGCTGCGCGGCCATAGGCACGGGATGTTAGCGAATCACGGTCAGCGTCAGTCGGGATAATTTTGCCGTTGGCCACATCATCAAGATACTGCAGGTCATGGTCGCTGACTTTGCCGTCCACCGTTGCCGTTCCCCACGATTTCACCATCAGTGCAAAAGGCGCGACATGATTCGGTACGGTTGCCACCATACCCACACTGGCCTGCGCACTGGCATGCGTGTTTTTGAATTTCAAAAGCTGCTGCTTCAAATCAGCTGCTGAACCCGGTGACAATTCGCTGTCATAGCGATCCCAGGCATCTTTTACATCATCCACACCCTTCTGAAGATGATCCGGATCTGAAACCTGCGCACCGACAGACGGCAGAATAAGACTGAAATCCTCAGAAGCCCCAAAATGCGTAAGCAAAGCAGGGTTTGCGAGTGCCGCTGTTCCGTAATGAGATGAGGCCACGCCGGTTCCGCCCATTGCGTCATTGCGGGCATCCATATAAGTTGTTGCCGCATTCGCAGTTCCTGATAAAGCGATAAGAACAGAGAAATACACCAGAGAATACTGACGAGATTTAAATTTCATTTTTCATCCTTAATAAATATACATACGCTACATTTTTAGATATATAGGTGCCCTTACCGATGTTGAATCGGAAAACTACTGGCGAGTTTTTTATTTGAAAAAAAGGAACAATCAGGGAATACCTGGATATTCACCCTTAGGTTTATCGAATATCATGGCAGGAATAACCGCTCCATTATCCAATGCCTGCATTTGTCGCGCTGAGAAAGTAAAATAACGCATGCGGATAGGAGGATATTTTTCTACTTTATCTTTTGTATACCCGCCGGGAGTGATACTGGTTATACGCCGCAATTGATTATATGCCTGCTGAACCTGCCCATCTTGCCAGTCTAGTGCCTGATATACCCTGAGGATCCCGATCGGCTCACCTGAAATAAGGGGGCGATAGCGCAGACACAACCCCACACTTTGAGGTTTACGCCCCTGCTGCCAGAAGAAAATTAACTCAACCGGATCCACTGACTGAATTGACTGCAGACGGCATAACAGAGAGGGAGTCTGCACAGCCCAGTCGCGCTGCCCGTCAGCCATATCTACCGGATAGGAGGAGTTTCCCAGCAACCAGTTAACATCTACATCAAACCATGTCGACAATTGCTGCAGCAAAGGTTTGTTCAGGAGATCAAGCGTCCTATCCTGACTCGCTAATACACTGGCCCTTATTCCCCAGGAAGCCAGTAGCTGTGCCTGTTCGATAACATTTAATCCATGAGCATCCAACAGCAGACAGAATCGCTCATAAAGTGTGGACGTTCTGTCCGCTATACTCTCTCTCGCCTCTGCTACAATGCCATCAATACACATACCAAACATAGCGGCCCGGGATATACCCAGATGCTCTGCGCACCTGTCCAGAAATACCCGAGTTTCCGGCCGTATTCTTACTGAAAACTGTGCACTGGATGCAGGTACTGATGCCCCCGATTCAAGTGGTATTTCACCAGATCGCATTAATGCAATTAGCGCGTTATAAGTTGCATTCATATTGACAACCTTAAATATTTTACTGGATACAAAAGAGTGAAATTCAACTCATTTCATTTTTTCAAGTTCTGCGCCCCAATGTAATAGAAAGATTAATCTCATTTATTCATCAGGTATAATGAAATATTTCGATCGGTTTGATCTAATGTATGAAGAAGATTAAAACCATGTCGACGTGAAATCGACAGAAAAATATAATTCTGAAAAAAAGATTTACTCCGGCAAACGATGAATGACTACCATTATCCCCTCTTCAGAAGGCAGTTGAATAAGCCGCCACTCCTGTAGCAGCATTTGCGCAACAATAGCAACACGTTCCCAGCGCGGAAGCGTAATGGGAGCGATCCGACAGCGATATCCCGTCCTGTGTGAAAGAACCTGACAGGCAAGCGCTACCTGGGCTGACCGCATAAGATGTGAACGGAAAAAAACGGGACACACCGGCCGCGCCATCAGGGCTGTCTCCAACGCCTGAACAAATGCCTGGTGATAGCGTCGGGCCTGGCGGCGGTTCATCGCCCCCACCCGATCAAGCAAGGCAAGATGTATAGCCCAGTATTGACGGCGACGATGCGTTACACTGAATACAGCAAACCCTTTCCAGGGCGTGAACAGCGCAATTAACGTAAAACACGGGCAATACAGCGCCAGACAGAACATCACAAACAAAGCGTACTCCACCCCTCCGTCCTTTTTTGCAGATAATGAACGGCAGCAGCGTACCTCCTCAACGACGAGAATAAATCACGTAAATGACTATCCGTAACGGCAAATTTATCAGGCAGCACTCAAAAGAGGATGAATCATTACCCGCTCATGCTTGCCTTCCGGCAAATCGCCGGGGCGAGGCACACGCTCTCCCCGCTGAGCCGCATTAGCCAGCGTTCGTAGCAACAGAACACCTGCAGCCTCCAGCGCACTTTCCCTCGATGCCGCTGACACTGAAAGATTGTCAAAATCGGGTAGGTGAACACGAAAACCACAACAGCCATCTGATCCTTCATTAACGGACTCAATACAGGCAGGATAAGGGACAAAATACGGAGCAATCTTTTGTGTTTGTCTTCGGCGAGCGTCAAGTTTACTGACAAGCTGGTATGCTCTGAGATGGGTATAACGTCTGAGCATATTCAGGGAACGGTGGCCGGAAATAGCCGCCACTTCCATAACGTTGAGTGTTCCCAGTTCAAACAGTCGGCTAATCGCTTCATGACGCAGATCGTGAAAATGGAGATCGACGATATTCAGGCGCTGCAGAGCCACCCTCCAGGCACTTTTAAAACCAGATGATGAATAGTGAAAAACATTGCCGCTAAGTGCGACCATCATTCCCTGTAGCAAATGGCGAGCTTTGCGGGATAAGGGAACATCTCGCGAACTGCCGTTTTTTGTCATTGGCAGATGGGCAACGCCATGCTGCAGGTCGATATGCTCCCATCGAAGTGACAAGATCTCTCCTTGTCTCATCGCTGTTTCAATGGCGAGGTGAAATATGGCGTGAAGGGCTGGATTCTGTTCCTGGAAGTAGCGGGATAAGCGCCGTTCCTCTTGTGATGTTAAACGTCGATCCCGTCCTCCTGATATTTTTGGCTTACGAACCATTTCAACGGGGTTAGTTCTGCATGTTCCCCACTCTACGCTGGCCAGATTATACAGTGATGACAGTAAAGCGAGTTCGAGCCGGACTGTGTTTCCTGAAATACACCGTCCGGTACGCGTATTCACCTGAGACAGCCGTTCATCGCGGTAAGACGCAATATCCACTGTTGTGATTTCATCCATCATCTTCTCTGCCAGGGGATGTCGCTGAATGACCCTAACACGATAGAATTCCTGCTGATGCCCCCGTTTATGCACAGACACAGTGGCGTAGTACTTTTCAAGGGCTTTCGACAGAGACATTTTTTTTATGCGTTGTGGGCGAGACATTGCAGATACCTTTGCGAGAAGAATTGAGGTTTTTCTCCACCGTAACGAAAAACTCTAATTCCCTCAATAAACGTAAGGACATGCGTGCCAATCCGGTCTGTGGCGAGAACTGGAAGGTTACCCCATCGGTAGTCCCATCCCATGGCCCTCTGTAACACCTCCCCCTGGATATTTTTTAATGGCCGGACAACGCTTTCCCTGCGGCTCTTATCCCGGACTTGCTCGTGTATACCCTGGGTGCGTTTTACCCGATCTTCGGGGGGCTTTTATCCGGGGGTGGGATAATGGACGAGGTCTTGATAACGGAAGAACGATTTTGAGTTATCAGGCTGACCAGAGCGATATGATCTATAACCCGGGTGGACATCTTCAGGGACATCACAGTGGGATGGCCCATTATTATCATACTGACGCTCGTGAAGTCAGGCCCAAAAATATTGCTTTTAATTACATTGTAAAGGCCGGTTGATCGCGCTAAGAAAGCTGTATCTCGTCTGTATCAATGGCAACTTATGTCCAAGCTGCCTACGCTATGTTCTTTCGATGAGCACATCAAATGAAGCAGTGAATACCCATATAGTAAGGTGAGTATTGAGTTGCGTTCGTAGCTCGCCAGTTCATATAACCGTTCTCGTCGGGGCCATCGGTAGGAATTAGTTCAGTAATGGCCAACTCGCGGCCGTCAATGCGGTATGTATTAATACATAGTTTAAACCGCCCAAGATTTACTGTTTGCCCAGGCCAGACCTGGAATGTCCCCCCGATTTTGAATGAAAATTTAATGCCTTGCCAGATACCGGATTGGCACGTTTGCCCGTGCCAATCCGGTATCTGGATTTCTTACCGGCTGAATTTCAATATTCAGACATTTAACGTCGGTAAAAATGTAGGAAATCAGTACCTAGGAGTACATGCCTATTGTGCATGGACAAATCTCAATGGCTCACCTCTGGGCGGGTTTCAGGAGATACACTCGAACGGTTCCAACGGCTGGTATGTCTCTAACTACAGATGGGGGAACTACGAATCCGGAGGTACTATTTCGGTAACTTGTTTGAACTTACCTGGCGCCGGATTATGAATTAAAGCCCTGCACCCGGCAGATTCAGGCATGTTACGGAAACGGTCGATCCTGTTTGAAAACCTCCGTAAGGGGTGTTCGTAACATACCAGGCGTTCCCAACATTGTAGACCCTCTGGCGTCCCCCTAGAGGAGCAGAAAATAGATGTGTCCAACTGCAATAAGCATGAATGCCTATGTACTGCGCATTCACATTCTGCCCTATGTCGTAGAGCTGAGTGGTGAACTTGGTTTTCCCCGAAATCCAGATACCGGATTGGCACGGGCAAACGTGCCAATCCGGTATCTGGACACTACTGGGTAGTTATACATTCAGTTTCGAAACTCTAGTGCCGTCCACCGGGCAACTTATTCGACCTGTATCGACTCATGTTTGTTATCCTTCAGGCTGGTTAAAACACCCAAATTCACGAAAGGGAGAATTTTTCCTCAAGGTACTAAACGGATGGTGGGTGGTAACTTCACACAATGGGCGACGACTTGAAATCACTTGTGCCCAATACAGAAATTGATTTACTACACACTGTTATCAGATCTTCGACAGAACTCGGTCAGCCGGTATTGTATACACGTCTTTTGAGTCGCAAAATAACTGACCAGGAAGCATGGGAAGCAACGAAACACCTTGTAATTTGCAAGATAATCAAAAGCATAAGGCATGTACGATTATCGATGCGTTTCTCTCTTTTGTCGTATCGCAAGTCGCAACCCAGCCATTATCACCAGCCGGGGCTGAATGGACTAGCCAAATACTACCGCCTGGTGTAAAGCAGTTTGCACCGCCACCGGTAACTTTTTTACCTACTGGACACCATGCAGTTGCGGATGGAAAACGCCATGCTTCAGCTGTAACACTGACCACCTGAATATCGCCATCTCCTACATTTTTCCAGATACCGGATTGGCACGGGCAAACGTGCCAATCCGGTATCTGGACATCGAGCGAAAAAATGTCCTTATTTGAAATGGCTACAGGTAATGATGCGTGTGGGAAGTACATTTACTCAAAGGCCTACTGCCCCACAGGAAAACAGCTAGTCTCCGGAGGTTTTATCCTTTCAAAGTGGAGTGGTGGTAGCGGCTGGAATAGTCCCGATCTATCCATGCCGTCACCATCAGAGAATGCCTGGCAAATATATACGGGTGGTGGTGTTACGGGGGGAACATGTCTGCGCGCAATTGCATGGTGTGCCAAAAATTAAAAAGCTAATGATATCGAAATACGCTGAAAGTACCGTAATCACATCCATAGGCCATCATGCCATTTGATGTAATCGAAAATGATGCTCCATTAGGTACATCAAATGAAAAACTTCCAGATTTATGCCACTCAGAATTCCCATCTACTGAGTTTGCCACCGTCAAGCCTCCCACACTGGCAGTTAGTGAAAACGTATTTGCACAGTTATCAGAGTTACCGAAGTTGATTTTTCTCGGAGGAGGGTTGCCTCCCCATACATAGATTTTAAATTGCTTTCCGGTTGTGTTGTTTCCGCTAAAAACCCCATTAAAAGCACCAAGATATGCGTAACTACCATCTTCTGGGTCAGAGGAACGCCACAGACCGGATTGGCACGAAAGTGTGGCACCTGCTGTATCACGACTTATTGCACCATTTACAGGACAAGCAGTGCCGGCAACATTAATCTTATCCAGCGTTAAAATACCGCCTGCCGATACGTCCCCATCCGCGCGAATCTTCCCACCGCGAATTTCACCACCGGTATAAAACCCCTTGTTATTCAGGATCCGTAACCAGTCGTTATCTGACATATACAAACCACCACCATGGGTCTCATCCATCCAACCTTTACCACTGCGGGTTACAATCCATCCCCCTGTGCTTCGAATATCTCCCCCCGCAGTGATCGGACCATTACTGACCAGACTTACGCCAAAATTCCCATTCTGGCCTGCCACATTACTGGCCGTAACAGTGCCGACGCTATTCAGGTTATTTCCTCCCATATCAATAGCTGTGTGCATCTTGTTCAAATCCGGACGACCATTGACCTGAAAACGATACAGCCTGTCCCCGTCTTCACGCGCACCTGACAGGTCATCCGTGCTCAGCATGACGGCCAGGTGACCTCTTCCGGTGCTGGTCCCGTAGGAGGACAGAGCAATTCGCCAGCTGCGCATCGCTCCTACCGCCGTTTGCCCATCTTCAACGTATCCCCCGAAGCCGGCGGTAATGTCTTTCGAGATCTGGCTTAGCGCTTTAAAGGGCATAGCATGACCACCGCGGCTGACCACCATGCCCTGAAGCAACTCCTGATTTTGCTGATTCCGGACTATCATCGCCTGATACTGCTGGCCATAACTGTTGGTCTCACTAAAGCTCGCCGGCAGCAAACCTGTATTCTTCAGCATTTGAGTTGTTACCACGGCAGGTGTAGTTGTGGTCGCTGATGCCAGCACAGTCGGATAAAACTTTCCGACATAGGATGAGACTGCCTGAGTGAAACGATTGGTTTGCATGGCTACGACCTGCCACTCACGGGATTTAAGATAATCTCCCATATATCGGGCAGCCAACGAGGCCATCACCAGAACAATGAGTAACCCGGCTCCCACACTCATCGCCACAAAGCCGCCATCATGTTTTTGTTTTTTCATCTCAGTATCCACTCAGGCTGGTACAACCTATCCACAATGACTGGTATGCACCCTGCACACAGCCAGGGGCCCAGAACCCCGCAACGCAGAAAGTCCCGATGGACTATCCACTGCCACAACATAAAACCACTCAGCCCAAAAAACGCCGCCTGCAGTGCATCCGTTACCCCCATCCAGCCTACCAGGGCACAGACCAGCCAGACATCTCCCACGCCAAGCTGAGGTCGCCGTCGGTTAACACCGTGACAAATAGACCCCATCACCACCGCCATCGCCGCGGTTTCCATAAAGCGAAGTTCCGGCTCCCGATGAAAAGCGAGACAGAACAATAATCCGCTACATAAACAGGCTGCGGTAAACGGTCGTGGCAACCAACCGCTGGTTGCATCCATCACTCCCAGTTGCAGCAAAAAACTGCACATAAACAGCATTCCGATACGTATCATCCAGACCTGAGGTGCCATAAGTATCAGCAAACCCGTTACCGCAAACAGCCAGATACCCACCACGACGGCACAATGGCGTGAGATATCCACCTCCGCTGCAGCCAGATAAAGACGTACCGGCCTTAACAGTACCGCCCCGAAAATGGCGCACCCGATAAAAGCAGGTATGGCATACACAGGAGGAAAAATGGTACCGATAAGAGAGACTGTCATTGAGCCCCCGTTTGCCGCTGATAAATTTTCCAGATCCGGTTTGCATAACGCTCCCGTGTTTCATGCCGGTCAGGCCGGAAGCCTGCGTTATAAGAGCCAAGGCAGTTCCAGCTCACCCCACAGACCTGAAAATGTTTCGCAAGGATCCACGTTCCAATCTGCACATTCAGGCAGGGTTTATTCAGTAAATCATTTTTGTCCCTGATGACGCCCATCGAGACAAGACGGGGAATATGCGTCGAATTAACCATCATCAGTCCATAATCCGTGCTTTTGATTTTCCCCGTTTTTTTGTCCCGGTTATCATTTGTTGCATGCGGATCGAGATTACTTTCACCAATGGCCATGGACTTAATCAGCAGCGGGGAGACATGGTATTTCGCCGCAGCAGCATCAAAGCAGAACGCCTGTACCCACAGCGGCACACTGCACAGCGCCATGAATAAAGCCAGTCGGGAAAAATATCCACACATCCCGCCTCCTCAGCCGTTGTAGGTAAAAACCAGCGTATTGGTACCGGCCCGGCCATTATCTGCCGTGCATTCACCGCTCGCGATTTCTGCCGTTACTTTCGCATCGGTGTGGTTATTGCCGTTTATTTTAATACCGGACGTGCCGCCTGAACGGCTCATACCTGTTGAAATGGATACGCAGGCAGATTGCGGAACTTTGTTTGTGGTAATGGTGAACCCATTATTAAACCCGGTTCCCCCCGCTGTATCCGGCGCCACCACAATCTGGCCACCCCATGAGTTCCACAGTGTCGCGGAACCGGAAGCAGGGTCTCCACTGACCGTCATCCCTTTTGCCGCCCCGGCCTGAATTAACGTACCGGTCATTTTAGCGCCACTGGTAAAAGCATAACCGTCAACGCCTTTCATCATGCCAATGGTGTTCGTGGCCAGGGTCTGATAGTTTGTCAGCTCCGTACCCGCATCCTTTTTGCCCCACATCGACCAGACCGCCGCGGCTATCACCCCAATGATCACCAGAATAAACAGTGCAGTGGCACCGGCATCTGCCGACATTCCCCGGTCAGGCCTGTTGCATGGATTTAATGTTGATACCTCATTCATCATCTTTCCCTCTGTTTCATTTTTCATTGAATTGCTTAACATCAGTACTGCCCCATACTCTCGGTCATCGAAGTCACCTCAATCACCGCCACGACCACAACGCCAATAAGCGCAAATAACATCACCATTGAGAACAGCATCACGGCTATTCCTCGTCGGTTAACTCGCTTCACAGTTTCCTCGAGCCATTCCTGCCCAAAGCGCGCAATCATCTGAGCGGCCCCGTCCCCACTGACCATAGAGAGATAGTTCACGGCTTCTTTTGAGGGGAAGGCATAACCACATTCACGCAGCGCCATACCAAAAGAGGCCCCCTCCTCCACTTCCTCCATCACCGCGGTCAGACGTACAACGAGCCAGGGAGAAGCAAAGCGGTGGATAACCTGCAGCGCAGTCAGGGTTCTGACCCCGGCGCACAGCAGAGCCCCCATATTGATGAGAAAAATCGCGCCCTGAATATCACTGTAAACCGCCCAGGGTACATGTCTGTCCGCAAGACGACGCAGACGGTCCGGACGTATCCAGTTCGACAGGGACCATCTGGTCCATGCGACCAACAGTGCCAGCCCGGCCCCCATCACCACGCCATGCTCAGTAAAAAAAATCAGCAGGCCGTTAAGGCTTCCCAGCACTCCGGTCCATGTCTGCGGATCTGACATCCCGGCCAGCGTTGGAATAAGCTGCGTCTGAATAACACCCAGCGTGCCACCGAGCATCGCAATGCAACCCAGGGGATAAATGGCCATCCTCATAATCGCCTGTCGGATACGCCGCCGGCAGTCAATGAGGATTTCCGCCTCTGCGAGCGCCTCAGGTAACCGACCACTGAACATACCCGCGCTGATGAGCGCCGCCTCCTCCGCCGGAACCCAGTTCGCAAGAGCATGCTCAAGGGAGTTATCCCCGCTGTTGTCAGTGAGTGCCGCCCGGCAGTCGTCCACCAGAAAACCGAAACCATGAGTCCGCTGCCCAAAATCGGTATACATATTGCTGATTTGCTCCAGCGCCTCTAACAACTTCACGCCATTTCTCATCTGCAACGACAGCATGCGGTAAAAACGCATACGGTATCCGGACGTAAAAAAACGTCGCGCCAGCGCCCGGCGAAGACGGTATAAAGGACTCATGCAACCTCCTTCAGCGCAGCCATCCCGGCAGCAACACCTTCTTTAATGGCTTCCTCAACGCCCTGCTTCAGTCCCTCTCTGACGCTGGCTGCAATTACCATGGCAAGGCGTTCAATCAGCGACGTATCAATGTCAGTCGATGATGTAACCTGATCACTTACCACCTGCATCACCTCATCCTCATCAAGAGGGATAATCAAATCGGCATCCAGCGGGTCAACCATCCCCTCGTTCAGTTTGTGAAGTAGATGAATACGACGGGTAATCCCCCCCATTTCACGGATCCAGTAAGCTTTTGCAGCTTCCTTACCCTGCTGTAATAACAGCCTGAAAAGCGTGGAATCCGTGCGAACCACCTCCGCCACCACACTGCGTCCGGCCACTCCCTTACCGACTGTTGCCACCTGTTTGCCACCGATAATGACCGCCTTCCGGCAAGTCGGGCACCCCTCCTCATTTCTGAAATGAAGATTTTCGGGCTGACAAACCCCCTCCACTGAACAGTACTTTTCCAGATATTCACGTTCTTCGGTGGTGAGATGTTCTTTTTTAACCGACCAGGGAATACGGCACTCGGGACACAGCACCTGAACCAGACGCTGGCTGATAAGCCCGACCAACAACTGGGCATCTGCTACCAGTCCGGCATTTGCACCCATCGTTATCATTCGCTCAGGGATGGAAAAGGCCGAGTTTGAATGCAGGGTACTCAGCACCAGATGGCCGGTCTGGGCGGCAAAAATCCCGGCCAGAATGGAGATAAGGTCACGAAGTTCACCAGGTAAAATGGCATCCGGATCGAGACGTAACGCTGAGGTCAGCGCCCGCTGCCAGGCCAGCCTGACTTCAGCCTCATCGGCTTTGTCACAGATAATAGGAGTCTGTATTGCCCCCACGATGCGTCCCTCCGGCGGATCTTCAACCGTCAGCAGGCGCTTTTTATACCGGGTACGCTTCAGATAGAGGTCGCTGCAGGCACGCAGGGTGGTGGATTTCCCGGCTCCGGTCGGGCCGGACAAAATAATCATCCCTTCCGGCAGGCGCAAAGTGCGCTTTATCAGGCGGATTTGTTCCGGCAGAAAACCGAGTTTTTCGAGCGTGGGAACCACATCACCATCATCCGGGATCACGCGCATCACAAAGTGAAGGCCATCTGCTGTCGGGGTGTGGCTGTAACGAGCGCCAAATAACCCCACCTTTCGCAGAAACTTTGCAGCCACACGACCATCCTGTTTTCGGCCGGCGTAGAACTGTGGTTCGGTCACATCACACATGGAAAGAATGATGGTGGCCGCCTGTGCTTTTCCGTCTTCTTCAGCCAGTTCCGAAACGGTCTCCAGTTCACCGTGCACACGCATCTCGATGCGCGTCAGTCCTGGCCGGGTAGTACCGTGAATATCAGACGCGCCGATATCTTTCGCGACCATAAAATAGTTGAGAACATCGCCCTGACGGCTGCTGACCTCTTTTTTGATGTCCTCAAGGCGCAGTCCTTTTTCTCCCTTCTCTGACTGCTGGCGAGCCATTTCACTGTACCTGAGCAACTCTGAACGGGTGACCAGCCTCATTGTGACACCGGGGTTTTCCTCCATCACAGACATCACCTTCTGCTGCACCGCCACGTCGGTACGCCGCTGGCTGTCAACCAGCAGCTCGAGGATCGTGGTGTCCGGGTTGTGGTAAAGCAGAACCGCATCGTTGTGTTCAGACATAATTCGTCCCTAAAACGTCAGTTGCTGACCGTCGCTGAGCGTGACGGATGAGAGAGTTATTGCCTTAACCTTCAGCGATGTTCCTGGCACCAGGCTGCCTGTGTGTACCTGACTTTGTCGGCCATCCGGAAATGACAGCGTGGCCTGCAGGGCGTTACCACGGCCACTCACTTCCAGAACCGTAATTCGGCCAGTTGCAGGGGGGGTGTGAACAGGAGTCGCATTCATGTCTGCCGGCATTCCCATAACGAACGGACTGGCCGAGGGCACATTGCCAACATCCCCCGGAGTTTGTGCCGAAGTCAGCTCTTTTAGCAGCCGGGCTGCCTGAACCTTTGCCTCCAGGAGCAGGTTTTTCCCCTGCAGCGCCTCCAGCTGTCCGGCCGTCACGCTGTTACCGGGGAAAATGGGGACTGTCTCTGATAAGTCTGCAGAGGACATCGATGCCTCTGCTTCCGTAGCGGGTTCACTGGCAGACATTGCAGAAATCACCTCTGCGGAAGGAGGAATTGCGGGTGTGGGCTGCGAAAATACCCCTGCGCTGAACGCCATCAGGAGAACACCACTGATGAAAACACTATTTTTTGGCATAAGCATAAAGATGCCCCTCAATCTGATAAGTAAACTGTCCCTGAGGACTCAGGGTGTAGCCCACAGAACTCAGCCGTACCCCCTGCATATCGAGTCCCTGTAAAATCCACTCAGGCATGTGTTTATCAGTGATACTGAACGTGTATTCATGCCAGTCCTGTATAGGCTGGGGCGCATCGTTGCCGATGCCATCACCGGGCATCGCGGGAGGAGTTTTCACTTCGGACAGAGAAAAACTGACCTGGCGTGACTGAAACCACGACACCGCCTGCATCAACTGGGTCCCCGCATCCGGCGCAGGCTCATCCTGTAATGTGAATTTCGCCCATGGAATAAACACCACACCTTCGTTGCCACCTGAAACAAGGTTGAATACTGGTGTACGCTTAAATACCTGCTTCACCCGCTCAGCAAAGCGTGCCGCCGTCCCACCGGGTTGCCGCTGATACACCGTCTCCAGCCCTTCAGCACTGCAACGAATCCGTTCAAGACGCCAACGGTCAAGACTTACAGGAACTGCGGCACGCCAGCGCTGACAGCGGCTCAAAAAGTGTCTGGCCACAGGCATATCTGCCCAGGGATGGGGAAGGTAAACAGGTTCAGGTGCTTTTTTAAACACATCCTGCACCGGTGGCGGTAACTCCTGCACGACAGGCACGACCGGAGGTTCGGGTAACCTGCTCCACCAGACTGCACCACCAAGCAGGGCAGTCACTGACAGCACTCCCGCACCGTATGCCCGCAAAGGATTAGACAAGCCCGCCACTCTGGCAAACCGGAGCTGTGCCGAAGATACCTGATCGACCAGAGTGTCCCAGGACTGGGGGAATTCCGGTGATGAAGGTATCGTCCATCCGTCCTCAGGAGCAGGGTTGAAGGACAGAAAGAGCTCTCTCGCCCGGATAATTTGATCTGGCGTTCCGATCACATCTGCCATCGGAGATGGCATCCCCTTCACCGTGGCCAGAAAGACCTGCCTGCCATCATCAAGCTGGTACACACCATAGCCATTGGGCGTACACTGCTGGCTGAACAGCGCCGCCAGGGAATACAGCTTCTGGTGACGCCAGCCGGCCTCAATTTGCCCCAACGCGGTCAACCGGCTCTTGCCCTCCTTCACCGTCAACACAACGTTCAGAACACCCCGACGTTGTACAGGGGCTCGACGTACCGACTTTTGCTTTTCTTCCCAGCGAAGCCCCACTACCCAGTTCTGGCGCTGCCAGCGCAAAACCTGCGTACGGGGTTTGCCGGATAACGGAATATCTGCCATATCAGCCACCGTTCCCCATCAGCTCCGGGGTGATAATAATGACCAGCGTACTGCGAGAATCATCGCCGTCCCGGCCTCCACCCAGCAGGAAATTACCCGGGGTAAAGGTGCCATTTTTGGTCATCCGGGTATTACTCTGATCAAAACCTGTCAGCACCAGTGCCTGCCCTGCGCGAAGGTTAGTTTTCTGACTGAGCGAGCGGAGTTTCGTGTACGGCATCTCGATGTACGAGTTGCCGTCTTTGGACGTAAAGTTACGAATAGTCGGTGGATCAGACAGGTTGAATGCCACCTGCAGTTGCACGTCACCACCATCCTGAATCAGTGGCAGTAACGTCATGTTGAAGCCGGTAGTCATCATACCCGGCGTCAGGGATGTGGTTGCACCCACATCGGTTGTGGTAGTAGTTGAACTCTGTGCCACGTAGACCGTCTGGTCGGCCATCTGAATAGGTACAGGTGTAAGGTTCGTGGTCACGCTACCCTGCGAGGTGACCACACTGACATCGCCCTGCTCTGACAGAGCTTTAATCAGCAGACTGGAGCCGGCAAATTTAGCCGCACTTCCGGTTGCTGAATCCAGAATAGATACCGACGCCGACGTGGCGTTGGTGATATCACCGCTTACATTATTGAGTGAAGCACCGGCTGAGCGCAGGGACTTGTAAACGATATTCCAGTCCAGTCCCAGTTGCTCCTTACGTGAAGTACTGACACTCAGTACCTGAACGTTGAGCCTGACCTGGCGGTTCATCTGACGGTTCTGCTGCTCAACATACGCCGCGATACTGTTGAGTACAGAAGAGGTATCCGTTACCGTCAGAGTGCCGGTACTGGCCGACAGCCAGAAACGTCCCTTTTGCGGAGTCACCATGGTTTCCAGCGTCTTTTTCATATCGTCATAGACATTACGGCTCTGGTCGACCGTCGTCTGCTGCGAAGAGCTTGAATCCCCTGACACCGAACTGTTTGTACTGCCACCACTGGTTCCCATACTGCTTGTTGAACCCGAGGTAACACTGGCATTACTGGTAATATTGGTATTCAGAAATGTGAACTGGAAAGTACGCGTCTCCAGGAGTGAAAACAGAATTGCCCCGTTATCCATACGCGGGGTGAGGCCTGTCCTGGCCGAAATCATGTCCAGCAGGCCGGACAGTTTGCCCTGCCAGCGCAGGCCACTCAGCACCACTGGTGTGGCAGTCGCGCGTGCCGAATCAACAGCGCCGCCCAGTTGATCCAACGGAATTCTTCCATTGTTATCCGGTACCGGTAATGGACCATTAAGTGCCCGCGTGGTACCGGACGACTGACCTGCTGCCAGCGCATCGGGTGAAAAAATTACCCTGACGCCGCAAAGCGCAGTGATTCGCTCTCCAACTTCCGGCAGGGTCAGTCCGTCCCGTGCCAGCGTTATCTGACAGTCAGGGAAGTTTTCCTGAGGGATACCCCGTGACACTGTCGGGACGGGTTTGAGATTGACCCAGGGTTTATCCGTCCAGACCAGCGCTCCCTGTGAGGATCGCATCTGCTCACTGACATGACCGCGGGCAATATCACCGCTGGCTTGCGCACTGCGCGACATCCTGTCCATTTCCTGAAAAGTACAGGCCGACAGCGAAAGTGCGGCGGCGATGGCTGTAGCTGCAACACGGAGCCTGACTTTGTAATATTTTCTTATCATTAAAGATTTTCCTAATTGAGGTAGACCACATCCCCGTTTTGAATACCTGCTGGTAAAGGCAACCCGGAAGCCACACCGGATAACCAGACCAGTTGCCCCTGCGTCACCGTGCCAGTTAATGCCGAACCACCTGATTGTTCACGCAAAGCATCCACCAGACCCGGGACCTCAGGCATCCAGACCCACAGCCGGTTAGCCACAATGACATGTCGGATACGGCTGTCAGGAGCCACCGGCAGGGCCAGTTCTGACAAGGCGACCGTTCCGTCCGTCAGGGTATGTCGGTAGCGCCAGTCATTAATGCCCGCGGCCAGCAATAACATCTGCCGGGCCAACAGATACGAACTCCCCGACTGTTGCGCTTTGACAACCTCGCTTCGCTGAGTGGTCTGGACATGTCCGACGACAAGCAGAAATACTGTGCCCAGAGCGACAATGAACCAGCCCATAGCTACGACCGGTCAGCCGGTTTATCCGCAACTGAAACCAGGCACTGCAGGCGGGAAGCTTCAGCAAATAAGGGCTTGTCAGCTTTCTTATAAAGGTCAAACACCTGAACCAGCGCCGTCTCAAAGTTGCCTTTAAATACCAGCGGTGCGTCAATGCGGTAATCCGTAGGGGTCTGCCAGATAACCACCCAGTGTCCTCCCCCCGGACAGTCAGCTCTTCCGGCCCAGTCAGTCAGGGACTCTTTGAGTGTGCTGCCAACAACCGCCTTCCACTCAGGGCCACTGGCCACCGCAGCTACAGGCGTGCCGGTTAACGGTTTTGTTGCCGTGGCCAGTACCGTAGCCGTCGCCGGATTTACAGCCTTAACGGTTGAAGGAGACGGTGTTTTGACCTGAGGCTTCTCTCCCACAGGCGCCGGTGAATGAGACGCCGACAGGGTGGTCCCGGTCAGGTTTTTTCCTGTGAACGGATTGCGCGGAGCCGGAGAAGAGACTGGTTTCACGGGGGGGACAGAAGACATTCCTGACGTTACCGGTGCCCCACCAGGTCTCAGGGCAGGGACAGGAAGTGACTGACTGACCGGTTTCAGTTCAGTACCTTTCTTTGCCGCCAGGAGCTGGCCGGCGATCACGGGTTCAGCTTTTTTCCCCGGCAGAACGCCGGTATAAGGATTGCGTGTTGTTTCCGGGGAGGAATAAACGCCGGCTCTTGCGGCGCCGGCCACGGCAGGTGCGACAGATGTCAGCGCTTTAGTTTTAGCCTGTACCAGATACGCATCACGCAATACGAAACAGACCTCCCGGTTGACTTCATCCACGGACATTCGCCAGGCAGGACCGGCGACGACCTGCAGTGCCTCACTGAGTCGCATCGGCCCAATTTTGCGCTGAACGGCCGGCAATGGCCGGTTAAGTAGCTCAGAAAAGTCAGCACCATAATGTCCGCACAGGGAATAACCAGACTGAAACAGCAGGTAGCGAAATCCGTCACCGACTGAGTTAACCAGTTGCCCAGGCATAGTAATATCGATGAGCTGGTTGAGCGGTTCCCGCTGCGCATCCTCACTTTTAATACTGACCAGCGTGTAACGCCCGCTGCGAGTCACCTCCGGTGATCGCTGGTAAATATCAGAGAAGACGGAAGGCTGCTGACTCTGTGCAAATGCGCTGTCGCGAGCGGTTTGGGTGGAGGTCTGCTGTGTACACCCGGCAATCACCAGCGGCAGGCTCAGGCAGAAAAGCGCTTGTGTGTTCATGAAAAATCCCGTGGATGACCGTAATTACGGCAATCGTGCGGAGATTTGGCTTAGCGCTCAATAAACAACTCTTTATGCAAAAATGAAAAAAAACGCCAGCATCATTGCTGGCGTTCTGCATACATGAATTTACTCAATGTAGAGAAGGTCGATAACCCTCGATGTTAATGACGCGGTTGTTCCAACGTCTCGCGGCTCAGACCTGTGGATTTAATCACCACTTCCAGGCTGACACCATTGTCAAGCAAGGCATACGCAGTTTCCAGTAACGTCTTCTGCTCACGCTCAAGGCTGGCCTGACGCTCCTGCTGAATACCCTGCTGGATACCTTCTTCTTTCAGTTGCTGTGCAATTGTGCCCATGATCAACTCCTTATACTCCGGGATCTCACCGGCCAGTTCGTATAAAAACGGCGTGATACTCTCGCTTGTCATGCCATTGTAGATAATATAACACAGGACGGCTTCCACCTGCTCCTGGGTATTTCCGGCTAGTCGAATCAGCTGTACAACATCACGCAGCAGCGATGCAGCGTCGCGATGCCGGATATCCCGCTGAACCAGCTCCAGTAATGCCATGCGTCGGTGAGACTGCAGGTCGCAGTCCTCCATGACGCTGACATCCACCAGGGGCCACGGCCGGGAGTAAACCTCCCGCGCCAGCGCCGGTACATCGAAACAGTCCATCCAGTCTGTACTGTATGGGTAAGGCCGCACCGTTCCCTGATAAAACAGCAACGGAACCACCACCGGCAGTGTCCCGTTACCCTTTTTCAGGTGGGCATCCATCACTGCCATCGAGTAACGCATCATCCGCCAGGCCATCATCCGGTCTGCGGTCGACTGGTGTTCCACAAGACAGTATATGTACCCGGCGTGACCTTCTGCGGTTTCCACCGAATACAGTACATCCGAGTGCAGTTCGCGAAGCTTCTGATCCACAAAACTACCCGCTTCAAGCTTCAGCGTATCGAGACGAACCTGCGCGCGGATATCTGCGGGAAGATGAACTGCCAGGAAATCCCTCGCAGTGTCCGGCTCACGCAGAAAAAGCTTAAACAGGCCATCGTGCCCGGGCCGGTTATGGCCCTTTTCGTTATCCATTCCGTATCCTTCATATGTTCAAAACATAATGCCTTCCACAGGAAGGCATTATTCAGCGACAATCTTCAGGACAGCACATAAAGCGCATGTCTGGCCACACTGTGCCCGAACGGCGCGAACGGGATATCATCGTCGAAGTCCATTGGCGGCTCATTTGCAGGATGCTGTTGAGGTGGCATCCCGCTGTGAGAAGGCGCTGCTGGTTGCTGAGGCTGACCCCAGCCGCCCTGTTGCTGCCCACTTCCCGCACTATTTCGTCCGCCCAACATCTGCATCGTACCTGACTGGCTGACGACCACTTCTGTAGTGTACTTTTCAACGCCAGACTGATCTGTCCATTTGCGGGTGCGTAATGCACCTTCGATGTATACCTGGGAGCCCTTACGCAGATACTCACTGGCAATTTCGGCCAGCTTGCCGTAAAGAACCACCCTGTGCCATTCAGTGCGCTCTTTTTTGTCACCGGTCTGTTTATCTGTCCAGGTATCTGAGGTTGCCAGACTGAGGTTTACCACGGCACCGCCATTTGGCATATAACGCACCTCAGGATCCTGTCCCAGATTTCCCACCAGAATAACTTTGTTTACACCTTTAGAAGCCATGAGTATCTCTCCTTAAGCCTGTTCACGCTGTGACCATGTGCCCTGTTTGAGCGCATGTTCTGCCTGAGACTGAGTGGAAAAGTACTCAACAGATTCACGGGATACCGGCCCTTCTTCATTTTGCGTGCCGATGTAATATCCGGCACCACTGCGAAGGACCTGTAAAGGTAAGGATAACCCGGCAAATTTTGCTGCCAGTAAACCAGTAGAAGATGATGGTGAAGTTAACATTGATTGTTCCTTTTACATTAAGTCAGGAACACACCTTCCTGACGGAAAGTGTGTTTCCATCAGGAAGGGTTAAGGAGAACTCAGAACGAATCTTCCGCGTACTGCTTCTGCGCGGGCTGGCTCTGGGCCGGAGGAGTGGAATCCGGTTTTTCTGCCTTATAGGCAATTGCACCGTCAATTTTTATCCAGTCAACCCGGATGAGGCGAGTCTTCAGGCTGACACGGTTTTCACCGGCATGATCACCTTTTGCTAGGGTAAAAATATCGGATTTGATCCCACTGAGAACAAAACCGATCATTACTTTTTTGTCCTCATCGCAGGACTTCTGGCAGCGGTTAATTAAACTCGTTGCGTCTTTGCCTGCGACTGTGACATCAAAGCGGGTGTAGTCTGCATTATCTGTCGGACCACTAAGGGCATTCAGCGTACAACAGGTAAACTTACTGTTACCGTTGACAACCTGACGTACATTCGTGATATAGCCCAGACCGTTGATATTCAGATTAAAGTAGTTAGTTTCTTTAGACATGATGTTTCTCCATGGAATGAAATCGTTGCGGAGAAAACATCTACCCTGGCGGGATGATGAATTCCCGCAGGGATATCAACGCTGGCTAAACGCTGATGATCAATAAGTTTAAAGTATCTTCATCGCAAAATGCTGCGACAGCCGTTTCCAAAGATTAAAGGGCTGTACCACCCGAAGGCGTCACCTCTCAGGCTGCGGTGACATTGGTGTGCAATCACCCGAAGGCGTCCCTCTCAGATTGCCGGAACATTGGTGTTGTGATCACCCGAAGGCGCTCCTCTCAGATCACTGGAACATTGGTGGTCGCTAAGCGACATAAGATGCGCGACCATTTTTAGAACATTAGTTAACCCTGTCAACCCGTTAAATGT
Source organism: Salmonella sp. SAL04157 (assembly GCF_046551635.1). Lineage (NCBI taxonomy): Bacteria > Pseudomonadati > Pseudomonadota > Gammaproteobacteria > Enterobacterales > Enterobacteriaceae > Salmonella > Salmonella sp. SAL04157. The sequence continues at coordinate 72,633 of NZ_JBGDVS010000007.1, forward strand.
TTTTTGTCTCGCCATAAAAAAATGGCCCTCGCTAACGCGAAGGCCATTTCTCAACCAAACTGTTGCACCTGAACATGAGGTAAAATCAAATCTCCGAAGCCGGTCAATGGCTCAGCGCGGTTTTCACGGAGTGATTGCGCTTTGAGGACGGATCCTTCGAGTAAAGATCGTTCTCCTGACTGGAGTTGCGAAAGGCATGCAAAGCTTTCGAACCGTTCCACAGCCATGGGTGCTGCTCTTATCAAAGCGATATAAGGCTACCAGAATTCAGCGAGAGAAAACAACCCGTTAGTCTTCTAGGCTGGCGAAGGTTTTCGTCTGCGTCCTCTGGGGCACTTGTTACTATTGTTCACGATACCTTTGCACTCCGGATATTTCAGGCAGCCCCAGAACAAGCCACTCTTTCCATTGCGCTGCAACGTCTTGCCGCCACATACAGGACAGGGGGGTGAAGGTGGCGCCTGCATAGTCAGTGGCTGTGCTCTCCCCTGAGCGACCAGCTGACTGACCCACTGACTTTGCTTTGCCATAAAGTCATCCAGGCTCACCCTGCCTGCAGCTACCTCATCCAGCATCTGTTCCCACAGTGCCGTAAGTCCTGGATTCGTTAACGTTCCTGGCAACACATCCACCAGGTTACGTCCAAGAGGTGTTGACTTAAGCGTCTTTTTCTCACGCACCAGAAACCCACGCTTCAACAGCGTGTCGATTATCCCGGCCCGTGTTGCTTCAGTTCCTATCCCCGCATTCTCTTTGAGCACCTTTTTCAGCGCGGCGTCAGTAACGAACGCCGCCGCATTGGTCATCGCGGCAATAAGAGTTCCATCGTTGTACGGTGCAGGCGGTTTTGTCTGCAGTACCTTCTGCTCAGCGCCCTGCACCTGGCAGACCTGGCCCGCCTGCATGGCGGGCAGTGTGGTTTCACCAGTATTGTCCTCATCATCTTCGGACATTTTGCCAAACAGAGATTTCCAGCCGGGTTTCACCAAAACGTTACCACGGGTACGGAAAAGCTGACCGCCAATATTAAATGTGGCCTCAGTCACATCAATTTCCATCTCGGGCAGGAACTGGGCCAGGTAGTGCAACCTGACCAGCTGATAGACATTGCGCTCAGCATCACTGAGTTTGCTCAGATCACCAGTATGTTTTGTCGGGATGATACCGTGATGAGCGGTTATTTTTTTATCATTCCAGATACGTGACACAAACTGAGTGTCCAGACTCGCGACTACCGGCTGTAGCGCCGGATCAGTTCCGACCACAGCAGACAGTACCTGTGGGATTTCTTCTCGCATCGATAACGGCAGATAACCACAGTCAGTTCTGGGATAGGTCGTCAGTTTGTGGGTTTCATATAACTTCTGGGCGATATCAAGTACCGTCTGGGCTGGCATCCCCCAGTGTCGGGAGCAGGCCTGTTGTAGTGTGCTCAGACTGAAAGCCAGCGGCGCTGATTGTTTTTTCCTCTCTGTCTGGCAATTGATTATCGCAGCCGTTGGCGTTTGCCGACACAACTGAACCACCTGTGCCGCTACACCCGACTGGATACAACGCTTCTCTTCATCGCAATACTGTGCAGCCGGTACCCATTTGGATGGAAACAACACGCCATTCACGGCCATCGTGGCAATAACTTCGAAGTACGGTTTCGACACGAAGTTATCAATTTCACGATCACGCTTTACCACTATCGCAAGCGTTGGCGTTTGTACCCGGCCAACTGAAAGAACGTTACCGATACCCGCTTCACGCCCCAGGAGTGTAAACAGGCGAGTCAGATTCATACCGATCAGCCAGTCAGCCCTGCTCCTGCCCACGCCAGCATAATAAAGCGATTCAGTTCGGGAAGACGGCCACAAATCAGCTAACGCTGACCGGATACTGGCATCATCCAGAGCTGACATCCACAACCGGAATACACGCCCCTGAAACTTGCAGTAATCCAGCAACTCACGGGCAATTACTTCACCTTCCCGGTCAGCATCCGTGGCAATTACCACCTCATCTACCTGCTTAAGCAGACGGTTAATTACCGCGAATTGGGCTTTTGCATCCGCTTTGACTACCAGTTTCCACTGCTGTGGTAATAAAGGAAGCACATCGGTGCGCCATGGCTTACCATACTGTTCGCCATATACTTCCGGTTCAGCTGTCTCCAGCAGATGGCCTCGAGCCCAGGTGACTGTAACTCCCGGACCACTCAGGAATCCTTCGCCTCTTTGAGTGGCGCCAAGAAACTTCGCAATATCTTTGCCCTGAGAAGGTTTTTCACACAACACCAGACGCATGATGATACTCCTTTCAGTAAACCCGCCTTTCTGCGGGCTTAACCATCGATGCGTTTCGAATCAGCGACAAATAAAGAAGGGTCAGCCACAATCTGCTCTTCTGACGGTTCTTCCAGGGATTGCACAGTATCTGCTTTGTCTGCTTTTGCATTTGCCGCCAGTAGAAGTTCAATACTCTCCTTACTGACTGGGGGTGAAAAAGAGGAACGTTTTTGCCCCAACAGAACAGCTTCGTCAATTTCGCCACCGTTCCTGATTGCCTCATGGTACTGAGCATTCTGTAATGCAAAATCGCGGCGGTTCACCTGAAAAAATCGATATTTCTGAGCGGCACCATAGATCTGACGGATTAGATGCCCTCCCCGTCGAAGGCTACGGTGTAGCTCTTGCCGGGAGATAAAACCATAATGCGCAGCCTGAAAAGCCTGCATTGCCAGTTGGTCAAAGCCAACCAGAAGCCATACACATCGATAACCCAGAGGTGTACGACTGAAAACTCCAATATTTAAAGGAGAAGTACAGTTGACTTCAGAAATAGTCGCCTGAGGGGGTAGCATTGACATTGACTTCTTGAGTGCAACAAGCTCTTCATTCATCTTGATCGAAGCGGACTGCAAAAGTGTCTCAAGCTCAAGCATCTTCTGATCAGCATACGGATTGTCATTAAATGAATCGGCATTAATACGACCTGCTTTTTGAATGAAGGCTGGCATACTGAAAATAAGACTCTGACGACGCTCTTTTTTCTTCCCCTCCTTTTCCCCCTCTTCTTCCGGAGGACGCCCCTGCCACAAATTTATTGCATAATCAGTATTCAACGCTATGTTCAGCGCCGAACGTAAAGCACCCGCTTTTCTGGACACTGATACCTGTTCGTTCTCACTCATCACCAAACCCTCACCATCGAATAAAACGTATTTAGTGAGGGCGATAATTAGTCAGGTAAGCCAGAAGTCACAATGCAAAATTCTTAATCCAAAGATTAGGTTTACAATAAGTGGTCGTTTTGTACCATGCAGCCTCGGGCAGTAAAGCTCGCTTTTTAACCAACAAGCCTTCTGGCAGACCCAAATACACTCACAGGTTATTTTTTATACCATGTTGCCACTGGCAGCAAAGCTCATTTTTTAACCAATACACTTTCTGGCAGACCTAAATACAGTCTCTGGTCATTTTTTATACCGCATTGCCACTGACAACAAAGCTCATTTTTTAACCAACACACTTTCTGGCAGACCTAAATACAGTCTCTGGTCATTTTTTATACCGTGTTGCCACTGGCAACAAAGCTCATTTTTTAACCAATACACTTTCTGGCAGACCCAAATATAGTCTCTGGTCATTTTTTATACCGTGTTGCCACTGGCAACAAAGCTCATTTTTTAACCACCACACTTTCTGGCAGACCCAAATACAGTCTCCGGTCATTTTTTGTACCATACTGCCACTGGCAGCAAAGTATATTTTTTTAACCAGTCATTGAGAGGAGTTCATTCTCTGACGAATTTGCTCCACCATCGCCTTCACGACTTCCTGACCTGCAGGGACATCAGCTTCAGCTGAGCATGTCGGGATTTTCCCGGCAGCGGATGGCTCAGCTGGCACGACAGATCTGCTCTTAACAGGCTGAGTGACAGCAGGTTCCAGACGATACAGTCCTGCCCTCGCTTGCCTGAGTGTAGTCAGCAAGTAGCCCACCGGATTGCTGATACGTTTCTGGTGCCAGCCATTCACCACGCTGAGGGCGATCTGTTCAGCCTGAACTGGTGATTTCTGTGCAAGCTGATTCAACTGTTGAGCCAGCATGGGTTGTTCACTTTCCGGCAGGATGGACTGCAGACCATCAGGCCACACGAACCCCTCGGGTATTCCGGCAACCGCATTTTTGCCGCTCTGGGGAGATACGTACGTTTTTTTAATCACACTTTGTGTAAAAGAACGTACGTTATTGCAGTCCGGTTGCCGGACTCTGTCGTAACTGTCTGATTTCAGGATGAGTCTGCTATCCGGACTCGGTGATTTCTCCCCCCTCTCACTACTGGGTCTGTTTACCGGACTAAGTGATTTATGCTCATTTTTTATGCTATTCAGACTGAGTCCGGTACCCGGATTTTGATGAGTGCGGGCAACATCACCCACCTTTGACGGGCGGGTCAGACGTTCCGCAATTTCCGTCATCCGCGAATGCCTGTGACGCATCATCGGATCATCAAGTATCCCGTTCAGTACATGAAAGGCCGTGTCGCTGACCTCTCTGTATTTGTGCTGGCAGGCTTTACCCACCATATCCAGCCATCCCGGGTCAAACATCTCTGCATCCTTCGCACTGACTGGCTCATCATGCTGGGCGTAAATATTTCCCCGTACCCGCCCCCCGTTATCACGCACCCGCTTGCACAAACTCAACCAGCCCGTTAGTCGAAGCATGGTCAGCGCACGGCTCACCGTATCGCGTGACGCCTGTCCGGAACCGGGGGAAGAAAGCAGTTTCTGAAGTTCATCATAAGAGGGGAAGATGGCACCGTCGTTCTGCAGGGCATACTGCCGTATCATTATCCAGCACATTTTATCCAGAGGAGAAAGGCGCATATCCAGGATTAGCGCCCGCGGGTAGGCGTCGTGAATATTACCTGTAAACAGCAGTCCGTTACGCTCCTGCCCCGACGAACCCGGCGTACCGTCAAGCCGTGCCTGCATCTTCGACAAGGTGTAGTCAATGATATCATCTGCAGGCAAACGGTGAACGGATGTACCGGGTTCTTCCATCACCTGAGCCGGTGTTTGCATCGTTCTTTCTGTTGTTATCGATGCGTCTCTCATCGTTTCAGTTCCCGGTTATAGGTCTGGTGAGACATAATTAACCAGCTTTTACCTGCATCCTTACTCAGCAGACGCCAGCGTAATCCCAGATCAATCTTGAGATATCCTGTCTGTCCTATCTGGCTGTAGACTCGCTTTCCCTGCTGGTACAGGGAAAGCAGTGTACGCGCCTTTGACGTGACAGCTTTACTCACATTTCTCGGGTCAGTACGGTAAAACTGAAAGGAGGGTGCCAGTGAATCCATCAGGCTACCTCCCCCGTACACCAGTTTTTGATTAATCCCCAGATCACAGTGAGACTGACATCGGCCTCTTCCGCAATAAGCATCATCGTTTCAAGAGAGTTAAGACTTTCTATATCGCTGATATTGGCCTCATGCCAGAGACGCCATATCTTCGCTTCACACTCCTCATCAGGTGACTGACAACGTCCCTGACGTGTCTGGATCCCCTCTAGCCGCCGTTTCGAACTGACATCTGAAGCATTCAGACCAAAGAAGATCCCCATCATCTCTATTGATGCACCAAGAGCAATAGCACGATCAATTCGTTCGCTACGCTTTTGCTCTCGATTGGCCTGGTCCAGCATTCGTTTTAGATTTTCATGATGTATTGCTACATTTAAAACAGAAACAGGGCTGCCTGACAGATAGTGCAGTTCTTCCATCGTCAGGCTTCTGAGGAGACGCATTTCTTCAGGTTTCAACCCCAGCGCCTCACATCGCCGAATGTTTCCACCTCTCAGTTCCATAACCAGATTAAACAAAAGACTGTTGGCACCCTGTGCAAGTGAAAAAGTCATATCGCCTCCTGAACGTGAACACTTTCATTATCCAAGACAATTAATTGATTACAGGCCCCTGGAGCGTGAAAAAACGCCAGAACGTTAACCATTGGATACCTCCTGAAGCGAATGTTCCTCACTGCGATAGTCCATAGCCGGATAAATCTCAGCCTGTCTTCCAGCTGTCCATGCAGCCTGCCTCACTTTTTTGGCGTTACGACACCCTTCCGGCTGCCGTACTTTCGCAGGGGTCAAATTGCGCTGCTGTTGTGTTAACCAGCGGTCGAGTAGAACTTTTTCTGATGTTTCAGGTTCAAATGACTCCAGAACCGTCCATACTCCGGCCACCCAGTACAAGCGGTATTCATCCATACGGCGACGGACAGTGGAAAGTTTCAGTAACGGATGTGCGCACGCGGTATGGAGATAATGTTCGGCATCACGCTTCAACTGACGGGAGACAACGCCAAACAGATAACCCGCCACCGCCGGACGCTCACCAAGCCCGTAAAATGTTACGCTGCGACGCTTCTTATGATCACTGTGCTGATACCAGCCGTAATAGCTGCGACAGCCCGCGGTCATGCAAACCACTGTAACCAGAGCATTCAGCCAACCCGGTACCGAAAGAGCATTACTGGGGATATTCCTGCAGGTCTCACTTGTTATTTCTCCCGGTACCACGCTCGCCGGGGTTACATCATATTTCATCATCAATGCCTGGGCCTGCCGTAAAGCCACTGATGCCTCATAGGGATTACCTGTTTTTTCGGCCAGTACCATTAGCTTCTTGATACGTGAAAGAACTTTTTCATTCGCCGACACGAGTCACCTCCTCAATTTCCGGATATGCCACAATATCAAGCATCTCAGGACGAATACGGGTCAGCCTTAGCTGAACACCGCAACACGGGCAGGCATCAAATATTACCGACAGCCCGCGCTTTGCTGCATTCACTACACCTCGACTTCCGACAGGAATAACCGCCAGTCCACTGCTCAACTCCTGTGTAGTAACAACCGTGGCACCGACCCACTGGTAATGTGAACGGGGCTTTTTCAGACTCTTCATGATTTTTTATCTCCTGATTCTCGCCATTCCTCACAGTGCATGCACAGGCTTACCCCGGGGATGGACTCACGGCGTGAGTCAGGGATTTCATCACCACAGTCCCGACAATGTCGTCGTGATACATGTCCCTGAATCCGAAGAGCAGCCCGGATTTCAGCAAACCGGCTGTCAATGTTTACCTGCGATTCGTTCTGAGCCATCGCATCATCAACATCAATGCTCATGCCCCCTCCCGTCATTTTGTTCAGCCGCCATATTTCTCTGCAACTCGCGCAGACGGCGAATAACACGAATAAGGCGCAGACTCTTCACTACATGCACATCGTCAAAAACAGGCGTATCTCCCGCTGATTGGGAGCCAAAGAAGTTGAGACAGAACATAAACATGTTGAATTGTTTATTAGGCACGTGACCGGAAAGCCCTGCCAGAAAAAGAGCAAATTCTCCGCCGTGTTCTGAAACAGAGAACCCGGCCGCACTGGCATTTTTATCTTCACTGACATGAACCTCACAGCCCATCGCCTCTGCAAGTTCATAAGCAAGCCGGTAAGCCATGTCCTGCAGATGTTCGATATCATCCTGCAGAGCCGGAATGGCCCAGATATCAGTAACAGGCTCGAGCCCTACGTTGGCAAACTCAACTGAGGAAAGTGCTGGTTCTGTGGGTAAAAGTGAGAGACCAGGCATCTCGCTGGCAATACTAACGGCGTCAGAAGGAGTATCCGCAGTCAATCCCACCTGAGCGCCAGCGAAAGCTGATGCACTGACAGCGATATTTCCGGCGTCGGGAATAAAGTGGTACCCATCAGGATTAACATCACCGGTTAAAACTGAGGGTCCCCCGAGGAAATCGTTCTGGACTTCAGTTTTAGGTAAACGAGGTGATCCACAAGAACCGAACCATTCGCCGGCCACATAATCGTTATCCCCATCGTCATTATCTGGATCTGGTTGTTTAGGTAAGACAGGGGCATTATTCAGCTTCGGTTTTAAAGAGGAACCGCCTTGTTGATTCTCATCGTTTGCAGTACCCGGCAATGATGCAGTGCTCTGCCATGTCTGGCGATCTGCATCCACCAGATGAGATGCCACAGGTTCTGGCTCACCAAATAACTTTCTCTGGTTACGTGCCTTAGGATCCAGCTCAAGTAGCCACCGATCATAGTTAAGAGAAGGGTGTGGTAAAACATTCACCAACATACCGATAAATTCATCTCTGAACATTTCGAAGGAATACACCTCCGGATCGTCAAACTGAGAACAGACACGACCGAACACCTCATTAAAATCACTATCAGTCTCAGTCATCACCGAATATTGCTGCCAAATTTTTAAAGCATCAGATCGCAGATTTAATAAATTAACTATCTGGGGCTTACCTAACCCAGAAATCAGCAACTCCGGCATAAAGGGATAAAGATACTCCACCGTATGTTCCATACGGCTGATCATTGAATAGTGAATGGGGTACCCCTGCTGTCCCAGCAGGTCCGCCAGCTCTCGCAGAGTTACCGTTCGCCCAAGAGTTTCTTCGTGAATGGCGCGGGCTTTTTTTATTCCCAACGCTTTGTCGATAAAGGTTAGATCCCCCCGTACATCATTCTCGGCCAGATGCCCTACCAGACACTCAAGCCTGCCAGGCCATGGCTTGAACAGTGCGTGAAAGCGGTAAAAGCGTTCATCCTGTGTTTCAGCAAACAGCTCTCGCAGAATGGCGTAGCGGGTGTTACCACCATCGCTGAAAATATAAGGAGAGCCGGGGATATCCGGGTTTTTCGTCACTTTAGGAACCGTATCCAGACCACGGGCTCGGATGGATTCCTTGATTTCATCGTACTTAGGATTGCGTGTTGTGCGAGGATTGTCCGGGTTAGGAGCTACCTCATCGAGCGTCAGCACCATCGGCATTTCACTGGTCGGCATAATCGCAACAGCAGCGGTTGTAGCTGCAGATGATTCCTTCGCCCCCTGTAGCAGCGCATTATTAAGATTTAACAATGGTGCTTTAGCCATAGCTCACCTCCCCATAACCAAGGTGATACTCCGAGAAGCGCATATACTCCCCCTCAAAGCGAACTTTGACAGTGCCCAGCGGTCCCTGACGTTGCTTGCCCAGAATGATTTCAGCTATGCCCCTGTCCGGGGAGTGTTCGTTATAAACTTCATCGCGGTACAGGAACATGATGACATCCGCATCCTGCTCCAGTGAGCCGGAATCCCGAAGGTCACTGACCATCGGACGTTTATCCTGGCGCTGTTCAACGCTGCGATTGAGCTGGGATAAAGCTGCCACAGGACACCTTATCTCTTTGGCCAGTGACTTGAGCGAGCGGGAAATCTCCTGAATTTCCTGAGTGCGGTTCTCGCGTCCTGGACAACTCATCAACTGTAGATAATCGACAAGAATGAGTGAGGGCTGACCGTATTTACGCACATTACGCCGCGCACTGATACGTAACGTGGAAGGCGTCTGATAACTGGTATCGTCTATCAGCAAACGTCCTTCCCAAGAGGTCAGTTTCGCTACGGCATCCGCAAGTAAACTCCACTGTCCTTCGCTCAGCAGACCTTTGCGCAGGTTATCGAAGGGCACTCTGGCCAGCATTGAAAGCAGACGCATTATCAGCTGCTGGGTTGGCATCTCTATGCTGTAGAACTGAACGGTCTTGCCGGGACTGCCTTCCAGCGCAGCAACGGCATGTTTCAGCGCTTCTGCTGTTTTCCCCATTGATGGCCGGGCACCCAGTAAAATCAGGTCACCGTCCTGCCAGCCACAGGTTTTCTCATCCAGTTCAGCAAAACCTGTCGCTGTACCGGTCACACCACTTCCCCCACTGACCGATTCCAGCCAGTTGACCGTGTCAGCGACCTGAGTCGTTACGCTCAGACAAATGTCGGGGTCACAGGCCTGCTGAGCCAGACTAAATAACTGCTTTTCGGCCTTTTCAATCAGACCGGGTATATCCGCATCGCCGACTGAGGCCAGTTGATGTAGCTCATGCCCCAGCTTAACCAGTCGTCGCTTACGACTGTACTCGCGCACAATTTCGGCATAAGCAACGATATTGGCGGCGCTGGGCGTGTTTTTTGACAGTTCAGCCAGATAAGCGAACCCCCCGCACCGCTCCAGCAGATCTTTTCGCTCCATGGATTCGGACAGGGTAATCAGGTCAATGGGCAGGCCGGCACTGACCAGACGCTCGATCTCCCTGAAAAGGAGTTGATGCTGGCCATAATAAAAATCACCGGAATTCAGAAGCGGCGCAATTTCATCCCAGCGGTCGTTATCGAGCATCAGGCCACCCAGAACGCCAGTTTCAGCACCGACGTTAAACAACATGGATTCTGCAGAAACAGCTTTCTGACTCATATCTCACCTCCGGTCGTTAAAAGACTTTTGGAGGTGTCCACAGAGCAGATGGCACCTGAGAAGTAAAGAACTGAAAACACAAAGTAAAAGGGTGTCGGACTCACCACTGCCGGGCGTATTATCCCGATTACTGACAGATCATTTTCTGACCGCAATGTTTGGCGACACCGGTCAGAACGTTCCGTCAGTAAAACCACATTCATCAGTATGAGGATTGGATAATGAATACCAATGAAAATTGGCGGGATGAACACGATCGTAAATATCAACAGTGGGAGTCCGACAAAGCGGTTATCAGTGACAAAAGCCGTACGTTTTACGCTCTTGTCGCGGAAAAATACCACGGGGTATATCCCGGCCCCGTTCTTGCGCAACAATATTTCCGTATGCTCTGGTTGGGAGAATACCTTCGTCAGAAATACAACTGGCATCACCAGTTCCACGAAATCAGTCCGCAAATGGCGCTGAAATACGCTTTGCTTAAGCAGTATGGGGAAAAATTCACAGACATTGATGCGCTTACACAGGAAGAAATGTCTCTGACCCTGACTGATTACTGGAGCGAATTTATGGCAGATAAGACATGGAAATCGAAGCGTTATGCTATCGAGAAAGCACTGGACTCTCTCGATTTCTGGACACCCGGATTTAGCTCCGCAGCCTGATGTACCTTCCTGCCTTCCCCGTCCTTCCTCAACGCAGGGCGGGGCGAAAACCGATATATACACGAGCTCATTCAGAGTCAGTTCGACCATAACATCGTTCATGATTTCACCTCCTGCAGAGCGTTCTCCAGGACTTCACGTAAGCGTGGTGATGCAACAAGAATCAGTGGATTTTGGTCATAAAAAACCTCACCATTTCCTCCGCCTGATTCCAGTAAGGGCAACCCTGTTGGTTCCTGAGAACCGTTAGCCATGTCCCGCAGTTCGGTTTCGTTCCAGAGGTTGTAGATATCGATAAATCCCCTCGCCACATTCCATTCTTCAGCAAGGCGTTCATAACAGCGTTTTTGTGCAGTAAGACTGTCCGGAGCTTCAACGAAGACATGTATTTCTTCGTGATTTACCGTAAATGCCACAGCCCGCCAGAGTAAGTTGTGATTCATACATCCGCCCCCTGACCAAATCCGGGCTGAGGCCGGTTAACCAGAACCGCATCAAACTTGTCTTTCCATTGAGGAAATAACTCACAGACCAGATGATGCATGGATTCCGCTGCCGGCAGGCTTACCCGGTCAGTTTTATATTCGAGACGATGAACTGGCTGCCCACACGCATGCCCACGTTTGTAGACTTCCAGTTGCTCTATTTCGGTATTCAGCATTGATATGGCAATACGGTCTGACTGGGGGTACTGACCTTTATCCACGATTGCCTTGAGTTCGTTGAGGGTGTTTCGATCCAGTACAGTGGGTTCAACACAGTTGGCGAGAATTCGAATATCGGGAATATGGATACCGTAGGGTTCCAGAACTAGAAGTTTGGATAAAAGACGTACAGTGCCGCGCAGGAACTCACGTACATCGGGTAAAATCGGTTTGATAACCCCCATGACACTTTGAGTCGCAGCGAGCACCACGAGCTCCACCATCACCCCGCCAGCGCCTTTGGAATCGACGATTATGACGTCATATTGTCTGAAAAGAGAATGCTGCAGGACATTACGCAGACGCATTCTGCCATCAGCTGCATGCAGCATATCATTGGAAAGACGATCGTCGGGGTCGTTGGAAATGATGACGTCAAGATTGGGAATAACCGTACGGGAAATGATGCTGTCAGGGTTGTTAAGGTCAGCAGTCTGCATGAGTAATTCATACAGTCCGCAGGGTGCTTCATAGTGGAGTTTAAAAATACTGCTGGCTGTTGGCTGATTATAATCACCATCGATTAGCAGTGTTTTCAGACCAGCATCGGCGGTGTAACCCGCAATATTGCCTGCCTTGGTTGACTTCCCTTCTCCGCCCTTAGTGGATACTACTGGCAATACTACCGGGAATTGTTGCTCATCAGGGAGTAACAACGAATGCGGTGAAACCTGCTGTGCCAAATGAATACTGGCGTCTGGTTTTCTTTCTACAGACTCCCCGGTTGAAACCTGGGGGGAACACTTAACGCGAGATACAGTTTGCATGCAATACACTCGAAATTTATTCGAATGTGTTCGCCTGCCTGCTACCAATTCAAAAAGTCAAAGCGGCGTCTAACTTTTTGACAAGGGGATTGAAAATCCCCGTGTCCTTGGTTCGATTCCGAGTCCGGGCACCACTTATTCAGAAAACCCAGCCTATGGCTGGGTTTTTGCTTTTCTGGGAATGGAAATCCGTAGCCCCCATCTCCGGCCTGACTAGCTATAACGAGAAGGCCAGATTTTCTCTGGCGCAACGCCCAGCGCTTCGGCGATCAGCCGCTCATCTTTGGGCCTGGGTCAAAAGCTTACTTAGCTACAGGGAGATTATTACCAGTAATAACGCGTATCACTCCATCTGACGGTTCGCTAGCCTCGACAAGTGAGTCCAATATCTCCGCCATGAACTTTTCCATCACTGACAACAACAATTCCTTCGCCAATTTTAGCATTTTTTCTTTTTCGGTTTCTTTATTCTTAAATACTGTTTCCGGCTCTTGTTCATAATCATAAATTAATACTCAGCACATCATAACTGGTGGTAACTGTCGGGGTAACAGGGCACATATTTTAAAATACTTATTCATACTTTGTTATTACGTAAACATTTTAACCTAATGCGTGTCAGTCAGGCACGCAGATAAAAAATAACCGGAGACAAAAGTTAAACAAAATGCTGTTAGCCGGAAATATCAGTATTGTTCTGTTGTCCGCTGCAGTCAGTCCGGTATGGGCAGACGATAATGCCAGTGCAGCGTCCTGCTTTTTTACCTGTATGTTGAATAACCATTGCAATAAATCATTATAGGATTACATCTGTTTATTATTTCCTGATCCGGAGTGAGTCTTTATGAAAAGTCGTTATTTACTATTTTTTCTACCACTGATCGTAGCTAAATATACATCAGCAGCAACAGTGCAACTCTTTCATTCTCCTGAAGAATCAGTGAACAGTCAGTTCTACTTACCACCACCGCCAGGTAATGATGATCCGGCTTTCCGCTATGATAAAGAGGCTTATTTTAAGGGCTATGCGATAAAGGGTTCCCCACGATGGAAACAAGCTGCTGAGGATGCAGATGTAAGCGTGGAAAATATAGCCAGAATATTCTCGCCAGTAGTGGGTGCTAAAATTAATCCCAAAGATACGCCTGAAACCTGGAATATGTTACAGAATCTTCTGAAAATGGGCGGCTACTACGCTACTGCTTCGGCAAAAAAATATTATATGCGTACTCGCCCCTTTGTCTTATTTAATCATTCCACCTGCCGTCCTGAAGATGAGAATACTTTGCGAAAAGATGGCTCTTACCCTTCCGGGCATACTGCTTATGGTACACTTCTGGCATTAGTATTATCCCAGGCCAGACCGGAACGCGCGCAGGAGCTCGCCAGACGAGGATGGGAGTTCGGGCAAAACAGAGTGATATGTGGTGCTCACTGGCAAAGTGATGTTGATGCTGGCCGTTATGTGGGAGCAGTAGAGTTTGCAAGACTGCAAACAATCCCGGCTTTTCAGAAGTCACTGGCAAAAGTCCGTGAGGAGCTGAACGACAAAAATAATTTATTGAGTAAAGAAGATCACCCCAAACTTAATTACTGAAGGTGAAAGTCTTCCCGCAAACTGGCCACAGCAAATGAAAGGAAGTGCAACTGCGTAGGGGCGACCGGGCGTGAGACTGTAATTAAAATTGTGTAAGTGCCTGTTTTTGATATGTTCACTCCAGTAACAGAGACAGGCAATTATGGACGAAAAGAAACTCAAAGCCCTTGCGGCTGAAGTGGCTGAAGGCCTTAAAACCGAAGCCGATCTCCATGCTTTTTCCCGCATGTTGACGAAGCTTACCGTCGAAACAGCGCTCAATGCGGAGCTGCCTGACCACCCCGGGTATGAGAAAAATGCGCCCAAAACAGGCTCAAACACCCACAATGGCTACTCGTCAAAAACGGTGTTATGCAATAACAGCGAGATCGAACTGAACACGCCGCGTGACCGTGAAAATACCTTCGAACCACAGCTGATTAAGAAGCACCAGACGCGCATTACGCAGATGGACAGACAGATTTTATCCCTCTGCGCCAAAGGCATGACTACCCGCGAAATCGTTGCCACCTTCAAAGAAATGTACGACTCCGATGTGTCGCCCACGCTGATATCTAAAGTCACCGACGCCGTAAAAGAGCAGGTCATTGAGTGGCAAAACCGACAAATGGATACGCTGTATCCCTTTGTTTATATGGACTGTATGTTGTCAAAGTTCATCAGAATGGCAGTGTGATAAACAAAGCAGTTTTCCCTGCGCTGGGGATCAATACCGAAGGTCAGAAAGCGTTGCCGGCATGTGGCTGTCCGGAAATGAAGGCACAAAGTTCTGGCTAAGCGTGCTGACGGAGCTGAAAAAGCGGGGCCTTCAGGACATCCTGATTGCCTGTGTGGACGGTCTGAAGGGCTTCCCGGATGCGATAAACAGCGTCTTCCCGAAATATCCGCAAATCAGCAAAAGCTGGCGTGCGCACTGGGAAAACCTCAATACGCTCTTCAGTTATCCGCCGGATATCCGCAAGACCATCTACCATCTACACTACAAACGCAGTCGAATCCCTGAACAGCGTGATCCGTGCCGCGATTAAGAAACGCAAAGTGTTCCCGACGGATGACTCGGTACGAAAGGTTATTTATCTGGCAATCAAGGATGCATCAAAAAAATGGAGTATGCCGATCCAGAACTGGCGGCTGGCGATGAGTCGCTTTATTATCGAGTTCGGTGACCGCCTGAGCAATCACCTTTAATATATTAGCAGTTACATAGAATTACTGACAGGCTCAAAAAAAGAGACCAGATTTCAGTCTCTTTTTTATCACTCATAATAATAGTCAGTTATTTTCTTTTATTTAGCTCTTCCATAAAATTTACCCAATTTTTATATTGATAATCAAGATTGCGAATCTCGTCTGAGATGGTTGATTGCTGCTGTATGAGACCACGTTTCTTTGCTATCAACTCTTGTAAACCATCATCGAGCACCTTCATTTTCGCTTTTATCTTCTCATTAATTTCATTATATTTTACGGAGTATTCTTCTTTATGTTTTTCTAATACAGCACGTTTCTCCGCCCTTATGTCATCAAAATCACTCAACCTGTAATTCTTTAATTTTTCCCGGCGAGCCTTCATTGCTGGGTCGAAAACTTCAGCATTGTACTTCTTCTCAAAATAATAAGGAGCATTTTCTTTATTAAAGAGTTCCAGCTCTTTATTCAAATCACGCTGAACAAAATAACGGCTTTGTGTTTTTCCATCTTCCCCTGTCCCCCAATACTCATCGATTTCTTTATTAATAACTAATATATTAGTTTTAACTTTTGCGATATCATTATTTAATTCGTTTAGTTTTGATTTCTTCCTGGCATATTCATCTTTAATTGCATTTATTTTATCATCAAAACCTGCTCCATCCATGATGATATATTTACCGTCAGTTTCAACATTAGGAATTGGATTGCCTTTTGGTGTTTCTGACATTTGTAATGAAGAAAATATTGTTTTCCATCCAGTATCTTTATTACCAAGACTGTTCAAAGTTGCTGAGAATTTAATATCTTTGCCTTTATCCCACGATTTTTGAACAACAATATAATCAGTTAACGAGGCAACTGGCGTATACAGATCGTAGCCAGTAGAAAGTAAGCCATCAGCAGCATATGTTCTCTTATTTCCATCAACCGATGTTTCCTTGATATCAATTGAATCAAGGATAAGACGCCCATGAAATTGATTACTAAATTGTTCTTTCAAGACTTTCTCTGTAGGGGTGTTATCGTCACCGCATCCGCTAATTAATAGCGAAACCAATAAACCACACAAAAATTTTCCTTTCATAACATTCATCCCAGAAATTAATAATATGCAATAAAATCATTTCAGCATCACACAACGAGTTAGCAAATTCAATATTTAATGATGTGTTATTTTCATTATAATACTGTGTCTTTATTTTTAAACCACCAGGACTCGCTATCTTAATGAAAGACAATACCTCTAATAAATCAGATAGTTGGAAAGTAATTTTTTAATGGGCTGGCTGAAGCCATTAAAATGATTTTTTCAATCATCCTTACTGTAGCCGGAGGTAAAGCTGTTACTTCAACTGACGATGAAGAACAACAGGCAGACTACAGAAATGGACTGATCCTACCCGCGTAATATGGACACAACCCTAAGCAAGGTTCTGGTTTTCAAATTGTTCCGGACTGAGACTGCCACAGGCACTGTGACGACGCCGTTGATTGTAATCACACTCGATATCATTAAACACTGCTGTCTGCATTATTTCCCAGCTGGCAAAGTCCTCTCCGTGGATACATTCCACCTTCAGCGTGTGAAAGAAGCTTTCTGCACAGGCATTGTCATAACAACAGCCTCTGGTGCTCATACTCCCCCGCAGATTATGTCGTTTCAGTAAGCTCTGCTAATCCGTTGAATAGTACTGACCACCTCTGTCTGTATGCACGCTGACTTTCCCAGTCGTTTACGCCGCCATTGCACCATCTGTAACGCATCGCAAGCTGGCCGCCACGGTTTTTATGTTATACATCCGTCAGGCGTGGCGCACCATAGCGCTGTTTGCGTCACTGAATGCCTCCCGGACGACGTTATCACAGATAAGGCGGAACTGCTGACGCTGGTTTATCTGATGACGACGCTGATGCCAGACGTACCAGCCACTACGGGCAACCTGAAGTACACGGCACATGGCTTTGGTACTGAATTCAGCCTGATGTTTTTCGATGAAGACATACTTCATTTCAGGCGCCTCGCGAAGTATGCCGCGGCCTTCTGGAGAATGGCCAGTTCCTCATCCCCTTCTGCCAGCGGACGCTTCAGATGGGCGATCTCTGCGGGCATCGCCTGTCCGCGGTCAGAAGAAGAGAGCTGATTTTGCTGTTTGCTTCGCCAGTTGTAGAGCTGTGATTCATACAGGTTAAGCTCGCGGGCGGCAGCGGCCCCCCAATGCGTTCAGCCAGTTTCAGGGCTTCCTGCGAAATTCAGGCGTGTGCTGCTTGCGTGGCTTTTTGGTGGTTGATGCTGGTTTTTTCATATGAGTCACCTCTTGCTTGAGAGTTTACTCACTTAGTCACGTGACCACTATTGCTGGGTAAGATCAAAGAACCTCAATAACGTGTTACACCGTTTTTCATAAAGCCAACCATACGATTGAATGCGTCCCCTCCCCCTCAAACTTCCGGATATCGCTACGCCATCTACCCGCCGCAGTATATATTTACCGCGTTGTATGCCTTTCCTAACCGAGAACGTTAATATTTACCTCCAGGATAAACCTTATCACAAATTAAAATCAGATCTTATACCTCATGCTAACTACCTCCATGAAATTAAAGAGCTATTCTCTAAAAGATTAAAGGAAATTATTACTTAATTCAAATTTTAAAGAGATAATTTGATAATAACATGAGCCAATTCTTGTAAATTTCCATCTTTTTTTTATACGCGACATAGTTTTTTAACGATACTATAATATGTAGAAATGCAATATAAAATAGCATTTTCCATAGAAAATGAAAAGATCGCCACCTGATACCTTAAGTTCGCAAATAATTATATAGCTATATATTAGTTTTTTTGAAATATTTTTCAGAATAATTTTTGATTTACACGCACATTTAATAAAAGGAAATTATCATGCTAAAAGTATTTAATCCCTCACCTGTCCAGGTGGGGAGCATTGAATGTTTACAATCAGCGCAAAACTGGCAGAGGAAATCCTTATCACTTCAGGGATTAAATTTACTGCAGTCCGTGCTCATCAAGCTCACCACGGGTAAAATTTCAATTACGACATCGTCCGGGGAGTATATTACGGCATCAGGGCCAATGTTAATATTTTTAGCTAAAGATCAAACCATTCATATCACAATGGAAGAGACTCATGAACAGTTAAATTATAATTTAATTGAATTAGATTCAGCGTCAATAAAAAATGCTTATAATTTTTTTCTGTATGAACATGCAGACTTTTCGGCCCCATTAACAAAACCGACGACAAAACATCTGTTAGCGCCAATAGAAACAGGCGTAGCAAGAGTATTCAACCTCTTACACTCTTCAAATAAAAGCCAAAAACTATCCCAAGATAAAAAGGAATATTTAATAAGATTTCTACTTTCAGAGTTCATCTATGAACCCGAAGCATTTGCTCTCTTCAGAGAACTATCGCAAAATACATTAGCCGAAAACATTTATAATATTATTATAAGCGACATAAGTCGAAAATGGGCGCTCAAGGATATTTCTGACTCACTCTATATGAGTTGTTCCACATTAAAGAGGAAATTGAAACAAGAGAACACCTCATTCAGCGAAGTTTACCTTAATGCGCGAATGAATAAAGCGACAAAACTTCTACGCAATAGTGAATATAATATTACCCGAGTGGCTTATATGTGTGGTTATGATAGTGCTTCTTATTTTACATGCGTTTTTAAAAAACACTTCAAAACTACACCATCGGAATTTTTAGCGTTTTTATCTTCCTCTCGTCATCAATATGTTAATTGAGATATCTGACAATGCAGTATAAGAACAAAGCAAAACATATTAATATAAGAGATGGGATTCTGTTGCTCGCTAAAAAATTCGACCTAACATTGAGCGAGAAAAAAGTCATTTATTACGTGGCAGCAGGATTATCTGTTAAAAGTTGCTCAAATTTATTAGATCGAAATATAAAAACGATTTCAACACAAAAGAGATCAGCCTATAAAAAAATGGATATTACTACTGATGTTGAATTAATCCATTTGATGCTGAATGAGTTTTACATATCAGTCGATATTACGTAATTTTTTCTAAAATGTTGCCAAAGTGGTAGGCAAGGCAATTCTGGATATCATCTTCAGAGATCGGTGTGATATCTACGTTGTTTAATTTAACTGTTCCCGTATAGCAATGACTGGAATTTGATAGTGCTTTGATTAAAGAAGATTTACCTGAACCTGATGTACCGATAATACCCATAAAATCTCCGGGAACAGCAGTGAATGAAAGCTGTTCAATCAGTGTTCGTTCCGCAAACGCTATGGGGTAATTCTTCGCTGTCTATCGGCTGGCTGACGATCGACTCTACTCCGCCAGTGTTGATAACGATACCGGTAACTGGCATGTTTCTGTTCCGCAATCCGCTATTCTGTCGGGGGGGGAGAATCAGTACATCATTACGGCCACCGATCCCGCCGGGAATAGCGCCACCGCCAATGGAACATTTACAGGCACATCGCCGACGTAAAACCCGGTTAACAAGAGTTCCGGCGTAGATGAAATGATTTCGCTTAGCGAGGCGACATGGCATTCGGTAAGTGTTGATGAAGAATATTATGCCTGATAACTAAACATCACCATGCGAGGTCTCTTCGGAGGCCTCCTGAAAAAAACAGAATAATATTTATTGTCTGTTAATTATTACAGAGAGAGTTAATTTATAAAAAAAAGCGGCAGACTACGCTGCCGCAAATATGAGGAGGACAATTACCGTTACGCTACACCACAAAGTAATCCGTTACTGAGGTAAGTAAAACA
Organism: Salmonella sp. SAL04157; assembly: GCF_046551635.1. Classification (NCBI taxonomy): domain Bacteria; kingdom Pseudomonadati; phylum Pseudomonadota; class Gammaproteobacteria; order Enterobacterales; family Enterobacteriaceae; genus Salmonella; species Salmonella sp. SAL04157. The sequence goes on from NZ_JBGDVS010000007.1 coordinate 92,695, forward strand.
TAAATATCCCCAACAATGAATCAACGAATCAAGCAATCGTCAAATCATGGTATTAATAACCTTGTTCTGTTTTAGCATACTGTGACAGTAAAAATAGATTTTAGCCATTCTGTATATCACACGAAAATTTATAAAACAGATTTGGTTCACTCACAATATACAAATTATTTTCATTATCCATGGCAATCCCTTCTGGTTGGGGGATATCGTCTCTGAGCCCTGACCACTCCGCCGTCAGGAACAATCGATCGCGCACCCGCCACTCGGAACTGACCTCCAGAATCATTTTTGACTCGTCCGACAACACCAGCAGCGAATCCGTTGGGGCATGGTATTCAAGTCCGGAGACATCGCTCACACTTGCAGTGATGGCAGAAGGCAACGCTCTGGTGATACCATTTTTGCTCATCTCTACTTCTTTGATCATAATGGGTTTTCTTTCTCTTGCGGCATATAATCTCTCATTTTTCGCATCCCATGCCGTACCTTCCAGCCCTTTATTTTTTGCTTTGTCATAACCCTCAAGCTTCACCATGGAGATTATCTGCATGGTGCCGCGCTGAATATCCACCTGTGTTTTATAAACCGCGCCATCTTTCTCACTGCCTATCTGGAACTGGTTGCCCCCACTCCATGCAATAGACTCCGGGTCGTGGATGCCCTGGAGCGGCATCCGCCCTACCAGCTGCCCTTCTGTCGTTAACCAGACCAGTTCAGGGGGATTATTAATAACGGCGAAAAGCATCCTGTCTTCGGCGGAGTAGGTCAAACCTGAAAGGTTACTCTTAACTCCTGCGACTGGTTTTTGCTGAATAACCGCTTTATAGCTACTCAGTGCTAGCGCCGAGGGTTTATCACCATATTTGAGGATCAGTTGATAAACATAGCGTATATCGTCCCTGACCATAAATAAAATCACGCCCAAGAGTACAACCACAATAACGCGTTTTAGTAATCTCATAAAAAATCCATAGCAGATCGCGCCACGACTGATGTCGTAACGCATTTCTTAAAAATAAAGCCGATGTCCGATAGAATCGTTATTCGGTTATGGCGAGCGCCATTAGCATAGGCAAAATGAAATAGTGAGGGTTATCACAAAAAGCCCGATTTTAATCACTAACGTACCCTTTTTGTAAATTGACATAATCAAGAGGAGGGTAGTTTCGGCTAATTATTTAAATAGTACGTCTGCAAATTCGCCCCTGTATGCAGGGCGAATGACAAAAAGTGATAATTAATGAGATGTAACACCGCAATCTGATCTGCTATTGCTGCTCCCACTTCTATTCAACCGGGCAGCAAAAAAATGAAACTCAACCTTATTACCGTCAGCCTGGCTACGCTCGTTGCCGCTGGCGCATTCCCGGCCCATGCCGGTCCTCAGGCGCATGTCGTGTGCGGCTATCACCACACGCTGGGCGATGACGCGATTATGATGTTTGGTAAAGCGAATCAGGCGATGTGGCATGACTTTTTTGGCAACACCCACACCGACGCGGTCTCTACCTACCAGACGTTGCGCGCGCAACCAGATACCACCTGTGATAATAAAGCCGACAGCTCCGCTTACTGGGCGCCGTCCATGAAATTACCCGATGGTGAAATCGTAAATCCGGCCTACCAAAAGACCTATTATCAATCTACAAATGTTGCGCAATATCCGCTCCATCCATTCCCGGCAGGGCTGGAGTTACTGGCAGGCGATCATCACGGTACTGGCCCCAGTTCCGCAATCACCTTTTTATGTGCCAACGGCAAAGGTTACACCAACAAGGTAGGCGAAATATGCGGCCTGCGTAAAGCGGGCGATGCCGTCCAGTTTAATATCGGGATCGCTTTCCCCAACTGTTGGGATGGCGTCAACCTGAAACCGACCCATAGCCACAATAACGCTATCTATGCCGACCACGGGAAATGTTCCGCAGACTATCCGGTCAAAATCCCGACGGTTAATATGAACATTGCCTGGGTACTCCCGCAGATCTCCTCGCTGGATACGTCCAAAGTAGAATTGTCGATGGACCCGGTAATGCATGGCGAAACCCGGGCAGATCGCTGGGGAAGTCTTTATACCGCCCATGCCGATTTTATGAATGGCTGGACGGAAGATGGCGCGCAGTTTATGACGGATCTGTGTATGAATCAGGGACTGGATTGCGGCACTACGGTTCCTTACGCCTACAGTAAAGCGGAAGAAAATACCTGGGTAAGCAGCGAAGATGACAAGCCTCATGCCAGCATCGATACCTTGTACGTACAGGATGACTGGACAAATGGCGGACGCACGCAGCACCCGGAAACGCTCACGCTGGTGAAATTTAAGATCCCGTCCCTGCCTACCAATATGGACGCTTCGCTATTCAAATACCGTATTCGCCTTTTTGGCGGCAAAACGGAAACGAACGGCGCCGATCAAATTTTCTTTTACCCGATCAGCAGTGACTGGCACGTCAGTACCGTGTCCTGGAACAATAAACCGACGATCAACTACCGTTCCGATGCCGTGTTATATCTGGACCATTCACATGAGTATCGTATGGTTGATGTCGATAAAACGGTGCGCAAAGCGCTGGCGGAAGGGAAAACGGAAATATCCTGGTATATCGGCGGCGACCGTCAGGGAAATCACTACGATTTCACGCCAGCGGACTCAAAACAGAGCCTGGTGCTGATGCTGACCGGTTTCAAAAAGACGCCGGAGCTGTAATAGTAAACTGTGCCCGCTGACACAACAGCGGGCACGATGGCGGCACAAGCATTATGGCACGCCATCAAAACCTGACCAATACCTCAGAAAAACAACCGTTTATTCTCAGGCTGTAGTCCCTGTTGCTGCTGAACATCCTGCAGATAACAGGTCGCTACGATGGCAAGCCGGGCATAGAAGGCGCTAACGGTATTGCGTTGCAGCAATTCCAGATAGCGGAATCCCCAGGGCAGCAGATGCGCCTCCAGTAACCGGTTGGCCGCCACGTTGTCGCCTCGTGCCAGCAGATCGCTACAGGCTAATAGCATCAGGCCAAACTGATCTTCCGGCTCGCGTTCACGGTCAGTGAATACCATGCCCTGCGCCTGTAAAAAAGCTCGATAATCGGCGGTGGTTTCCCCCATCAGCAAATTATCTTTTTCCAGATAGACCGATCCCCAGGGCGGGACGGGCATCTTTCCCTGGCCTTCAAACAACACGGAAAATTGCCATGTAAGCGCATCATCATCCGGTAGCGACCATGACGCACACAGTGATTCAATATGTCCGCGATCGCGCCAGGGGTAAAGCTCAGGCAACGTTGGCAAACAGTCGAACAACGCTTTCACCTCCGGCCTCTCAGGGGAGAAGTAAAACAGTGCGCCGAGGATACGCGGCAAAACAGCACGGGAAGGCATAGCAATAGCTCCTGAAATATTTCGCCTGATGACGCTACGCTTATCAGGCTTACATGGCATAAACCGGGCAAAAAACTACATTGGCAGCGTCCACAGATTGTAAAACGCAATCCTACCCGCCAACTCCGCCGCGATAACCACCACTGCCGTCATGGCCAGCACCGCAGCGCTCGATTTCAGGCGCGCGCAGGCCACCACCCCGACCACGCCCGCCGCCAGCAATATCGCCTGGGCGGTAAACCAGCTATGCTGCGCAGCGGTCAGAGCGCTATCGGCGCTCATCAGCGTCGCCATATAGCCCGGGCGCAGACAAAAGCTCACCAAAATCGCCAACACGCTGACCAGTAGCCCCAGACGGCGCACGCCAAACAATGCCGCCAACGCGCCGCCGCCAATCAACGGCGTCAATATCATCATTGCCGTGGTGTAAGATGAACGCCAGGTCGCCACCGTCGGCAGTTGGTAAATCTGCGGAACGGCGTATAAGAAGACCACCCCGACTATCGCCGCCAACCATACCAACGCGTTACACAGCGGCGTCGCCCGGTTCAGCAACAAACCGAGCGCCCCCAGACCGCCGAGCGCCGCAAAAGCCGCCGACAAGACAATCTCGTTACTCATCGGCGAATGTCCGACGCGCAGCAGCATATTCAGCGCGCGCAGCGGTTGCCCGACGTGGAAGATGCCGACAATGACGCCAAGCCCAAACAGGCACATCACCGAGAACAGACCGATAGCCTTACGCCGCGGCGCGACCAGCCCCATTGCGCCGCCAATCAGCAGCAGAATAAACGCGCCGACCGCGCTCTGGGTAAAGACCGTAAAAAAGACCAGCGGTAACTCATGCATGGCGCACCTCCCGAATGTTCATGATTGCGCCTTCCGTATCGCCCGTGGGTCTCGCTTTCGGATGCGGTTTAATAATGAGGTTAGGATGGGTGAACGACGCTGAAGGCAGCGGCGCGATTTGATTCTCCGTGCCATATTTTGCCCGTAATTCATCGACAGGGCCGAAATCCAGCGCTCGCTGCGGGCAAGAATCCACACAAATAGGGCGCAGATTGTTCTCCAGTCGGTCAAGACAACCGTCGCATTTACGCATCACGTTCGCCTGCGTATCAAACTGCGGCGCGCCGTAGGGGCAGCGCATTTCACAATAGCGACAGCCGACGCATACGCTGTCATCCACCACGACCAGACCATCTTCTTTGCGTTTATGCATCGCCCCGGTCGGACAGCCAGAGACACATACCGGCTCATCGCAATGGTTACAAGCAATAGAGAGGTAGTAGGTAAAGGTGTCGTGATGCCAGCTTTCCCCCTCTTTCACCCAGCTTCCGCCGCCATATTCATAGACGCGGCGCAGTTTCGGACCGACATCCAGATCTTTATTATCCTTGCAGCTTACCTGGCAGGTTTTACAACCTGAACAGCGCGAGGAGTCAACATAAAAGCCATACTGTTTCATCGTACATCACTCCTTAAGCGCGTTTAATTTCAACCAGATTGGTATGCTGCGGATTGCCTTTCGCCAGCGGCGAAGGGTGGTGGCTGGTCAGCGTATTGATACAGCCGCCGACATCAACGCCGTTGCCGTCAAGCCGCGTCCACGCGCCCTGCGGCATCGCCGCCACGCCGGGTAAAATGCGCTGGGTCACTTTACAGGGAAGCTCCACCACGCCGCGGTCATTGAATACATGCACCCGATCGCCGGACTTCAATTGGCGGGCGCTGGCGTCAATCGGGTTAATCCAGACTTCATCCGGCACCGCCTCATGTAGCATCAGCACATTGCTGTAGGTCGAGTGGGTGTGCCCTTTGGTATGGAAGCCGCTTAACTGCAACGGATACTTCGCCGTCAGCGCTTTGTTAAGATGCGACTCTTTCGCCGGACAAAATTCCGGCAATGCGGGAATTCGCTCGCCTTCTGGCAAAGTCCACGTTTGCGCCAGATCCGCCAGCGCCTGGGAGTAAATTTCAATTTTGCCCGACGGCGTGGAGAGTGGGTTAGCCTCGGCGTCGGCGCGGAAATCGGCAAACGCAAGGCTCTGCTGCTCGGTCGCGATACGCTGGTCAATCACGCCCATCTCTTTCGCCACGCTCCACTCCGGCAGGTATGGACGTTTCTCACGGATCTGCTGATAGTGCATCTCCGCCCACTGCGCCTGAGTTCGGCCCTCGGTATATTGCTCGCGCAGTCCAAGATGCCCGGCGATATCCGCGCAGATGTCATACGTGCTGCGCACTTCCCACATCGGTTTAACGGTTTTCTGAATCGCAATCATATAGTTATGCGATCCCGCCGCATAGGAGCTGTCCACCAGGTCTTCCGCCTCAAGATAGCTGGTCTCCGGCAACAGCAGATCCGCATACATCGCGCTGGGCGTCATATGGTTTTCAATCACGATAATGGTTTCACACAGCGATTCATCCGCGAGAATTTGACGGGTGCGGTTCGTTTCGCCGTGCTGATTCAGCAAGGTATTACCGGCCTGGTTGAAAAACAGCTTAATCCCGGTTTTTAGCCTGTCCGCGCCTTTCACGCCCATTGTCGTCGCGGTCATTTTCTCCGGATGCTGAATGGCGTCCGTCCATAAATAGCAAGGAATAGAGGTTTTGATCGGATTCTTACCGACAGGCAACAATGGCACGCCATACGGCGTACCGTAAGGCCAGTTGCCATTGTTGGTGCCGGGCCGCCCGAAGTGGCCGGTTAACGCTGGCAGCGTCTGAATAGCACGCACGGTTTGTTCGCCGTTGGCATGACGCTGCGGCCCCCAGCCCTGGCAAATATAGCAGGCGCGCGCCGAGGCGATTTCGCGCGCCAGTTGGCGAATACGCGTTGCCGGAATACCGGTGATATCCGCCGCCCATTCCGGGGTTTTCGCGATACCGTCATCGCCCGTGCCAAGAACATAATCTTTATAGCTGGCGTTAGGCGCAGCCGTGTCCGGCAAAGTGCTACGGTCATAGCCGACGCAATAGCGGTTTACCAGCGCCTCGTCGAGAAGCTGTTCGGTAATCAGCGTATGCGCGATGCCGGCGACTAACGCAGCGTCCGTGGTTGGGCGAATCGGTAGCCATTCGGCGTGTTCGGTAATCACCGAATCGGTATAGCGTGGATCGATAATAATGACTCGGGCTTTCGAGGTCTCCAGCGCCCGGCGCAGCTCTTCAACCTGACCGCCGCCGGACATCCGCGTTTCTGAGAGATTCAGACCAAATAGCACCACCAGATCGGAATGCGCGATCTGCGTAAAATGGCTACCGACATAATCGCCGTGGGTATAGGGCGTGGCGGTGGCGATTTGCGCCGTGGAATAGGTGTTGTGATAATTTAAATAACCGCCGGTGAGATTTAATAATCTTATCCAGGCGGGCCTGCCCTGCGTATGATAATATGCCCCGGATTGATAATTATAATAAATAGCTTCCCGGCCATATTGTTCACTAACGCGCGTTAATTCCGCTGCAATAAAGGCCGTGGCCTCATCCCATGAAATACGTTTAAATTTTCCTTCACCGCGTTTTCCCACTCTTTTCATCGGATACTTAATGCGATCCGGGCTATAGACGCGCCAGCGACTGGAACGCCCACGCAGGCAGGGACGAATCTGATGCTCGCCGAATACCGCGTCATCTTTCGCGTCTTCCGGCTCAATGCGCACGATGCGATCATTTTTCACGATAACCTTAAGCGGGCATCGGCTGCCACAGTTGACCAGACAGGCGCTGTGCCTGACGGTTTCGTCGTTGGCATCCTTCGGTATCGGGGTATCCTGCGCCTGGGCAGTGGTAGCAAAAGGCAGCGTAATCGCCTGGCTTAGCGTCACCGCCGCCCCTACTTTTGCAGTAGCGACAATAGCATCACGTCGGGTTATGGTTGTGTTCAGCCATTTTTTTATTTCCATGTTTTATTTCTCACATTGCTTCCATAATTATTAATAATATGTAATGAAAACTAATCATAATAGATTAAACATTAGCGCTGATTGATTGTGATCAAACGCATTCTGAACGTCAGTAAAAATAAAATGTGATATCGCATACGTTATTATAAAAATTAATGAAAAATTATTTTATGCAATTCTGATGAAAATAAATTACCCATCACGGTATCCGGCGATATTAATTAACGACATGACGTTTGCCAGTCGACATGAGCAGGTAGCGCCCCCTGCAAGGTAAGACGGGCTTTTCAACACTGGAGCAACATCGCCTATGCCTTTGAATTAGACGCCTCATCAGGGATAATAACCTTACGATTCGTCCGCTCAGGTCCACTATGAAACACTCCCTGCCATGCCGGGCGTTACGCAAACGCCCCATGAAACTCGGCACTACCGTCATTCTGATGGTCAGCGCCGTTTTGTTTTCGGTGCTCGTTGTGGTCCATCTGATCTATTTTTCGCAAATCAGCAGCATGACGCGCGACGCGCTGGCAGATAAAGCGCTGGCGGTGGCGCGCTCGCTGGCGGACTCTCCGGCAATTCGCGAGGGGCTGAAAAAACCGCCTGCGGAAAGCGGCATTCAGACGCTCGCCGAAGCGGTGAGCCAGCATAATGGCTTTTTGTTTATTGTGGTGACCAACATGCAGGGCATCCGTTATTCGCACCCAGAAACGCAGCGAATCGGTCAACCGTTCAAAGGCGATGATATTCTGCTCGCGCTGCAGGGAAAGGAAAACGTTGCCATTAATCGCGGCTTTCTTGCCAAAGCGCTGCGCGTTTTCACACCGGTTTATGATGAACATCACCGGCAGATCGGCGTTGTAGCGATTGGCCTGGAACTCAGTCACGTTACGCAGCAGATCAACAATAGCCGCGGCAGTATTATCTGGTCCATTCTGTTCGGCGCTCTGGTGGGGTTAGTAGGCACGTATGCGCTGGTCAAGGTGCTAAAACGTATCCTGTTTGGCCTCGAACCCTATGAGATCTCAACCCTGTTTGAACAACGCCAGGCAATGCTGCAGTCAATCAAAGAGGGCGTTATCGCCGTGGATGATAGCGGCGAAGTCACGTTGATTAACCATGCGGCGCAAGCGCTGCTCGATTATCGAAAAACGCAGGATGACGCCAGATTATCCACCCTGAGTCATGCCTGGTCGCAGGTGGTGGACATTAGCGAAGTGTTGCGTGACGGTACGCCGCGCCGCGATGAAGAGATCATCGTCAAAGGCCGCCTGCTGCTGGTGAATACCGTTCCGGTGCGCAGCAACGGCGAAATTATCGGCGCGATATCCACCTTCAGGGATAAAACAGAAGTTCGCCAACTGATGCAGCGGTTGGACGGGATGGTGAACTACGCGGATGCGCTCCGTGAACGATCCCACGAATTCATGAACAAATTACATGTGATTCTGGGATTATTGCACCTGAAGAGTTATAAGCAGCTTGAAGCGTATATTATCAAGACGGCCAATAACTATCAGGAAGAGATCGGTTTGCTGCTGGGTAAAATAAAGTCGCCGATTATCGCTGGCTTTTTGCTCAGTAAGATTACTCGCGCCTCTGATTTCGGGCACAGCCTGGTGATAAGCAGCGACAGCCAGTTACCGGATAATAACAATGAAGATCAGGTTACGGTGCTGATTACGGCGCTGGGTAATTTGATTGAAAACGCGCTGGAAGCGTTGAGCCAGGAATCCGGCGGCGAAATCAGCATCTCGTTACACTACCGTCATGGCTGGCTGCATTGCGAAGTGAGCGATGACGGACCGGGTATCGAACCTGAGCGCATCGAGGCGATTTTTGAAAAAGGCGTCTCGTCGAAAGGCGCCGAACGCGGCGTCGGTTTAGCGCTGGTTAAACAGCAGGTTGAAGCGCTTGGCGGCGTAATTTCCGTGGAGTCCGAGCCTGGGATCTTCACACAATTTTTTGTACAGTTACCCTGGGATGGAAAAAGGACCAGCCTATGATCAATGTATTAATTGTCGATGACGATGCGATGGTCGCGGAGTTAAATCGCCGCTATGTCGCGCAAATCTCCGGTTTTCATTGTTGTGGAACCGCTTCGACGCTGGAAAAAGCGAAAGAGTTTATCTTCAACAGTGAAAATCACATTGACCTAATCCTGCTGGATATCTACATGCAGCAGGAAAACGGATTGGATCTGCTGCCTGTCCTGCACAGCGCAGGCTGCAAAAGCGACGTTATTGTCATTTCTTCTGCCGCTGACGCCGCCACCATTAAAGATTCGCTTCACTACGGCGTGGTGGATTATCTGATCAAGCCTTTTCAGGCCACGCGCTTTGAAGAAGCGCTGACCGGCTGGCTACGTAAGAAAACGGCGATGGAAAAACGCCAGTATTACGAACAGTCTGAGCTTGACCTGCTCATTCACGGTAATTCATCCAGCGAGCAGGAGCCTCGCCGGCTGCCAAAAGGGCTGACGCAGCAAACGCTACGCACCTTATGCCAGTGGATTGATGCGCATCAGGAGCAGGAATTTTCTACCGACGAGTTGGCCAACGAAGTGAATATCTCGCGCGTCTCCTGCCGTAAATATCTCATCTGGCTGGTGAATTGCCATATCTTGTTTACCAGTATTCATTACGGCGTGACCGGCAGGCCGGTTTACCGCTACCGCGTTCAGCCGGAACATTACTCTTTACTGAAACAATATTGTCAGTAAGGATACCGCATAAAGCCGACGCGAAGCGTTATATCCTGGTAACATTTATTATAACAATGCCAATAAAAACGCTATCACATTAATAACAAATCTGGGAAATTGTGTCAGATCAAATATACTCAACCCAGGCCTGTTAACGTTATTTTCTATTATTACAGCGCTCTGCGCTGTTTTTAATTTCAAAACGCTAACAAAAGTTAATTAAGTATTATCCCATGCCGAGAGTGTGTATTTTTATTAAAAAAGGGATTTGTCCGGAATTTTCCTGACACTTAAATAAAATTATGTTTGTAGCAATGGAGCTTGTGCTACGCCTATGGACAATACGTATATTGGTGAGCAGATACGCGTCTCCACACGCCATACTAATAATTTAAAAAAATGGCGTGACAATGATCACATAAGTCACATTCTGTTGGATTTATCTCGTGATTTACCTGATGGCGAGACACAAAAATTAAATAATAAACGCCTGTTTTTAAAACAGACAAATCATAATTTACTGCTCTCGCTGACTCCACCTGCCCATCGCCAGAGGGTGCTTCCCTCTGAACATCACCATCGCAAGAAAATAATTACTTAAAGCAACTCTGTAAAAACCTTAATCGTTAATCGTCGCCACTGGCGCATTGAATATTCGCCATTTCCTGATGCTCATTCACACAAATCAGAGGATGGCTGTGATCCATTTATCAAAATTGACTGGGTTTATCGCGAGGATAAATAAAAATGTTATTTAGTATACAGCTTCTCATAATATTAATATGTCTGTTTTATGGCGCCCGAAAGGGCGGGATCGCGCTCGGGTTGTTGGGCGGTATTGGTCTGGTCATTCTGGTGTTTGTTTTCCATCTCCAGCCAGGTAAACCGCCCGTTGACGTAATGCTGGTCATTATCGCGGTAGTCGCCGCGTCGGCAACGTTGCAGGCGTCAGGCGGGCTGGATGTGATGCTGCAGATTGCCGAAAAGCTGCTGCGTCGCAACCCCAAATACGTCTCTATTGTGGCGCCGTTCGTCACCTGTACCCTGACGATTCTGTGTGGGACAGGCCACGTGGTCTACACCATTTTGCCGATTATCTATGATGTGGCGATCAAGAATAATATCCGTCCGGAACGTCCAATGGCGGCTAGTTCTATCGGCGCGCAAATGGGCATCATCGCCAGTCCAGTTTCCGTCGCCGTTGTTTCTCTGGTAGCGATGCTGGGCAACGTGACATTTGACGGAAAACATCTGGAGTTCCTCGATCTGCTGTCGATCACCATCCCGTCTACCCTGCTCGGTATCCTGGCAATCGGTATTTTTAGTTGGTTCCGCGGTAAAGATTTGGATAAAGACGAAGCGTTTCAGAAATTTATTTCCGTACCGGAAAACCGTCAGTACGTGTACGGCGATACCGCGACGCTGCTGGATAAAAAACTGCCGAAAAGCAACTGGCTGGCGATGTGGATCTTCCTGGCGGCGATTGCCGTGGTCGCTCTCCTGGGCGCGGACTCCGACTTACGCCCAACCTTCGGCGGCAAACCGTTGTCGATGGTGCTGGTCATTCAGATGTTCATGCTGCTGACCGGGGCGCTCATTATCATCCTGACCAAAACCAATCCTGCGTCTATCTCAAAAAACGAAGTTTTTCGTTCCGGTATGATTGCGATTGTCGCGGTATACGGGATCGCCTGGATGGCGGAAACCATGTTCGGCGCGCATATGTCGGAAATTCAGGGCGTGCTGGGCGAAATGGTCAAAGAGTATCCGTGGGCCTACGCCATCGTTCTGCTGCTGGTCTCCAAGTTTGTTAACTCCCAGGCAGCGGCGCTGGCGGCGATTGTTCCCGTCGCGCTGGCTATCGGTGTCGATCCGGCGTATATCGTGGCCTCTGCGCCGGCATGTTATGGCTACTATATTCTGCCGACCTACCCAAGCGATCTGGCGGCGATTCAGTTTGACCGTTCCGGCACAACCCGTATTGGCCGCTTCGTCATTAACCACAGCTTCATTCTGCCGGGTTTGATTGGCGTGAGCGTCTCCTGCGTCTTTGGCTGGATCTTTGCCGCAATGTACGGATTCCTGTAATGGCCGCGCGCGCCGCCAAGTTATGCGCGGCGCGCGACTTAGAGTCTGGCCCATGAGGCTCTTAATACATTTTCTTACTATTAGGCTGGAAGCACATGTCGAAAAAAGAGTTTATCTATCAGGCGCCTTTCCCGATGGGAGAGGACAAAACAGAGTATTATCTGCTCACCTCCGATTATGTCAGCGTCAGTGAATTCAACGGAGAATCTATCCTCAACGTTGAGCCGCAGGCGTTAACGTTGCTGGCTCAGCAGGCCTTCCATGATGCGTCTTTTATGCTCCGTCCTGAACACCAGCAGCAAGTCGCCGCCATTCTCCATGACCCCGAAGCCAGCGAAAACGACAAATATGTGGCATTGCAATTCCTGAGAAACTCCGAGATCGCCGCCAAAGGCATTCTGCCGACCTGCCAGGATACCGGCACGGCGATTATCATGGGTAAAAAAGGCCAACGCGTCTGGACGGGCGGCGGCGATGAAGCCGCGCTCTCCAAAGGCGTGTTTAATACCTATATCGAAGATAACCTGCGCTACTCGCAGAACGCACCGCTGGATATGTACAAAGAGGTCAATACCGGCAGCAACCTGCCAGCGCAAATCGATCTCTATGCCGTCGATGGCGACGAGTACAAGTTCCTTTGCGTGGCGAAAGGCGGCGGTTCAGCAAACAAAACGTATCTCTATCAGGAGACCAAAGCGCTGCTCACCCCAGGCAAGCTGAAAAACTTCCTCGTTGAGAAAATGCGCACGCTGGGCACCGCGGCCTGTCCGCCATACCATATCGCCTTTGTCATTGGCGGCACCTCGGCGGAAAGCACGCTGAAAACCGTTAAACTCGCCAGCACCCACTATTACGACGCGCTGCCGACGGAAGGTAACGAGCACGGCCAGGCATTCCGCGATCTCCACCTGGAACAGGAACTGCTGGAAGAAGCGCAAAAACTTGGCCTCGGCGCCCAGTTCGGCGGGAAATATTTCGCCCACGATATTCGCGTAATTCGCCTGCCGCGTCACGGCGCTTCCTGTCCGGTGGGGATGGGCGTCTCCTGCTCGGCAGACCGTAACATCAAAGCGAAAATCAACCGCGAAGGCATCTGGATCGAAAAACTGGAACACAATCCGGGCCAGTATATTCCGCCAGCGCTGCGTCAGGCGGGCGAAGGCGACGCGGTGAAAGTCGATCTCAACCGTCCGATGAAAGAGATCCTCGCCCAGCTATCGCAGTACCCGGTCTCGACTCGCCTGTCGCTGACGGGCACCATTATCGTAGGTCGCGATATCGCCCACGCGAAGCTAAAAGAGCGTATTGAATCCGGCGAAGACCTGCCGCAGTATATTAAAGACCATCCCATCTATTACGCAGGTCCGGCAAAAACCCCGGCAGGTTATCCATCTGGCTCATTAGGCCCCACTACCGCAGGCCGAATGGACTCTTATGTCGATCTACTGCAATCCCACGGCGGCAGTATGATCATGCTGGCGAAAGGCAACCGTAGTCAGCAGGTCACGGATGCCTGTAAAAAACATGGCGGCTTTTATTTGGGCAGTATCGGCGGCCCGGCGGCGGTACTGGCACAGCAGAGCATTAAGCATCTGGAGTGCGTCGAGTATCCGGAACTCGGCATGGAAGCTATCTGGAAAATTGAAGTAGAAGATTTCCCGGCCTTTATCCTGGTGGATGACAAAGGCAACGATTTCTTCCAGCAGATTGTCAGCAAACAGTGCGCTAACTGCGCGAAATAACCTGGCAGGCCCGGCGTTCACCCGGGCCGCGTTATCGGTTAATTGCCGGATGGCGCTACGCTTATCCGGCCTGCACGAGAGACCATGCTCACGCTTTTACATCGCTGGTCGCTACCACAGAAATCGCCGGGCTATCCGGCTGTTCGACGAATGGCGGCGTTTTCCGGTATTTATCCAGCAGGTGGATCTGAATCTTGCGCAGCATATCGCCGTTCAAACGGTAGTAGCGGAAGTAGAGAACCAACGTCATCATGAAAAACAGTACCGGCAGGACAATCATAATAAACTGCATCCCCTGCAGGGTTTGCGCAGACTGCGCCACGTTCGGCGTGTAGCCAATCAGCCCCAGCACCAGAGCGATAAAGAACGCCGCAAACGCCGAGCCGCCCTTCACGACCATCGTCTGTACGGAATAAGCGATACTCTCGCAGCGAATATTGAGCTTAAATTCCCCATAATCGACCGTATCCGCCACCATGATCACCTGAAGCACCCAAAAGAGCGCGGTCCCGATATTCAGGAAAATACCCGCCGCCACGATTAAAGCGGCATTATGGACATCCGCCAACGCCATCGCGAAGAGCCCTGCGCAACTCAGAACGGGCATCACGGAGGCGCCCGCCCACAATATCCGCCGCGATAACATTTTCACCAGCCGGGGGAAGACAATCAGCGTCAGCAGATTCGCCGCGCCGGCGTAAGAAAGGTAATAGGGAAAAAGATCGGCATCGCCAATCACATAGGTGAAGTAGTAGATCGCAAAGCCATTGATAATATTGGAGGCAATGTTATACGCCAGCGCCATTCCCAACAGGCAAGAGAGCTGATCGTTTTTGTATATCAATCCAACGATCGTTTTTAACGTCAGATGTGGGCGGCCCGCCGTTACACCGTTGTCGGAGGAGTACACCTCATGTACGTTGCGTAATGTCACGATAGTCGAGGCGATAAAGAACGCAATCAGTACCAGCGTAAACATCTGAAAGCCGAACCCACGATCCGCTCCGCCAACGTAGTTCACAAACGGCAGCGTTATACCGGCAGTGACGAAGCCAGCCAGACTGGCGAAGAAACGCGGGAACGGCACCAGTTGTTCGCGTTCTCGCTTATCAAGCGTAATGGTCGGCACCAGCGACCAAAATGGGATATCCATAATGGTATACGTCATGCCCCACAGGATGTAGGTTACGCAGACAAATACAACCTGCGCGGTTCCCTCAAAAAGATGGGCGCTGAACAGCAGGAAAAGCACCAGCGAATTGGTTAAGGTGCCGATCAATATCCACGGCTTAAATTTCCCCCACCGCGAACGCGTGGCGTTGACAATCCATCCCATGATGGGATCGTTTATCGCATCCCAGATTCGCGCGACCAGAAAAAGGGTGCCGACGAGGCCGACCGAGAGTCCCACCACATCGGTGTAGTAATACATCAGGTACATATACACAATGCCGATGGCGAAATCCTTACCAAACGCACCGAACCCGTAACTCAGCTTTGTTGTCAGAGAGATGCTCATAGGGTACCGGGTCGCTGTTACCAGCGCCCGCCTTCTGTTAGTAGAGGTTAAACGCCGGATCTGCCGTCCAGCGCGGCTGGAGATTAACGGCGTAACCAGGCCGGAAGCCAGTCGCCATGCGCGGCGATCAGATCGTCAACCAACGCATAGATTTCTTCGATACCCAGCACCGCTGCGGTATGAGGGTCCATCATCACCGCGTGATACACGCGATCGCGGTTTTCCGTGAGGATGGCTTCGGTCAACAGCGTTTGCACGTTGATGTTGGTCTGCATCATCGCCGCCAGATGAGAAGGGATCGTCCCCACCTTCGTCGGTTGAATGCCGTTGGCATCCACCAGACAAGCCACTTCCACGCAGCTTCCCTGCGGCAGGTTATCAATCAGCCCCTCATTACGCACATTGCCGTAAATCACGCTCGGCTCGCCGGTCCACAGAGCGTTCATAATGGTGCTGGCGTACTCGCGGGACGGTTTGATGTCGATACGCTCGGCGGTTTTATACTCCTCCAGCTCTTTATGCCAGTTCGCCAGTTGTTCTACGCAGCGTTTCGGATATTCATCCAGCGGCACCTTGTAGCGCGCAATCAGATCCTCGCGTCCCGGTTTAATAAACCACGGCGTGTACTCGGCAAAATGCTCTGATGACTCGGTGACGAAGTAGCCCAACTTTTTGAACATCTCGTAGCGCACAATGTTCTGGCAGCGTTCATTGCCGTGAATATTGGGCTTCGGCGCCTGTCCGGCGTCATAGGCCGCCAGCAATTCAGGATAGAGATCGACATAAGTCCCGTCAGCCGTTTTGCGCTCCAGTTCGAGGTAAAACGCCATGTGGTTAATGCCGGCGCAGCGGTAGCGCAGCGAGGCGGGATCGATATTCAGGTCGCGCGCCAGTTCTTCCGCCGTTCCCTGTACCGAATGGCACAGGCCGACCTGTTTGATATGCGGATAGCGGGCATACATAGCCCAGGTGTTCATCGCCATCGGGTTGACATAATTGAGCATGGTGGCCTTCGGACAGACTTCCGTCATGTCTTCGCAAATCCGCCACAGATGCGGGATGGTCCGCAGCGCGCGCATAATGCCGCCCGGCCCCAGCGTATCGGCGATCGTCTGTTCCAGGCCATGACGCTTACAAACCTCAAAATCGGTCACGGTGCAGGGTTCGTAGCCGCCAATCTGAAAGGCGACCACCACGAAATCCGCATCCTGTAGCGCCGCTTTCTGGTTGGTATGGCAGGTAATCCGGCCAGAAGCGCCCGCTGAGTCCATCAGTTTCCGTACCACAATGTGCGACTCTTCCAGCCGGGTTTCGTCAATATCCATCAGGGCGACATGCGCTGATTTTAGCGCCTCGCGGTGAAACACATCGCCGAGGATATTTTTGACGAAAATCGTAGAACCTGCGCCGATAAAGGTAATTTTGGGTGCCGTCATCATGACTCTCCAGAACAGTAGTGAACACCTTCATGGTGGCACGCGTTCCCGGTGAAAACCTCCGTCTTCCCCGATGAGCATTCCCGAAAACTCAGATCGTATGCTGACGCGCGGGAGATCTGAGTTTTTGGGACAAAATGGCGTAAAAAGCAGAGTATTCGGCCTGAAAGTCAGGCTACGCTCTACAATATCGACGGATTCTGTGTCCGGATTCCCGGTTTCCTCCCGGCTAAAGGGGCATAATTCTGATAATTCAGGAAATGGAGTGACGATGAGTACGCAAGCAATATCCCTCCTCCCGCCCGACCCGCACATGTGCAACGGCGATGAAAAGCAAACCCGTAGCCCGCTGTCGCTCTATTCCGAATATCAACGACTGGACGTTGAGCTGAGGCCACCGCACAGAATGGCCAGCAGTCACTGGCATGGGCAAGTAGAAGTGAATGTTCCGTTTGACGGCGATGTGGAGTATTTAATCAACAATGAAGTCGTGCAGATAAAGCAGGGACATATCACCCTGTTTTGGGCCTGTACGCCACACCAGCTTACCCGCCCCGGCAACTGCCGCCAGATGGCGATTTTCAGTTTGCCGATGCACCTGTTTCTCTCCTGGCCGCTGGATCGCGATCTTATCAACCACGTCACGCACGGGATGGTGGTTAAATCACTGGCGACCCAGCAGCTTAGCACCTTTGAAGTGTTGCGCTGGCAGCAGGAAACAAGCAGCCCGAATGAGCAAATTCGCCAGTTGGCGATCGATGAAATCGGCCTGATGCTTAAACGCTTTAGCCTTTCCGGCTGGCAGCCTATTTTGCTCAATAAAACATCACGCACCCACAAGAATAGCGTCTCACGCCATGCGCAGTTTTACGTAAGCCAGATGCTGGGATTTATTGCCGATAACTACGATCAGGCGCTCACCATTAACGACGTCGCGGAGCATGTCAAACTCAATGCTAATTACGCGATGGGAATATTCCAGCGGGTTATGCAATTGACGATGAAGCAGTACATCACGGCGATGCGCATCAATCACGTACGTGCCTTATTGAGCGATACTGACAAAACGATCCTCGATGTCGCTCTGACTGCCGGGTTCCGATCCAGCAGCCGTTTTTACAGTACTTTTAGCAAATTTGTCGGCATGTCTCCGCAACAATACCGCAAGCTAAGCCAGCAACGACGCCAGACGATGCCCGGCTAAAGCCGGATACCACTATCAGCCAAAAAAATAATTCACCTGTCGATAAACGGCAGGTGAAATCGCTCGATATCAATAATTAACCCATTGTTTATTAAACAATAATATCAATAACTGACCATTATTCCATCACTTTACACCCCCTATTTGACGGGGTAATACTTGCCCACGTCACATTCATACGGCGGGTCGGCAAGGCGTAAATTGCACGGCCTCCACAACCGGGTAAAAGATGATGAAAGTATTAATTGTTGAAAGTGAGTTTCTGCATCAGGACACCTGGGTTGGCAACGCGGTTGAGCGTCTGGCGGATGCCTTGAGCCAACAAAATGTTACCGTCATTAAATCGACATCCTTCGATGACGGCTATGCCATCTTGTCCGCGAACGAAGCCATTGACTGTCTGATGTTTAGCTACCAAATGGAACAACCGGATGAGCACCTGAGCGTCAGGCAATTGATCGGTAAGCTTCACGAGCGTCAGCAAAACGTGCCCGTTTTCCTGTTAGGCGACAGGGAAAAAGCGACGGCATCGCTGGACCGCGACCTGCTGGAGCTTGTCGATGAATTCGCCTGGATTCTGGAAGACACCGCTGACTTTATCGCCGGACGCGCTGTTGCCGCCATGACCCGGTATCGCCAGCAACTGTTACCGCCGCTGTTTAACGCGTTGATGAAATACAGCGACATTCATGAATATTCATGGGCGGCGCCGGGACACCAGGGCGGCGTCGGTTTCACTAAAACGCCTGCCGGTCGCTTTTATCACGATTATTATGGCGAAAACCTGTTCCGCAGCGATATGGGGATTGAGCGTACCACGCTCGGTTCACTCCTCGACCATACCGGCGCGTTTGGCGAAAGCGAGAAAAACGCCGCCCGCGTATTCGGTGCTGACCGCTCCTGGTCCGTGGTTGTCGGGACCTCCGGTTCTAACCGTACTATTATGCAGGCCTGTATGACGGATAATGATGTCGTTGTACTGGATCGTAACTGCCATAAATCCATCGAGCAGGGGCTGATCCTCACTGGGGCCAAACCGGTATATATGGTGCCAAGCCGTAACCGTTACGGCATTATCGGGCCAATCTACCCGCAGGAAATGCAGCCTGAAACCTTGCAGAAAAAAATCAGCGCCAGCCCGCTGACCAAAACCAAAGCCGGACAGAAACCGTCTTACAGCGTGGTGACCAACTGTACCTATGACGGCGTATGCTATAACGCCAAAGAGGCGCAGGATCTGCTGGCAAAAACCAGCGATCGCATTCACTTCGACGAAGCATGGTACGGCTATGCGCGCTTCAACCCGATTTATTGCGATCACTACGCGATGCGCGGCGAGCCAGGCGACCATAACGGTCCGACCGTGTTTGCCACCCACTCCACGCACAAACTACTGAATGCGCTTTCACAAGCTTCCTACATTCATGTCCGTGAAGGCCGTGGCGCGGTGAATTTCTCCCGCTTCAACCAGGCATATATGATGCATGCCACCACCTCTCCGTTATATGCCATCTGCGCATCCAACGATGTGGCGGTATCGATGATGGACGGTAACAGCGGCCTGTCCCTGACTCAAGAGGTGATTGACGAAGCGGTTGATTTCCGTCAGGCGATGGCGCGTCTTTATAAAGAGTTTACCGATGAAGGCGACTGGTTCTTTAAACCGTGGAATAAAGACGTCGTCACCGATCCACAAACCGGTAAAACGTATGACTTCGCCGACGCGCCGGCAAAACTGCTGGCAACCGACCAGAACTGCTGGGTCATGCGCCCCGGGGAAACCTGGCACGGCTTTAAAGACCTGCCGGATAACTGGAGTATGCTGGACCCGATTAAAGTCAGTATTCTGGCGCCGGGTATGGGCGACGATGGCGAACTGGAAGCATCCGGCGTACCTGCTGCGCTGGTCACAGCATGGCTTGGCCGCCACGGTATCGTGCCGACCCGCACCACCGACTTTCAGATTATGTTCCTGTTCTCCATGGGGGTCACTCGCGGGAAATGGGGAACGCTGATCAACACGCTGTGTTCCTTCAAACATCATTACGACGCGAATACGCCGCTGGCGCAGGTGATGCCGGAACTGGTGCAGGATTATCCTGACACTTACGCGAACATGGGTATTCATGACCTGGGCGATAAAATGTTTGCCTGGCTACGTGAAAATAACCCGGGCGCCCGTCTCAACGCCGCCTATTCCACCCTGCCGGTTGCGGAGATTACCCCGCGCGACGCCTACAACGCGATTGTGAACAACAATATTGAAATGGTGGCGATTGAAAATCTACCGGGTCGCATCGCGGCGAACTCCGTTATTCCTTACCCGCCAGGAATCCCGATGCTGCTCTCCGGCGAAAACTTTGGCGATGAAAACAGTCCGCAGGTGGGTTACTTACGCTCACTGCAATCCTGGGATCATCACTTCCCTGGCTTTGAGCATGAAACCGAAGGCACGGAAATTATTGATGGCGTATATCACGTTATGTGCGTGAAAGCCTAATCACAAAGAGTCTTTTTTTTGAGGATGGCATGTATTCCCTGAGTATTGCTGCAAAACAATAATACTGTCATACCTTTTTGCGCGGGCCCCATCCCGCGCTTTTTTTATACAAAAATGACAAGTTGCCACTCGCGTACAACTTTTTGTACACCCTAATTCATCGTACAAATATTGTAATATTATTCAGGAAAGTTATTTTAGTGCAGTTTCAATTCATCACACAATTGACTCAGTCCCCGTTATCTCTCCCGTTTGGCGAGATCCGGTATTTTATGTTCATATTCCAGGAGTTCGGGTATGAGGATTTGCAGCAACGAACCTTGCATAGTGTTATTAACCGAAAAAGATACATGGTTACGAGTAAATGGTAAGGAGCCAATCAGTTTAAAAGCGAATCATATGGCCATTCTGGCTTGTGAAAATAACGTTATTGACATTTCATCATTAAATAGCGTGCTAGTAATACAAGTGAGTCGCAATAATATTAAAGACTATTTACAATTCCTGAATAAAGATCTCTCACACCTTCCCGTCTGGCAACGCAACGCCGATCCCTTATTGACCGCCAACTGTCTGACGCCGGATATCTTCAGGGTCGCTGCCCGCTACAGCGCGATGGAAACACCGGATGAAATTGTTAGTGAACGTACCCGTGCGCTCCTTTTCACCGTTTTATCCCGCTTTCTTGACCACAAAAAATTTATTTCTTTGTTAATGCACATGCTGCGCAGCCGCATCAGTGACAGCGTTTACCACATCATTCAGAGCGATATTCATAAAGACTGGAATCTGAGCGCCGTTGCCAGTTGCCTGTGCCTGAGTCCAAGCTTGTTAAAGAAAAAGCTCAAAAACGAGAATACCAGTTATAGCCAAATAATCACGACCTGCCGAATGCGTTATGCCGTAAACCAATTATTAATGGACGGAAAGAATATCTCTCAAGTCTCACAGCTGTGTGGGTATAACAGCACATCGTACTTTATTTCCGTGTTTAAAGAGTTTTATGGTATGACCCCCCTGCATTATGTTAGCCAACATCGGGAACGATCGGCTGCCTAATTTTTCTACACTCAACGATAAGACACGATAATAACAGCATTGGCGATAACCCGTCTCCGACATAATTCAGCGGCATTCTGAGGGGGTATGATACGACGTAATTTATCGTAACGAAGTCACCTTTTCAGGAGTCCAAATTATGTCTTCGGATGCTGATGCTCACAAAGTGGGCCTAATCCCCGTCACCTTAATGGTATCGGGGAATATTATGGGTTCAGGGGTATTCTTACTCCCTGCCAACCTGGCGGCCACTGGCGGGATTGCAATCTACGGATGGCTGGTCACTATCATCGGCGCCCTGGCGCTGTCGATGGTTTATGCCAAAATGTCGTCCTTAGATCCCAGTCCCGGCGGTTCCTATGCCTACGCACGTCGCTGCTTCGGGCCGTTTTTGGGCTATCAAACGAACGTGCTGTACTGGCTGGCATGCTGGATCGGTAATATCGCGATGGTCGTTATCGGCGTCGGCTATCTGAGCTATTTCTTCCCGATTCTGAAAGATCCGCTGGTATTAACGCTTACCTGCGTCGCGGTGCTGTGGATTTTTGTTCTGCTGAACATCGTCGGGCCGAAAATGATTACCCGCGTACAGGCCGTCGCCACCGTACTGGCGCTGGTGCCTATCGTAGGGATTGCGGTCTTCGGCTGGTTCTGGTTTAAAGGCGAAACCTATATGGCGGCCTGGAACGTGAGCGGCATGAATACCTTCGGCGCGATTCAAAGCACGTTGAACGTTACGCTGTGGTCATTCATCGGGGTAGAAAGCGCCTCCGTTGCGGCCGGTGTGGTCAAAAACCCGAAACGCAACGTGCCTATCGCCACCATCGGCGGGGTACTGATCGCCGCCGTCTGCTATGTACTCTCCACAACGGCGATTATGGGGATGATCCCCAACGCAGCGCTGCGTGTGTCGGCATCGCCTTTCGGTGACGCGGCGCGTATGGCGCTGGGCGATACCGCAGGGGCTATTGTTTCCTTCTGTGCGGCAGCAGGTTGCCTGGGCTCTCTCGGCGGCTGGACGCTGCTTGCCGGTCAAACCGCAAAAGCGGCGGCGGACGATGGTCTCTTCCCGCCAATCTTCGCACGGGTTAATAAAGCCGGTACGCCAGTGGCTGGGTTGCTTATCGTCGGCGTGCTGATGACTATCTTCCAGTTCAGCAGTATGTCGCCGAACGCCGCGAAAGAGTTTGGTCTGGTCTCCTCCGTGTCGGTTATCTTCACCCTGGTGCCTTATCTTTACACCTGTGCCGCGCTGTTGCTGTTAGGCCACGGTCACTTTGGTAAAGCGCGCCCGCTGTATCTGCTGATTACCTTCGTCGCGTTTGTGTATTGCATCTGGGCGGTCATCGGTTCCGGCGCCAAAGAAGTGATGTGGTCGTTCGTCACGTTGATGGTGATCACCGCGCTGTATGCGTTGAATTACAACCGCATTCACAAAAACCCGTATCCGCTGGATGCGCCGGTTAAACAGGATTGACCACGTGTAGTTAATGTTATCGCAACAGGCCGGATAGCGCAGGTTATCCGGCCGCCACCAACATTAAGTTCTTAAGGTTCACTTAATTTTACTTTGTCACGATTAGCGTCACCGAATCGATGGACGCATCAACATGTTAAAGCGCTTTCTTAAAAGACCTGTTCTTGGGCAAATCGCCTGGCTTCTGCTTTTTTCCTTTTATATTGCCGTCTGCCTGAACATTGCGTTCTACAAGCAGGTACTACAAGACCTACCGTTAAACTCGCTGCGCAATGTGCTGGTGTTTATTTCCATGCCGGTCGTCGCGTTTAGCGTGGTCAATAGTGTGCTGACGCTGGCCTCATTTATTTGGCTAAACCGACTGCTGGCCTGCGTTTTTATTCTGGTCGGCGCTGCCGCGCAGTATTTTATTTTGACTTACGGCATCATCATCGATCGCTCCATGATCGCCAATATGATGGATACCACGCCTGCGGAAACCTTTGCGCTGATGACGCCGAGAATGGTGCTGACGCTGGGATTAAGCGGCGTTCTGGCAGCCGTGATTGCCTTCTGGGTCAAAATCCGCCCGGCGACGCCGCGCTTACGTAGCGGGCTTTACCGCCTGGCCAGCATCCTGATCTCTATTTTATTAGTTATTCTGGTCGCCGCCTTTTTCTATAAAGATTACGCCTCGCTATTTCGAAATAATAAACAGTTGATCAAAGCGTTAAGCCCATCGAACAGTATTGTCGCCAGTTGGTCATGGTATTCGCATCAACGGCTGGCGAATTTGCCGCTGGTACGCATTGGCGAGGATGCCCATCGCAATCCATTAATGCTGAAAGGTGATCGCAAAAACCTGACGATTCTTATCGTTGGCGAAACCTCGCGCGGCGATGATTTCTCTCTTGGCGGCTATCCGCGCGACACCAATCCGCGGCTGGCGAAAGACGATGTAATCTATTTCCCGCATACCACCTCTTGCGGTACGGCGACCGCGATCTCCGTTCCCTGCATGTTTTCTGATATGCCGCGCAAACATTATGACGAAGAGCTGGCGCATCACCAGGAAGGGCTGCTGGATATTATCCAGCGCGCGGGGATTAACGTACTGTGGAATGATAATGACGGCGGCTGTAAAGGCGCATGCGATCGCGTTCCGCATCAAAATGTCACCGAGCTAAACCTGCCCGGACAATGTATCGACGGCGAGTGCTACGATGAGGTGTTATTTCACGGTCTGGAAGACTATATCGACCATTTGAAAGGCGATGGCGTTATTGTACTACATACCATCGGCAGCCACGGCCCAACCTATTACAACCGTTATCCACCGCAGTTTAAAAAATTTACCCCAACCTGTGACACTAACGAAATTCAGAACTGTTCCCAACAGCAGTTGATCAACACCTATGATAATACCGTGCTGTACGTGGACTATATTGTAGATAAAGCCATTAACCTGCTGAAATCTCATCAGGATAAATTCACAACCAGCCTGGTGTATCTTTCCGATCACGGCGAATCATTGGGTGAAAATGGCGTTTATTTACACGGTCTGCCGTATTCCATTGCGCCGGATACGCAAAAACATGTCCCGATGCTCATTTGGCTTTCTAAAGATTATCAACAGCGTTATCAGGTGGATCAGGCCTGCCTGCAAAAACGGGCGAGCACGCTGGATTATTCACAGGACAATCTTTTCTCAACCATGCTGGGATTAACCGGCGTACAAACGACGTATTACCAGGCCGCAGATGATATTCTGCAACCGTGCAGGAGACTAAGCGAATGAAGATACTGATTGTTGAAGACGACACGCTATTATTACAGGGGTTAATACTCGCCGCGCAAACCGAAGGCTATGCGTGTGATGGCGTTTCGACAGCGCGTGCCGCCGAGCATAGTCTGGAGTCTGGTCATTACAGTCTGATGGTGCTGGATTTAGGGCTGCCCGATGAGGATGGCCTGCATTTCCTGACGCGAATCCGACAGAAAAAATATACTCTGCCGGTACTCATTCTGACCGCCCGCGATACGCTCAACGATCGCATTAGCGGGCTGGATGTCGGCGCAGATGATTATCTGGTAAAACCCTTCGCCCTGGAGGAGTTGCACGCCCGCATCCGCGCGCTGCTGCGCCGCCATAATAACCAGGGTGAAAGTGAACTGACGGTTGGCAATCTGACGCTCAATATAGGCCGCCATCAGGCATGGAGGGATGGACAGGAACTGACCCTGACGCCTAAGGAGTACGCGTTGCTCTCACGGTTGATGCTCAAGGCAGGCAGTCCGGTGCACCGGGAAATTCTTTATAACGATATCTACAACTGGGATAACGAACCCTCGACCAACACTCTGGAAGTGCATATACATAATTTGCGCGACAAAGTCGGCAAGTCGCGCATTCGCACGGTTCGCGGGTTTGGCTACATGCTGGTTGCCACTGAGGAAAGCTAAGTGAGCCTGATGCGTTTTCAGCGAAGAGCGATGACCCTTCGCCAGCGTTTAACTCTGACAATTGGTCTTATTCTGCTGGTGTTCCAGCTAATCAGTACCTTCTGGTTATGGCATGAAAGCACTGAGCAAATCCAACTGTTCGAGCAGGCGCTGCGGGATAATCGCAACAACGATCGCCATATCATGCACGAAATTCGCGAGGCGGTCGCCAGCCTGATCGTCCCCAGCATATTTATGGTTAGCCTGACGCTGCTGGTTTGCTACCAGGCGGTACGGCGTATTACCCGCCCACTCGCCGAACTGCAAAAAGAGCTGGAAGCGCGGACGGCGGATAATCTGACGCCGATCGCCATTCACAGCTCCACGCTTGAGATTGAGTCCGTCGTCTCGGCGATCAATCAACTGGTTACGCGTTTGACCACCACGCTCGACAATGAACGCCTTTTTACCGCCGATGTGGCCCATGAGCTACGCACGCCGCTGTCGGGGGTGCGTTTGCATCTGGAATTATTGTCAAAAACCCACAATGTTGATGTCGCGCCGCTTATCGCCCGTCTTGACCAGATGATGGATAGCGTCTCCCAGCTTCTGCAACTGGCGCGCGTGGGCCAGTCATTCTCTTCCGGGAATTATCAGGAAGTAAAACTGCTGGAAGATGTGATCCTCCCCTCCTACGATGAGCTGAACACCATGCTGGAAACGCGTCAGCAAACTCTGTTGCTGCCGGAAAGCGCGGCGGACGTGGTGGTGCGCGGTGACGCGACGTTACTGCGTATGCTGCTGCGAAATCTGGTGGAAAACGCGCATCGCTATAGCCCTGAAGGAACCCATATCACTATCCACATTAGCGCCGACCCCGACGCTATTATGGCGGTCGAAGACGAGGGGCCGGGTATTGATGAAAGCAAATGCGGGAAGCTAAGCGAAGCGTTCGTGCGGATGGACAGCCGTTATGGCGGAATTGGCCTGGGGCTGAGTATCGTCAGCCGCATCACCCAGCTACATCAGGGACAGTTTTTCCTGCAAAACCGTACAGAAAGAACAGGCACCCGTGCCTGGGTGCTGTTGAAAAAGGCATAACAGGCGTTTAATACGTCGTGACCCACACATAGATAAAACTGCTGACAATCAGCACACTACACAGGGTCGTCAAACTTTTATAAATATAGCTTTTCATGACGCTCTCCTCCAAAGGTATGGAGGAGAGTATGCCCGCGAGAGATTAAGCGAACCTTAAGCGCGAAATTTATTCATCGATGCGCGGATGTTGCTGTACCAGACGCGAACGTTTGACCTGCAGCTCCGCGATTTCCTGATCGATGTCGTCGATTTTCTGCTCAATATTATCGTAATGCTCGCCCAGAATTTCCTTCGCTTCCTGGATGTCCGACGCCGCTGGCGTTGCGCCTTTTAACGGACGATTGGCCGTCTCTTTCATGGAAATACCGGTAATCAAGCCTATCACCGCGATGACCATCAAATAATACGCCGGCATCATCAGATCCTGCGAGCTTTCCACCAGCCAGGCCGCCAGCGTTGGCGTCAGACCGGCAATCAATACAGAGATATTAAAAGCCGCCGCCAGCGCGCTGTAACGAATATGCGTCGGAAACATCGCCGGCAATGTCGAGGCCATCACCCCGGTAAAGCAGTTCAGAATCACCGCCAGCATCAACAAACCGGCAAAAATCAGGCCAATAACGTTACTGTTAATCAGGATGAAGGCCGGGATCGCCAGCGCAAACAGCGCAATGCTGCCCATAATCACAAATGGACGTCGACCGAAACGGTCGCTCAGCAGCCCCATCACCGGCTGCACAAACAGCATCCCGATCATAATGGCGATGATAATCAACACGCCGTGATCTTCAGAATAGTGCAGGTTATGCGACAGGTAGCTCGGCATGTAGGTGAGCAGCATGTAGTAGGTCACGTTGGTGGCAATCACCAGACCGATACATGACAACAGGCTACGCCAGTGTTTGGTGGCAATCTCTTTAAAGGAGACTTTCGGCCCATCCTGCAACCCTTCGCGGTCGCCCTGCTCCAGTTTATCCACGTGCTGCTGAAACGCTGGCGTCTCTTCCAGCGCATGGCGTAAGTAGAGACCAATAATTCCCAATGGCAGGGCGATAAAGAACGGAATACGCCAGCCCCACTCCAGGAAATTCTCCTCGCCGACAATCGTTGAGATTAAGACCACCACGCCCGCGCCCAGCACGAACCCGGCGATGGAACCAAAATCCAGCCAGCTTCCCATAAATCCGCGTTTACGATCCGGCGAATATTCCGCGACAAAGATCGACGCGCCGGTATATTCCCCGCCAACCGAGAAGCCCTGCGCCATTTTACACAGCAACAACAGTATTGGCGCCCAGATACCGATCGTCGCGTAAGAGGGGATTAACCCGATACAGAAGGTACTGATCGACATAATCACAATCGTGATCGCCAGGATCTTCTGGCGCCCGTATTTATCGCCGAGCATACCAAAGAATAACCCGCCGAGCGGACGAATCAGGAAGGGAACGGAAAACGTGGCCAGCGCGGCAATCATCTGGACGCTGGGATCGGCGCCGGGGAAAAAGACTTTACCCAACGCGTAGGCAACAAATCCATAAACACCAAAATCAAACCACTCCATCGCGTTGCCCAGCGAGGCGGCGGTAATCGCTTTGCGAAGTTTACCATCATCAATGATGGTCACATCGCCCAGTGTAATCGGTTTTATTTTTTTCCTTTTCAGCATAGCTGTCCTCATAGGCTAAGCCCTGTAGCGCTATATACGGCGGGCACTGGCATACCGCGCCAGCGTCGCCGTCGAGCGGAGGGAGGGGCGCGAACGCTATCCCTCATACAAGCGTAGCAGGTTTACTTACACTGTCCGGTTACGGACTGTACAACCGAACCTGTTGACGCCTGAATGGGCAGTTAATGACCTTTTTACCCTAACAGGGTTTAAATATGTGATCAACTTCACACATATATGTCAATTCGGTCAAAAGGTGTAAATAAGGACGCCCTAATGCGCTGTGGTGACAGTAAAAAAGCGGTTATTCGAGTGTAAACCATTGCTGACTGTCGTTGCGCTGACCCTTTTATAAAAGCGGCAATAGTCCCGACAACGCTAAGGATTTTGTGTATAATTGCGGCCTTTTTCGGCGATCTGCCATTTTTGGGCGCGTTTGCCCCCGCTGACTTTTTGAGGATACCAACATGTCATTACCCCACTGCCCGCAATGTAACTCCGAATATACCTACGAAGATAACGGCATGTTCATCTGCCCGGAATGCGCTCACGAATGGAACGATGCGGAACCCGCTCAGGAGAGCGATGAGCTGATTGTCAAAGACGCCAACGGCAACCTGCTGGCGGACGGCGATAGCGTCACCATCGTGAAAGATCTGAAAGTAAAAGGCAGCTCTTCCATGCTGAAAATCGGCACCAAAGTGAAGAACATTCGTCTGGTTGAAGGCGACCATAACATCGACTGCAAAATCGATGGTTTTGGCCCGATGAAACTGAAATCCGAGTTCGTGAAAAAGAACTGATTTACCGTGTCATTGCCCGGTAGCGCCTCGCTTACCGGGCCTGAGCGGCCCTGCCACCGGCAATATTGTGCCAATTTCGAACTACACTTAACGAGCATCTCTTACCTGAGGTAACCATCATGCCGTTAAGTCCCTATCTCTCTTTTGCCGGCAACTGTGCCGACGCCATCGCGTATTATCAACAAACGTTAGGCGCAGAACTGCTTTATAAACTCAGCTTCGGTGAAATGCCCCCCTCGGCGGCGGATAACGAAGAGGGCTGCCCGTCAGGAATGCGCTTTCCCGATACTGCTATCGCCCACGCCAACATGCGCATTGCCGGCAGCGATATCATGATGAGTGATGCCAGCGCGTCGGGAACGGCGCATTATTCCGGCTTTACGCTGGTGCTTGATACCCAGGATGTAGCAGAAGGGAAGCGCTGGTTTGATAACCTTGCCGCACAAGGGCAAATCGAAATGGACTGGCAGGAGACCTTCTGGGCGCAGGGTTTCGGCAAGGTCAGCGATCGTTTCGGTGTGCCGTGGATGATTAACGTGGTTAAACATCAGCCTGCCACCTAACTCCCCGGGAGGCTCGCCCTCCCCCTTGCCATCAGATTGAGCTTTGGCTGCACGTTATCCGCCGTTTAACTGCCATAGAATAAATAATGACGGTAGTTTGTTACAGTCTGTCGAAAGATGGTTGATCCTGATGAAGCGTCGGGAGGACATTATGCCAGTCTGTGAATTACGCCACGCGACAACAGAGGATACCGATTCTGTTTACGCGCTTATCTGTGAGTTACTTAAAGATGAGCTTGATTATCAGGCTTTCAGGGATGGGTTCGCCGCTAATTTACTGGACCCCAACTTTCATTATCGTTTAGCGCTGCGCAACGGAGAGGTAGTCGGCATGATCAGCCTGCATATGCAGTTTCATCTCCATCATGCCAACTGGATTGGCGAAATTCAGGAGCTGGTGGTATTACCGCAGATGCGGGGACAAAAAGTTGGCAGTCAGCTTCTGGCCTGGGCAGAAGAAGAAGCACGTCAGGCGGGCGCCGAGCTAACGGAGCTTTCCACAAATATTAAACGCCGCGATGCACACCGTTTTTATCTTCGCGAAGGTTACAAGCAAAGTCATTTTCGGTTCACGAAAGCATTGTGATCTGGCAGCCGTCATCGGGAGATAAGACATAACGTAATCAACCGTCACCGGGTGAAGTAGCGGAGCCATCTTAATTCTACTGTCGGCAAGCCTGGATAAAGATTAAACGGGCTGACTCGCTTCTTTAACAAAAATGGCCCTTTTAAGTTGTAGAAATGTAAATTTATTGTCAACGAACTACACTTTTCTCTTTGGCATCACCGGGAGGGTTGCCTGAAAATCCCGGGATGAGGTTTTCTTAGAAGGACAGTGACGTTATGTTCGCAGCAATCATTATCGGTATTTTTATTATCAGCGTCATTTATGCGCATTCACGCGGGGTGGAAAAACAAAAGCTTTCCCGTCAGCTCTTTGACCACTCGACGTTTATGGCGCCGATCAATATGTTCATGACTCGCTTCTCAACGTTACCGGCAAAGCAGCCGTACTTTGATACCACGGCATTTCCAGAGCTGCAGAAGCTGACGGAAAACTGGCAGGTGATTCGTGAAGAGGCGCTACGGCTTCAGCATCACATAAAAGCCGCGCAGGCCAATAACGACGCCGGATTCAACACCTTTTTCAAGCGCGGCTGGAAACGGTTTTACCTTAAATGGTATTCCGATGCCCACCCGTCGGCGGAAACGTTATGCCCGATAACGACAAAGCTGGTCAACAGCATCCCCTCTATCAAAGCGGCGATGTTCGCCGAGTTGCCTCCCGGGGCCTATCTGGGAAAACATCGCGACCCCTATGCCGGTTCAGTACGTTACCATCTTGGATTAAGCACACCGAATGATGACCGCTGTTTTATTGAAGTTGATCGACAGCGCCATAGCTGGCGCGACGGCGAAGCCGTCATCTTCGACGAAACCTACGTTCATTGGGCGGAAAATAAAACTGAGCAGACACGTATTATCCTCTTTTGCGATATTGAGCGCCCAATGAAATGGCGCTGGGCGCAGAGCGTAAACCACTGGGTCGGCGCATCGTTGATGTCCGCCGCCAGTTCGCCAAACGACGAGAACGATCGTACCGGTGCGATTAATCGCATCTTTAAATACGTTCACGCAGCACGCGATGCCGGGCAACGGCTGAAAAAGAAAAACC
This sequence comes from Salmonella sp. SAL04157, assembly GCF_046551635.1. Lineage (NCBI taxonomy): Bacteria > Pseudomonadati > Pseudomonadota > Gammaproteobacteria > Enterobacterales > Enterobacteriaceae > Salmonella > Salmonella sp. SAL04157. Next base: position 123,954 of record NZ_JBGDVS010000007.1, read on the forward strand.
GCACTCTCTATTACGCGCTGAAATATCTCGTTATTGCCGCTATTTTTGCCGCGATAATCCTTTTCAGCCTCCTCTGAAGCCGGGCCGCGGTATGGAACTGCCTGCCGCGGCCCGTTCTATCCTGGCGTTAGTCTCAACGCGTTCCCTGGCCTTGAGTCTATCCATCCCCATCCGGACAATTTATTAAAAACCCCCACTTCAGGCAGAGCAGATTGCCGGATGGCGGCTCCGCCCTATCTGGCCTGCGCTCCGCGTTTCTCCCCATAATAAATGTCATACGGCATTTTCTTTCGACACGTCAAAACTGACGATAGCCTGTTTTTCGTCAGGGTTTTGAACAAAATTCGCCCGTAATATCAGGGAAAGCCCATACTAAAAAAGTGGCATAAAACATGCATACTGAGGGCGACAGCGCGTATGCGCGATTTGATTAACTGGAGCGAAACCGATGAAAAAAGTCGTCACGGTTTGCCCGTATTGCGCATCAGGTTGCAAAATCAATCTGGTGGTCGATAACGGCAAAATCGTCCGGGCTGAGGCGGCGCAGGGGAAAACCAACCAGGGTACCCTGTGTCTGAAGGGCTACTACGGCTGGGATTTTATTAATGATACCCAGATCCTGACCCCGCGCCTGAAAACCCCAATGATCCGTCGCCAGCGTGGCGGCAAACTGGAATCTGTTTCCTGGGATGAAGCGCTCAATTACGTCGCTGAACGTTTGAGCGCCATCAAAGCGAAGTACGGTCCGGATGCAATCCAGACAACCGGCTCCTCTCGCGGTACCGGAAATGAAACCAACTATGTAATGCAAAAATTCGCACGCGCCGTTATTGGTACCAATAACGTTGACTGCTGCGCTCGCGTCTGACACGGCCCATCGGTTGCAGGTCTGCACCAATCGGTCGGTAACGGCGCAATGAGTAATGCGATTAACGAAATTGATAACACTGATTTAGTGTTCGTCTTCGGGTATAACCCGGCGGATTCCCACCCTATCGTGGCGAATCATGTGATTAACGCTAAACGCAACGGGGCGAAAATTATCGTCTGCGATCCGCGCAAAATTGAAACCGCGCGCATTGCCGACATGCATATCGCGTTGAAAAACGGCTCGAATATCGCGCTGCTCAACGCCATGGGGCATGTCATTATTGAAGAAAACCTGTACGACAAAGCGTTTGTCGCCAGCCGTACCGAAGGTTTTGAAGAGTACAGCAAGATTGTCGAAGGCTATACGCCGGAGTCCGTCGAAGAGATCACTGGCGTGAGCGCACAGGAGATTCGTCAGGCGGCGCGGATGTATGCCAGCGCGAAAAGCGCAGCGATCTTGTGGGGGATGGGCGTCACCCAGTTCTATCAGGGTGTGGAAACCGTGCGTTCACTGACCAGCCTCGCGATGCTGACCGGCAACCTCGGCAAGCCAAGCGCGGGCGTTAACCCGGTTCGCGGCCAGAACAACGTTCAGGGTGCGTGCGATATGGGCGCGCTGCCGGATACTTATCCGGGCTACCAGTACGTTAAGTTCCCGGAAAACCGCGAGAAGTTCGCTAAAGCCTGGGGCGTAGAAAGTCTGCCTGCGCATACCGGCTATCGCATCAGCGAGCTGCCGCACCGTGCGGCGCATGGCGAAGTGCGCGCGGCGTACATTATGGGTGAAGATCCGCTGCAAACCGATGCGGAACTCTCTGCAGTACGTAAAGCGTTTGAGGATCTGGAACTGGTCATCGTGCAGGATATCTTCATGACCAAAACCGCGTCGGCGGCGGATGTGATTTTACCCTCCACCTCGTGGGGCGAGCATGAAGGCGTCTTCTCTGCGGCTGACCGTGGCTTCCAGCGCTTCTTTAAAGCCGTTGAGCCGAAGTGGGACCTGAAAACCGACTGGCAGATTATCAGTGAAATCGCCACCCGGATGGGCTATCCGATGCACTACAACAATACCCAGGAAATCTGGGATGAGTTGCGTCATCTGTGCCCGGATTTCTACGGTGCCACTTACGAGAAAATGGGCGAGCTGGGCTATATCCAGTGGCCGTGTCGCGACACGTCGGATGCCGATCAGGGAACCTCGTACCTCTTTAAAGAGAAGTTCGATACCCCCAACGGTCTGGCGCAGTTCTTCACCTGCGACTGGGTAGCGCCTATCGATAAACTCACCGAAGAGTACCCGATGGTACTGTCGACGGTGCGCGAAGTCGGCCACTACTCCTGCCGCTCAATGACCGGTAACTGTGCGGCGCTGGCCGCGCTGGCCGATGAACCGGGCTATGCGCAAATCAATACCGCCGACGCCGCGCGTCTGGGTATTGAAGATGAAGCGCTGGTGTGGGTTCATTCGCGCAAAGGCAAAATCATCACCCGCGCGCAGGTCAGCGATCGCCCGAACAAAGGGGCAATTTACATGACCTACCAGTGGTGGATTGGCGCCTGTAACGAGCTGGTGACTGAAAACCTCAGCCCGATTACCAAAACGCCGGAGTACAAATACTGCGCCGTACGCGTTGAGCCGATCGCCGATCAGCGAGCCGCCGAGCAGTATGTGATTGATGAGTACAACAAACTGAAAACCCGCCTGCGCGAAAGCGCAATGGGTTGATCTGCCGGATGGCGGCATCAGAATGCTTTATTCGGCCTGCGTCTACTGTAGGCCTGATTAGATGCATTAGCATCGCCATCAGGCATTTTCCCTATAACAGCCTCCGCCCGGAGGCTGTTTTTTTATCCATACGATCTCTTTATACTGTCTTTTCCGTACCCTAAATAAAATTCAAAATGAAACCACTTCTTGCATTGATGTTGTTTATGACATTCTTTGCCCATGCCGCAGATCCTGAGCCGGGTAGCCAGTATTTGCAGGCAGCAGAGGCAGGTGACAGACGCGCGCAATATTTTCTGGCCGACAGTTGGTTGAGCTATGGCGATTTGAACAAAGCTGAATACTGGGCGCAAAAAGCCGCCGACAATGGCGACGCCGACGCCTGCGCGCTACTGGCGCAAATCAAAATCACTAATCCTGTAAGCCTGGATTATCCCGACGCGAAAAAGCTGGCTGAAAAGGCGGCTAACGCGGGCAGTAAAGCGGGCGAAATTACGCTGGCGCGGATCCTGGTCAACACCCAGGCCGGGCGTCCGGACTACCCAAAAGCCATCTCGCTGCTGCAAAAGGCCTCTGAAGATCTGGATAACGACTCCGCGGTGGATGCGCAAATGTTGCTTGGCCTGATTTACGCCAACGGCGTGGGCATTGCCGCCGATGATGAAAAAGCCGCCTGGTATTTCAAACGCAGTTCCGCCATTTCCCGTACCGGCTATTCAGAATACTGGGCGGGAATGATGTTTTTAAACGGTGAACCGGGCTTTATTGAAAAGAACAAGCAGAAGGCGTTGCACTGGTTGAATCTAAGCTGTCTGGAAGGGTTTGATACCGGTTGCGAAGAGTTCGAAACGCTAACAAATGGCTGATGTTTATTGCCTGATGAACGTAGTCGTTGTAGGCCTGATAAGCGTAGCGCCATCAGGCAACCCGGAGCAGGTTGTCGGATGACGGCGTGAACGCCTTATCCGGCCTACATTTTCTTTCTCTGTAGGCCGGATAAGCAAAGCGCCATCCGGCAATCCGTTATTGGGCGGTCTTATCAAATTTCCCCAGTACGTCGCGCTCATAGGCCAGCGCTTTTTTACGGTCAAACTTGTGTTCCCACTTGGCAATCACCAGCACCGCCAGCGCATTCCCCACCACATTTAGCGCAGTACGCGCCATGTCGAGGATACGGTCGACACCGGCGATAAACGCCAGCCCTTCCAGCGGAATGCCCACGCTGCCCAGCGTCGCCAGTAACACCACGAAGGAAACGCCTGGCACGCCGGCAATCCCTTTCGACGTCACCATCAGCGTCAGCACCAGTACAATTTCCTGCCACAGCGACAGGTCGATACCGTATAGCTGCGCGATAAAAATGGCGGCGATGCTCTGGTATAACGTGGAGCCGTCGAGGTTAAATGAGTACCCGGTCGGCACCACGAAACTGGTGATAGAGGCTGGCGCGCCGTAAGCTTCCATCTTCTCGATAATGCGCGGCAGCACACTCTCGGAGCTGGCGGTCGAGTACGCCAGAATCAATTCATCTTTCAGAATGCGAATCAGAATCCAGATACTTAACCCGCACAGGCGCGCCACGATGCCCAGCACCACCAGCGCAAAGAAGATAATGGCAAAGTGTACCAGCAGCACCAGTTTCGCCAGCGGCCACAGCGACGCGAAACCAAAATTCGCCACCGTGACGGCGATCAGCGCAAAAACGCCCACTGGCGCATAGCGCATCACCATATGGGTGACTTTAAACATGGTTTCAGAGATGGAACGAAATACCGTCACCAGCGGTTCGCGGTGCGTTGCCGGCAGGGACGACAACCCCAGCCCAAACAGGACCGAGAAAAAGATAATTGGCAGCATATCCCCTTTGGCCATCGATGCGATGATATTGGTCGGCACCAGCGACAGTATTGTCCCCATCAGCCCATGCGCATGACTTTGTACTTCCGCCGTGGTGTTCTGGTATTTCGAAATATCGACGGTCGCCAGTTGCGACATATCAATGCCTGAGCCTGGCTGAAAGACATTCGCCAGCGTAATGCCGAGGATAATCGCCACCGTGGTGATCAGTTCAAAATAGAGAATGGTTTTGGCGCCGATACGGCCTAGCTGTTTCGCATCGCCAACGCCGGCGATGCCGACAATCAGAGTCGAGATCACGATCGGCACGACGATCATTTTAATCAGGTGGATAAAGATATCGCCAGCAGGCGACAGCAGGTTGGCAATCAGCCATTCACGACTGTCACTGTGATAATGCAGATAGCTGCCCAACAGAATGCCCAGCACCATAGCCAGCAAAATTTGCCAGGCCAGGCTGACTTTCAAATTTTTCATAACAACAGACTTCCTCGATGAAGCGTTGCTCTCCGCCGAAAGCATGAGAGCAATACATACTGAAAGGGTATGATTTGTGTTGCGTTGGTTTGTAGAGTTTTTTAACGCGCATAATCAGTATCATTTGCATAGCGTCTTGCGCAACCCTTTCATAACAGGGCTTTTGGCTGTTTTTATGCATAATAACGCGAGTTTATGGCGTTAATGATGAATAACTATTTGTTATGGAAAGTTTTTTACTTCGTCAAAAACGAATAATACACTGAGGTAATTAATTTTTACTTGTGTCTCATTCGCCGTTTTTTTAAACAGCACACATGACAAAAGTCACAAAAAAGAAAAAATTATTTCTGCCGATTTTGTAACAATTTAGCCAAATTAATGGCCTCTACCAGCTGCGCGCGGTTCACTCGCGGCGAGTTAGCGTCCAGTAAGGTTTGCCACAGCGACACGGCTTGCGCATAATCCGCCTGCATAAACGCATCCGCCGCCAGCAGCATCTGCGCGGTCACTTCTGTCGCATCCAGCGCTAACGCTTTATTAATCATTTCACGCGTCGCAGGCGTCATATGTTGCCCGGACTGGTAATACAGCACCGTTGCCAGCGCGGCGAAAAGCTGCGCGTTATCGCCTCGCAGACGCAACGCCTGACGATATGCCAGCAGCGCATTGTCATACGCATTGCGATAGAGATAATACTCGCCCAGCCGCGCCCATTGCTCGCTATCCTGCGGATTGGCGCGGATTTTTTCTTGCAGCCTGGAAAGCTGCGCCTCTGGCGTTTGCGGGTTCGTAAAGTCACGTAGCGGATCGGCCAGACGCTGTTGCTCGCTACGCACAGCCTGCCATTTCGGCGTCAACAGATAACCGCCGACACAGGCAGCCACCATCAACACCGCCGCAGCCGCCAGACGCTTTACGGGCATGGGACGTAACGGCGCAGTGGAGTGTTCAGACTGGCTCATTGTTCCCCCTTTTCTGCGTGCTGACGCTTTCTCACCCGCCAGACTACCACGCCCACCAGCAATAACAGCAGGTACGGCAGCGTCCACAACAGCAGCGTTTGCTCATTCAACGGCGGGTTGTAGCGCACGAAATCACCATAACGGTCGGTCATCCAGGCGGTGATTTCCGCTTCGCTTTTACCTCCGGCCACCATGCTGTAAACCTGATGGCGCATACTGACCGCCACGGGCGCATTGGATTCCAGCAAATTCTGGTTCTGACACTGCGGACAGCGCAGTTGACCGGCAATAGACAGCGCTTTTTCCTGCTGTTGCGGATTGTCAAAGCGCCAGGTATCCACCACCTGGGCGTGGGTGGCGAAGGTGATTAAAAACAGGACGATCGTTAAGAGTAAAAACTTTCTGCCGGATGGCGCTACGCTTATCCGACCTACGGTTTGCGCATCCTGTAGGCCGGATAAGGCGTTTACGCCGCCATCCGGCAACGCTGTGAGTAATTTACGCATCACGCTTCCTCCCCCGCCATCCGCTCAGCAGCGCGCCACACACCATCAACAATCCCCCACCCCAGATCCAGCGCACGCCGGTCTGCACGTATAAGCGCATGGCGTAACGATCCGGTCCGGTTTTTTCGCCCATCACCGCGTACCAGTCATGTAGCAGGTTCCAGTGAATCCCCGGCTCCATCATCTGTTGACGACGCGCGGCATAGAAGCGCCTTTCAGGCTGCAGGCTGCCAATGCGTTTTTCATTCCGCCACAACGTGATCCGCGCTTTTTCACTGGTGTAGTTGCCTTTGGCCTCCAGATCCAGACGCTCGAAACGAAAGGTATAGCCCGCCAGTACCACCTGCTGACTGGGGCTGAGGTTAAGACTGATTTCATGCCGACTGCCGCTGGAAACCATGATCCCAGCGGCGAAGATAAATACGCCCGTATGCGCCAGCAATGCCGGAAGCTGACGATGCACAGAGAGTTTGCGGCTTCTGATTGTCGCCAGCACGATAACTACCAGCATCAGCAGGCCAAACGGCAGCGTGACGCGATTAAAATAGGGCGCGCCCACCGAAAGCCTTCCCCAGCCCATCAAACCATAAATCATGGGGTAGAGCGTCCCGACCAGCACGATCAACAAGACGGCGCTAAAGAGCAGCAACGTCGCCAGAATGAGCGTTTCGCACTTTCCGCCGTCCAAACGCGTCGCCGGATACGGCTCCCGCGCCCGCCAGCCGTACAGAGCAAGCGATGCCAGACTTAACGCGGCAAAAAGGGTAAACAGCGGCACCGCGCGCACGTTATCTAACGCAAAAGCATGTACCGAAACAAGAATGCCGGAACGCACAATCAGCGTTCCCAGCAACGAGAGGATCAGCGTCAGTATCGCCAGCAGCAACGACCAGTGACGGAAGCTCCCGCGCTGGCGGCTGACATACAGACTGTGCAGCAAGGCGCTGGCGGCAAGCCACGGCAACAACGAGGCATTTTCCACCGGGTCCCAGAACCACCAGCCGCCCCAGCCCAGTTCGCAATACGCCCACCACGATCCGAGAATGATCCCCAGCGTCAGAGCGCACCAGCCGGGTAACGCCCAGCGCCAGCACACCCAGGCGGTTGCCGCGTTAAAGCCGCCGCACAGTAGCGAAGCCAGCGCTACGCTCGCCGCGATCATCAGGCCACCATAACCCAGATAGAGCAGCGGCGGATGTAAGATCAGCCCCAGATGTTGCAGCATGGGATTAAGGTCGCGCCCTTCCATGGCGGGAGGGAAAATACGCAGGAACGGATCGGACCACAGCACAATAAATAGCAGCAGCGAAGCCATAATGAGGGACAAGATGCTCAGGGTCAGCGGAAAAAGCGCGTCAGATTCATGCCGGGAGCGCCAGGCGAATAGCGCCGTCCACCCCGAAAGAAGCAGCGCCCACAGCAGGAGCGAGCCTTCATGACCGCCCCATACCGCCGCCAGTTTCAGTCCCCATGACAATTGACTATGGCTATGCTGCGCAACATAAACGACCGAAAAATCGCTGGTCAGAAAACAGCTAACCAGAATCGCAAACGCCAGTAGCAGCAGCGTGAACGCCATCCACGCGCCGCAGGTCGTCAGGCGCATGACGCCACGCCAGTGCTGACCCATCCCGCACCACGTCGCCAGCGGGGTCAACACGTTGACCCCGAGACTCAACAACAGCGCCAGAAATCCGGCTTCAGGAAGGAAGATGTCCAGATTATGCAACCGTTAGCTGTCCCGCATAAAGAATGAAAAAGCGCAGCAGCAGCACGCCGGTCAAACTGGCGCCGCAAACGGCCAGCACGCCGTGAAACGTGACGCTACGGTTAGCCCAGGGTTTCAGCAGCAGCGGGATAATCAATCCCAGCCCTACGACGCCAAGCCAGAACCACCAGCTCCAGAATCCGCCGCCCAGCGCCGCCGCCAGCGCGCGCATTTTGCCATCATCGCCCAGCGCCAGCCCGATAAAAAAGGCCGCCAGCAGGAAGATCTCCAGCCATACCACTGGGGTTTCCATGCGATGTACAAAACGCGCCTCGGTGCTGTGCGGGTTGCTACGATGGCGTAACGCCATAACGATCAGCGCCACCGCCGCGCCGGAGGAGATGCCGGAGAACAGAAACAGCGCCGGCAGGATCGGGTTATTCAGGAACGGATAGGATTTCAGCGCCGACAGCAGAAACCCGGTGTACGCCCCGAGCAGAACCGCCAGTACCAGCATTAACGTCTCCAGCACGCGATGAAACGGCGTTATTAGCGCCAACACTTTCTGCACGATCCCTAAACGCGGCAGCCAACGCTGTTGCAGGGCAATCACCTCTTTTCCAAAGATTTTTGCCAGCCACAGTACTAACACCACCATGTACAACTGGAACAGCATCACCCCCATCGACATCACCGAGGTAAAGCTGTAGTGGAACATCAGTTTCCAGAAGGTCCACGGGCGCGTCAGGTGGAAGACCAGAATCAGCAGACCAAGAATAATCGCCCCCGGCCCTAACACCAGCGTAGTGCGCAGCAGCGTGCTGTCCGAACCGCCCGCCTCCGGATGGAAGCGGCGCAGCAGAATAGCCAACGTAACCAGTCCGGCGGAGATGCCAATCAGAAACAGATAGATGGCGATGGGCCAGTCCCACACCAGTGATGCAAAATGAAATGCAGAAGCGGATGTCATTGGCTCACCTCCCCATAGTTAAAGGGAACGCGGTAGACCTTCGGTTTTGTGCCCAGCGCCAGCTTGTAACGATAGGTAGTTTTTTGCCGCAACAAACGGGAAATATCGCTGTTGGGATCGTCCAGATTACCAAACGTCAGCGCCTTCGTCGGGCATGACTCAACGCAGGCGGGCTGTTTGCCCGCTTTCAGGTTGGTTTTCCGGCAGAAATCGCATTTATCCGCCGTCTTACTGACCGGATGGATAAAGCGCACGCGGTAGGGACACGCGGCAATGCAGTACTGGCAGCCGACGCAAAGGTCCGGGTTCACGTCGACAATACCGCTGGCGGCATCGCGGAATGATGCCCCCGTCGGGCAGACGTCAACGCAGGGGGCATGGTCGCAATGCTGGCACGAGTGGCGGAAGAAGCGATACTTCACATCAGGAAACGTCCCCTGCGGCTCGCTGCGAATAATCGTCAGGCGCGATACGCCTTCCGGCACGGTGTTGACTTCCCGACAGGCATCCATGCAGGCCGTGCAGCCGATGCATAATGACTCATCGTGTACCATGCCATAACGCACGCCGTTAATATTCAACGTGTTCGCGACAACGCGTCCTGCCATCCCACTGACCGCCGCCAGCGCGCCGACGCGGGTAATAAATTGACGTCGGGTGCAACTCATGGCTGCTCCTTAAGCAACGGAACGGACGCCGGATTAAAGTGCGGGTTAGTACGCTGATCGCTGTGGCAATCCACGCATATTTTGATTCGCCCTTTCTCGCTTAGCGTCTGCATCGTGTCTTGCTGCGGATGCAGGGAATGGCAACTGGCGCAGGTCACTTTAGTAACATGAACATCGTGCGGCCAGAACGCTTTTTGCAGTTGTTCAGGCAAGTGGCAGGACATACAGACGCTGTTCTGCTGCTCTACCGTATACATCGGGTCGTTAAAACGCATCACATCTTTCACCCCTTCACGGTGGTGAAGCGACGGTTGACCGTGGCAGTTGGTACAGGTTATCGGCAATTTATTGTTCGGGTTGATAGCGCCCGTATGTTTACCGTGCATACCTTCGGTGTCCGGTTTGTGACAGTCCAGACAGGCAGCATCCGGATTACGCTGCTGGGTGACCGTCCAGCGTTGATCCGACCCCTGCGGCGTTGGCGTGGCAGTGATTCCACTCAGGCTCCAGAACAGGCCTGACGCCAGCACCCCAGCAGTTAATAACGAACGTAATACGCTCATATTCACTCCGTTGAGTTATCCGCCCCTTACGGGGCGGAATGGGGTTATTGGCTTAACAGACCGTTTTTACGCGCCTGATCTTCCCACTGCGGTACGACCGTTTTCAGGAAGTCCTGCTTCTCCGCGTTGATTTGTTGCATATTCAAACCAATCGCTTTCTGCGCCTTCTCTTTCGTCGAAATATCCGGCAGCGGAATTTCATGGGTAATGCCTTTGGTCGCCAGCAGTCGCGCCAGTTTAGTACGGGCATCCGCGGCTTTATCCATCGCACTGCCTAACATCCGTAGACCTTCTTCCGGGGCATGCATATGAATACCGTGTGACGCAATCGCCAGATCCCAACGCCACTGCGCGTGGCGAATATCGTTCAGAATCGGTTTCATTTCCGCGTCTGTCGCCCCCGCATCCCATGCGGCTTTCGCTTCGAAGTGCGCATGTACCAGCTGATCTTCAACCTTGATTTTCAGGTCATGAATCGCCTGTTTACGCTCGGCGACCACTTTTTGCAGGGACGCTTTATCCTGGGTGTGGCAGTTGGCGCAGGTTTGCGCGAAATTGTCGAACGGGTTGCCGATTTTATGGTCGGTGTAGAGCTTGCCTTCGGCGTTCTGTACTTTCGGCATGTGGCAGTCAATACAGGTCACGTTGTTCTTACCGTGAATGCCCGCGCTCCAGGTTTCATATTCCGGGTGCTGCGCTTTGAGCATCGGGGTTTTGGACAGAGAGTTAGTCCAGTCAGAGAAGGCGATAGTGTCGTAGTATTGCTCCATGTTCTCGACTTTCATGCCCTCATCCCACGGGAACTTAACGGCTTTGTTTTTACCGTCAAAGTAGTACTCCACGTGGCACTGGCCGCAGACCATCGATTGCTGATCAAATCGTCCCGCTTTATCAAACGGTTTGCCGATAGCCTCCATCGCCCGTTCAGCATAGGGGCGCGACAACGTTAACGCGGGCTTCCCCTGGGCGAAATCGTCCGACGCGGTGTTATGACAGTCGGCACAGCCCAAATCGTTGACAATTTCCGGGCCGCCGCGCGCCCATTTGCCATGGAAGTAGCCGTCTTCGCCTTCTTGTTGGATAAGGCGCGCGACATCGGGGCTTTTACAGCTCCAGCAGGCCATCGGCAGCGGGCCGTCTTCCGCCGTTTTTGGCGCGCCGGTACGCAGCGTTTCGCGCACGTCAGTTACCGCATACGCGTGGCCGCGTGGTTTGTTGTAATCACGGGAGAAGGGATAGCCCGCCCACAGGATCACCAGACGAGGGTCTTCCGCCAGAGCATCTTCACGGGCAGACTGTTCTGACGTCGCTTTCCATGACTGATATTGGTCGGGGTGTTGAGGCGCGAACGTTTCATTTTTCGCTTCAACAGTAACGGTTTTTGCGGATACAGGCGTTTGCTCAGCGTAAACAGAGGTAATGAAGAAAAAAGGAAATATAAGGCTGAAGAAACGGCGTGCGCGTAGTGTTTTCCTTGCCATAGAGGTCTCATCCAGATTGCGCCATTATCTTTAATGGCGATTTTTTATCGTTTTCCATAACAGCAACCGCACAAATACTGTTATTACATTGATCTCCTCTATGTGTAACAAATAACCACACTTAAAATGTTGTCTTTAATCAATTGTAATTGTATGTAAAATACCACTTTAGAGTTAGTAACCTGGACAAAACTCCCTCTCTTTTCTGATTTCCAGACACGGATCACTTTTTTAAAAAATTTCATATAACGTCATGTTATCCCGAAAATTTATCTAATTTTGCGGGACACAATCAAAAAATAGATTGCTGCTTATTTGCACAGTTCCCTTTTTGCGTGATCTGTCGCCCAAATACTAAACAAAACTTATTAAGACCCTACATTTAACGTTTATGCGACATATTATTAACATCCTACAAGGAGAACAACAGCATGAGCCAAACACATAAACACGCCATTCCCGCCAACATTGCGGATCGTTGCCTGATAAATCCAGAGCAGTATGAGACTAAATATAAACAGTCTATTAACGACCCCGATACGTTTTGGGGCGAACAGGGAAAAATTCTCGATTGGATCACGCCGTACCAAAAAGTGAAAAACACCTCCTTTGCGCCAGGCAATGTGTCGATTAAATGGTACGAGGACGGCACGCTGAATCTGGCAGCGAACTGTCTTGACCGCCATTTGCAGGAAAATGGCGATCGCACCGCCATTATCTGGGAAGGCGATGACGCGTCGCAGAGTAAACATATCTCTTATCGCGAACTGCATCGCGATGTCTGCCGTTTCGCGAATACACTGCTGGATCTGGGCATTAAAAAAGGCGATGTGGTAGCGATTTATATGCCGATGGTGCCGGAAGCGGCGGTGGCAATGTTGGCCTGCGCCCGCATCGGTGCGGTGCATTCGGTGATCTTCGGGGGCTTCTCGCCGGAAGCCGTCGCCGGACGCATTATCGACTCCAGCTCGCGGCTGGTGATCACCGCTGACGAAGGTGTACGTGCCGGACGCAGTATCCCGCTGAAAAAGAATGTCGATGACGCGCTGAAAAACCCGAATGTCACTAGCGTTGAGCATGTGATCGTCCTGAAGCGCACCGGCAGCGACATTGACTGGCAAGAAGACCGCGACCTGTGGTGGCGCGATTTGATTGAAAAAGCCAGCCCTGAGCACCAGCCTGAAGCGATGAATGCCGAAGATCCGCTGTTTATCCTTTATACCTCCGGCTCCACCGGCAAGCCGAAAGGCGTGCTGCACACCACCGGCGGCTATCTGGTCTACGCCGCGACCACCTTTAAGTATGTCTTTGATTATCACCCTGGCGATATTTACTGGTGTACCGCCGATGTGGGTTGGGTGACGGGGCACAGCTATCTGTTGTATGGCCCGCTGGCCTGCGGCGCGACCACCTTAATGTTTGAAGGCGTGCCGAATTGGCCAACGCCCGCTCGCATGTGCCAGGTGGTCGACAAACACCAGGTCAACATTCTCTATACCGCCCCAACGGCCATCCGCGCGCTGATGGCGGAAGGCGATAAAGCCATTGAAGGCACCGACCGCTCTTCACTACGCATTCTGGGTTCCGTCGGCGAGCCGATCAATCCCGAAGCGTGGGAATGGTACTGGAAGAAGATCGGCAAGGAAAAATGTCCGGTCGTCGACACCTGGTGGCAGACTGAAACAGGCGGTTTTATGATCACGCCGCTACCGGGCGCTATCGAACTGAAAGCCGGTTCCGCCACCCGTCCTTTCTTTGGCGTACAGCCTGCGCTGGTGGATAACGAAGGCCATCCGCAAGAAGGCGCGACGGAAGGCAATCTGGTCATCACCGATTCCTGGCCGGGCCAGGCGCGCACTCTGTTCGGCGATCATGAACGTTTTGAGCAGACCTATTTCTCTACCTTTAAGAATATGTATTTCAGCGGCGACGGCGCGCGTCGCGATGAAGACGGCTATTACTGGATCACCGGTCGCGTGGATGACGTGTTAAACGTCTCCGGCCACCGTCTGGGTACGGCGGAAATCGAGTCAGCGCTGGTGGCGCATCCGAAGATCGCCGAAGCGGCGGTGGTGGGTATTCCACACGCTATCAAAGGCCAGGCGATTTACGCTTATGTGACGCTCAACCACGGCGAGGAGCCGTCGCCAGAACTGTACGCGGAGGTGCGCAACTGGGTACGTAAAGAGATTGGCCCGCTGGCGACGCCGGACGTGCTGCACTGGACCGACTCACTGCCAAAAACCCGTTCCGGCAAAATTATGCGCCGCATTTTGCGCAAAATCGCGGCGGGCGATACCAGCAATCTGGGCGATACCTCGACTCTCGCCGATCCTGGCGTGGTGGAGAAACTGCTCGAAGAGAAGCAGGCCATCGCGATGCCGTCATAACCATAAATGCCGGATGGCAACGCGAATGCGTTTTATCCGGCCTACGACCCTACCCCTGCCCTCTCTCAAACCGGGAGAGGGAAATATAAAAAAACCTCCCCCAAAGGATTTCGTGTTACAGGAAGGCGGCAAGCGAGCACATCCTCAGCAGCATAGTTCACTATGTGGCTGGGGCGCGCGAGTGCGGCCAACGCGCCTGTAGCGCGAAAGACGCAGGGGGACCTCTGGAGAGCTCTGTGATGAATGACCAAATTTATCAGCGGATAGAAGACAGTGCGCGTTTCAGGGAATTAGTCGAAAAACGGCAACGGTTTGCCACGATTCTGTCGGTTATCATGCTGGTGGTTTATATCAGCTTTATTTTACTGATCGCCTTCGCGCCTGGCTGGCTGGGCACGCCTCTACATGCGGGAACCAGCGTCACCCGAGGAATTCCCATTGGCGTCGGGGTGATTGTGATTTCTTTTGTGTTGACCGGAATTTATATCTGGCGGGCGAATGGCGAATTCGATCGTCTTAATAACGCCGTACTGCATGAGGTGAAAGCATTATGAAGAGAGTTCTGACGGCGCTTGCCGCCGCACTCCCCTTCGCCGCTCATGCGGCGGATGCCATTAGCGGCGCGGTTGAACGCCAGCCCACCAACTGGCAGGCGATTATCATGTTTTTGATTTTCGTCGTGTTTACGCTCGGTATTACCTACTGGGCCTCTAAACGCGTACGTTCCCGTAGCGACTATTACACCGCAGGCGGCAATATCACCGGGTTCCAGAACGGGCTGGCGATTGCCGGCGACTATATGTCCGCCGCGTCATTTCTCGGCATTTCCGCTCTGGTGTTTACCTCTGGTTATGACGGGCTGATCTATTCGCTGGGCTTCCTTGTCGGCTGGCCAATCATCCTGTTTTTGATTGCCGAGCGCCTGCGTAATCTGGGACGTTATACTTTTGCTGACGTTGCCTCTTATCGCCTGAAACAGGGGCCAATCCGTATTCTTTCGGCCTGTGGCTCCCTGGTAGTGGTGGCGCTTTATCTCATCGCCCAAATGGTCGGTGCCGGTAAACTGATTGAACTGCTGTTCGGCCTCAACTATCACATCGCCGTAGTGCTGGTCGGCGTGCTGATGATGATGTACGTGCTGTTCGGCGGGATGCTGGCGACAACGTGGGTGCAAATTATCAAAGCCGTCCTGTTGCTGTTTGGCGCCAGTTTTATGGCCTTTATGGTGATGAAACACGTCGGCTTTAGCTTCAATAATCTGTTTACCGAAGCCATGGCGGTACACCCGAAAGGCACGGCGATTATGAGCCCAGGAGGGTTGGTGCAAGATCCGATTTCGGCGTTGTCGTTGGGTCTGGGACTGATGTTCGGCACCGCCGGCTTGCCGCATATTCTGATGCGTTTCTTTACGGTCAGCGATGCCCGCGAAGCGCGCAAGAGCGTGTTCTATGCCACCGGTTTTATGGGCTATTTCTACATTCTGACCTTTATTATCGGCTTCGGCGCTATCATGCTGGTGGGGGCGAATCCCGCCTATAAAGATGCGGCGGGCGCGCTGATTGGCGGCAATAACATGGCGGCGGTGCATCTGGCCAACGCGGTAGGCGGCAACCTGTTCCTCGGCTTTATTTCGGCAGTGGCGTTTGCCACCATTCTGGCGGTGGTTGCCGGTCTGACGCTGGCGGGCGCATCGGCGGTGTCGCATGATTTGTACGCTAACGTGTTCCGCAAAGGCGCAACCGAACGTGAAGAACTGAAGGTGTCGAAAATCACCGTCCTGGTGCTGGGCGTGATCGCCATTATCCTCGGCGTCCTGTTTGAAAATCAGAACATCGCCTTTATGGTGGGCCTGGCGTTTGCTATCGCCGCGAGCTGCAACTTCCCTATCATTCTGCTTTCCATGTACTGGTCAAAACTGACCACGCGCGGCGCTATGCTGGGCGGCTGGTTAGGTTTACTGACAGCGGTGGTGCTGATGATTCTTGGCCCTACCATTTGGGTGCAGATCCTCGGCCACGAAAAAGCGATCTTCCCGTATGAGTATCCGGCGCTGTTCTCTATCAGCGTGGCGTTCCTGGGGATCTGGTTTTTCTCGGCCACCGATAACTCGGCAGAAGGCAACCGTGAACGTGAGCAGTTCCGCGCTCAGTTTATCCGCTCCCAAACGGGATTCGGCGTACAACAAGGGCGTGCGCATTAATCTTACCGTTTCCTCCGGCCCTGTGGGTCGGAGGAAAATCAGAACATTACCCTCGCCACCAGCGGGGCTGCCAGCACCATCACCACGCCGGACAGCATCATTACCAGACTGGCGACGACACCCTCCTGCTGACCAAGTTCATAGGAACGCGCCGTGCCCGCCCCATGTGACGCCGCGCCAAATCCTGCCCCTTTTGCCATGCCTTCCCGGATAGAGAGACGCAAAAATAGCGCGTCGCCGACCGCCATGCCAAACACGCCAGTGACGACCACGAACAGCGCCACCAGATCCGGCTGCCCGCCCAGGGGTTCTGCCGCCGCCAGCGCAAACGGCGTAGTAACGGAACGTACCGCCAGACTACGCTGAATCTCATCCGATAACGTGAACAGACGCGCCAGCCAAACGGAACTGGTGACCGCCACCACCGTCGCCGTCACTACGCCCGCGGTGAGCGACATCCAGTGACGTTTGATAATCGCGAGGTTATCGTACACCGGCACCGCAAAGGCAATGGTCGCCGGGCCGAGCAGCCACAATAGCCAGTGCGATTCACCAATATAGTTTTGCCAGGAGATATGACCGAACACCAGCATTAACACCAGCAGTGCTGGCGTCAACACTAATGGCATCAACGGCAGTTTGCGAAAACGGCGATACAGACGCTTATTGGCGAAGTAAATCCCCAGCGTAATCACCAGGCACAGTACGCTTAACTGAACGTTATTCACGGTTTAGCCTGCTCATCTCATAGCGATACACTTTATCCACCACCCACGCCGTCGCACCGAGTACCATTAAGGTACTGATCGCTATCACCGAGAAGATGCGCCAGCCGTCCACCAGTAACAGATGGGCATAGTTCACTACCGCCACGACGGCGGGAACAAAGAATAACAGCATCTCCGCCAGCAGCCAGCGTGCGCCTGCGCGTACCCAGCTAAGCGGAATAATCCGGCAAACGATCAGCGCCAACATAAGTACCATGCCGACCAGATTCGCGGGCAACGGCAGGTGCAGCCAGGAGACAAGATATTGGGAAAAAATGAATAAACCTGCATAGAGCAGTACCTGAACCGGTACCTGGAGTCGTTGCACAACGGCAGGCGTAACGCGGCTTATCGCCACAGCCATGAGGGAATGTCCTGAAAAATAATACGGAGCGCCAGTATAGAGAACCTCCGTCACGGGCAGAAATGAATTAAAATCATTGCAGGCATAGTCGGAAGGAATAATCATGGATATCAGAACGCTGCGTTATTTTGTCGAGGTGGTGCGTCAGCAAAGTTTCACCCGCGCAGCGGAGAAGTTATTTGTCACCCAGCCCACCATTAGCAAAATGCTGAAAAATCTTGAAGATGAGCTTAACTGTACGCTACTGATCCGCGACGGACGTAAGTTATTGCTGACCGATACCGGACGCGTGGTGTTTGAACGCGGTCTGGCGATCCTCGCTGAGTTTCGCCAGTTAGAGGCCGAGTTGAGCGATATTAACCATCTCAATAAGGGCGTGCTGCGGCTGGGTATTCCCCCGATGGTCGGCATGTTGATGGCCGGGCCAATCAGTTTGTTTCGACAACGCTACCCTGGCGTTGAACTCAAAATTTCGGAGTTTGGCGGCCTGACGGTACAGCAGGCGGTAATGAATGGCGAGCTGGATGTTGCGATGACCGCGCTCCCGGTGGAAGAAGCGAGCGGGCTAACGACGTTATCGCTGTTCAGTCATCCGCTGTGCGTGCTGGTTCCCCGTTCCGGTCAGTGGACAACCTGCGACTCCATCGCGCCTGAAGCACTGGCGGAGCATCCTCTTCTTATCTACAACGAAGACTTTGCCCTGAGCCGCCAGTTGATGACCTTATTTAGCCAGCATGACGTAAAACCACGGATTGCCGTGCGCAGCGGGCAATGGGATTTTCTCGCCGCCATGGTGCAAGCGGGCGTCGGCATCGCCATTTTACCGGAGCCGATTTGTCAGCGTCTGGATAAGGCCACGCTGCGCTGGCTACCGCTGGAAAGCGATCTCCGCTGGCAGTTGGGCATGATTTGGCGAGAGGGCGTGTATCTGTCGCACAGCGCGCGGGCGTGGTTAACCTGTTGCGAAGGGTTTTGGCTGAAACAACCGTAAGCCATGGGTTAAAACCCTTGCCGGATGGCGGCGCAAGCACCTTATCCGGCCTACTTGTAGGCCCGGTAAGCATGGCGCCACCGGGCCACAAGGACTACTGATTTTCTATCAGTAACGCCTCCATCAAATCCAGGTCGTGCAGCAGCTTTTGCAATGTTTCATTGCTGATTTCTCGTGTGGCGCGCAGATGATACAACTCGGCGCGTTCGGAACGCAGCGCGGCAAGACGGAAACGTCGCTCCAGGTTTTCTTCCTGTATGGAGCTTTCGACATCGTTTCGCCCATCGGCACGGCGACGCAAGTTACCGATGACACGCGAGCTTACTTCAGTAAGCAACTGATTATCGATGTTTTCTTCGGTATCCGCCGCCAGACGCTCTTCCATTTTCTGAATGGCGACAATCGCCACTTCCGCCGTCGCCGCGCGGGCGATACGCTCCTCTTTCAACTGTTGCGCATGATCGGCGACTTCCAAATGTTGCAACAGCAGCGGCAGCATGATCACGCCGACAAATAACGAGAACAGAATGACGCCAGCCGCCAGGAATACCAGTTCATAACGCGCCGGAAATCCGCTGCCATCCGGCAAAAGTAACGGTATAGAGAGCACACCAGCCAGGGTGATCGCCCCACGAACGCCAGCGAAGGAAGCAATCAGAATTTCACGCGACGTCCAGCTGGCGAACTCCATCGGTTTCTTCTTCAAAAAACGCAGGCTGAACTTTTTCATGGCCCACAGCCAGCCGAAGCGAACCAGCATCAATGCCGCATAAATCAGCACGATATCGGTAAAGAGCATCCAGGTTTCGACATTCGGGTCAGCTTCCGCCGCCGCCAGCGAAGATTCCAGAATACCCGGCAATTGCAGTCCCAACAGCAGAAAGACCATACCGTTAAAGACAAATTCCAGCATCGCCCAGGTACTGTTCGCGCGCAAACGCATTGCCAGCGGCGCGCGGCGCATTACGCCAGAACGGGTGATGGTCATCCCGGCGGCAACCGCGGCCAGGATGCCTGAGACGCCAATATGCTCGGCAATCAGGTAAGACGCGAAGGGCAGCAGAAACAGCAGGACAATTTGCGTCGCGGGTTCATCGCCGCCCCAGCGGCTCAAAAAACGCAGCGAGCGGCCATACAGCCAACTGACCACAAAACCCGCCAGAATACCGCCGACAGCGACCTTAAAAAATTCCAGCGTCGCGCCGCCGACGGTAAAGACCATCGTCCCCATCGCCACCGCGACGGCGAATTTCAGCGATACCAGACCGGAGGCGTCGTTCATTAACGCCTCTCCCTGCAGAATGCCCATGATTTTTTTTGGGATACGCCCCTCGCCCACAATTCCGGAGAGCGCTACCGCATCGGTCGGCGACAGCACGGCGGCCAGCGCAAAGGCGGGGATCAGCGGAATACCGGGCACCAGCCAATAAATCAGGAAGCCGATTCCCACAACCGTTACCAGGACCAGCGCCAGCGCCAGCCCGAAAATCTCTCGTCCATGCTCAAGAAATTCACGGGTCGGCGTCTTCCAGCCATCCGCAAACAGCAGCGGCGGAATAAACAGCACCAGGAAGAGTTCCGGATCGAATTCCACATGCAAACCAAACGTCGGCCACGCCAACAGCGCGCCAATGGCGATCTGCATAAGGGGTAAAGGAAGCTGGAAGGGTAATACACGCGTAAATACCCCCGACAGCGAGACCACAAGGGTCATGATGAGTATTGTGAAGAAAATTTCCATGCGTTCCCTGTTTGCGATGTTTTTTATGATGGAGAAAGGCATCATGCCTCGGTTTCACCTTCTTCAGATTAACGCAAAAGGTAACGTGATGTGTCCTGAAAATGAAAACGGGCGACCAACGCCGCCCGTTTTTCAGAATGAAGGCAGAACTAGATAGCCCAGCCGCCGGCATAAAAAGCGACCAGCGCGACCGCAATGACGACAGTTCCGATATTCAGCTTACGCCATTCGCCGGAAACCAGACGCCCGACGACCAGCGTGGCAAAGCCGATCATAATCCCGGTGACAATGTTACAGGTCAGTACAATAAATACAGCCGTTACCAGCCCCGCCATCGCATCGACGAAATCAGCAAAATCGATTTTCGCCACGTTACTCAGCATCAGCAGACCGACATACATGAGCGCCGGGGCGGTTGCGTAGACGGGAACGAGATAAGAGAGCGGCGAAAGAAACAGGATCAGCAAAAACAGCACACCCACGGTAATCGCCGTCAGGCCCGTTTTACCACCCGCCGCCGTACCGGCCGCAGACTCGATATACACCGCGGCTGGCGCCGCCCCGACCAGGCCGGAGAAAACGCTACTCAGGGAGTCGGTGGTTAGCGCTTTACCGCCATCGATAATTTGTCCGTCTTTGTCCAGCAGATTAGCCTGCCCTGCGACCGCACGGATCGTGCCGGTCGCATCAAACACCGCCGTCATCACCAGCGCCAGTACGCTTGGCAGAACGACAGGGTTTAACGCGCCCATAATATCCAGGCTGCCGATCAGTGAGTTGCCGTTTTCATCGCTCAACGAAGGCATGGCGAAAATGCCGGAAAAATGGACGTTAGGATCGAAGAGCAAACCCACAATAGAAATGCCAATAATGGTCAACAGAATGCCGCCGGGGACTTTCAGCTTTTCCAGACCGAGAATAACAGCCAGCCCCACGAGCGACATAATCACCGGGAAGGTATCGAAATCGCCCAGCGCGACCGGCAGGCCATCCAGCGGGTTTTTAATGACCAGGCCGACGCCGTTGGCGGCAATCAGCAACAAAAACAGGCCAATACCGATACCGGTTCCGTGGGCCACGCCCTGTGGCAAGTTACGCAAAATCCAGCTACGAATGCCGGTGGCGGAGATAACGGTAAACAGTACGCCCATCAGGAATACGGCGCCAAGCGCGACCGGGACGCTAATATGCTGCCCCAGGACCAGGCTAAACGCGGTAAACGCCGTCAACGAAATAGCGCAACCGATAGCCAGCGGCAGATTCGCCCAAAGCCCCATAACGATAGAGCCGACGCCGGCGACCAGGCAGGTCGCTACAAAGACGGCAGCAGGCGGGAATCCGGCTTTACCCAGCATCCCTGGCACCACGATGACGGAGTAAACCATCGCAAGAAACGTGGTTAAGCCAGCAACGACTTCCTGGCGAACGGTGCTCCCGCGTTGTGAAATTTTAAACCAGGCGTCGAGTGAACCGCCGGTACGCGCTGAAGGCGTAGACATAGAAAACATCCCCTGAGAATTTATTATTCGTCGGTATACGTGGGAGGTAATCCACTAACAGCGCAACGTTATCTCCTTGTGCTACATTTACGACAACCGGGGCGCCGCAAAAAAGCAAACGTTTAGCTCCACGTATACAAAACGGGTGGCAAAAAAAAGCAAACGATTATCCAGCGATCATAAACGCTTTTTCAACTGAACTTTGCCGCTTTTTATGCTTTTCTGCTTAGTATGCTCAATAAATCGCCAGACGATGCGCAAACGTTATCGTCCCTGCGCAATCCAGCAACAATTTTTCGCATCGCTGTTAGCAAATACGTTGCGCAATCTGCTCACAAAAACGCCATTATCCGCCAGGAATGGTAAACGGACCGCCCTGCTGAATCGCTCGTTGCCAGGCTGGACGCATTTCTACCCGCGCTTTCCATGCGTTGATATGGTCGAGATGAGCGATCCCGCCTCGGGCAAGCAGCGCAAATAGCGGGAAGCTCATCTGGATATCCGCCATACTTAACTGCTCTCCGGCAAACCAGGGGTGATTTGCCAGATGCCCGTCAATAAAGCGCGCATGGGTTTCCAGTTGCGGATTGAGGTACGCTTTTTGCGCGCCCTTACCGATAACGCCGCCCAACGTTCGCAGGCCCAATGGTACCGGCGGTTTACCCAGAGAGGTAAAGAGCAGTCTCATCAATAGCAAGGGCATGAGCGAACCTTCAGCGTAATGTAGCCAGAATCGATAGTGTTGTTTCCCCTGCGCATCCGCAGGTTTAAAGCGTCCGATACTGTCGTAAGTGTCCTGCAAATATTCCAGGATGGCGCCCGATTCCGCAATAACCATACCGTGATCTTCGATAACCGGAGACTTGCCCAGCGGATGCACTTTTTTCAATGCCGGCGGCGCCAGCATGGTCTTTTCACGCTGGTAACGCACAATCTGGTAAGGCAACGCCAGCTCTTCCAGCGCCCAGAGGATACGCTGCGAACGAGACTGATTTAAATGGTGCACCGTCAGCATGGCTGTCTCCTGTAAGGTATGCCAACTAACTATAGAAAATTATGGCAGTTGCCGTAAAAATTTCGGCTAAAAAATCAGCATTTCGCTGGCGAACAGGGCGTCGTCGCTTACACTTACAGTATCAACACAAACCGGAACCTCCACCACGTGCTCGATATGAGGGGTGTTGACGTCGGGGGAAACCCTCCTGTAATCAGCGGGATAGAGCGAAAGACAAAGACCGGAAACAAACTAAAGCGCCCTTAGCGGCGCTTTAGTTTTAGGTGAACTCAGCCCGATGGCCGAGTGCATATTAATCATCTTCAAGCAGCCGGGCACCCGTCCCGTGTTCGCCAAGCCTGTCGCCTGGATTTCGCAGCGGACAGTCGCTACGCGATAAACAGCCGCAGCCGATACAACCGTCCAGCTCATCGCGCAACGCCACCAGCGTATGAATACGTCGGTCTAACTCTTCGCGCCACTGCGAGGAGAGCTGCTTCCACTCTTTCGCGCTTAACGTATGCCCTTCCGGCAAGATACCAAACGCGTCGCCGATAGTTGCCAGCGGGATGCCGATACGCTGGGCGATCTTGATAATCGCGACATAACGCAACACGTCACGCTTGTATCGCCGTTGGTTACCGCTATTACGGATACTGGTAATTAGCCCTTTGCTTTCATAGAAGTGCAGGGCGGACACAGCAACACCGCTACGTTTCGCAACTTCCCCCGGCGTCAGTAAGGCTTTTAAACGGGGAGATTTTTTTTCCATAAATCGCTTTACCTCAAGTTAACTTGAGGAATTATACTCGCCCGCAGACAAAACGACGAATCGAATACTGTTTAAGAGGCAACAATATGTCGCATCAGCAGATAATTCAGACCCTTATCGAATGGATTGATGAACATATCGACCAACCGCTAAACATTGATGTGGTGGCAAAAAAATCGGGCTACTCCAAGTGGTATTTGCAGCGGATGTTTCGTACGGTAACGCATCAAACATTAGGCGAGTATATTCGCCAGCGCCGTCTCCTGTTGGCGGCCGTTGAGCTACGAACGACCGAGCGCCCGATTTTTGATATCGCGATGGACCTGGGCTATGTATCGCAGCAAACCTTCTCGCGTGTATTCCGCCGCGAGTTCGATCGCACTCCCAGCGATTACCGTCACCGCCTGTAGGGCGTCTGCCCGCGTATCGTCAGAGGCGCGGGCGTTTGTTGTAGCCAGGAGATGAATTCCTGCGGTGGTAACGCCTTCGCAAAGTGCCATCCCTGACAATACTGAACGCCGCGTTTTAGCAACCAGCTAACCTGTTCAGCCGTTTCAACCCCCTCCGCAATGATTTTTAGCCGCAAACTTTGCGCCATTTCAATAATATGTTCCACAATCAAATGGCTGGCGCTATTAGTGGTTAGCGTGTCGACAAAAGATTTATCAATTTTTAAAAGGTCGACATTTAATGAGTACAGGTTATGCAAGTTCGAATAGCCGGTACCAAAGTCATCAATTGCCACCTCGTATCCCGCCTGGCGAAACGCCTGAATAATCGGCGTCATTTTAGGCACATCAATAAATCCGCGCTCGGTCACTTCAACCTTTATCTGTTGCGCAAGCACTGAATGCTGACGCGTTTTTTCATGAATCATCACAATTAGTCGGGAAGAGAGAAAATCGGCGGCAGAGAGATTGATAGAGACATAAAGATGCGGGTGCGCGGCCAGAAAACCACCTAAATCATTAAATACCTCTTCGACGACATAATCGGTGATCTGCTCAATCATCCCCTCTTTTTCCGCCAGCGGAATAAATTCGCACGGGCTCATCACCGGACCGTGATAGCCCGGCCAACGCAATAGCGCTTCGGCACCTACACATGTCCCGTTTCGGATATCAATGATCGGCTGATAATGAAGGCAAAGCTGGTGCCTGGTAATGGCCCGTTGCAGCAATCGACGCGGTGAGTAATATGCCTGCCGGGATCGTGACCACATAAATAAGACGATAATGCTACAGATGATCCCTAACGGTAGCGTTAACGTAAGCTGATGAAAGAGGTTCTGGTAAAAGCGTTGCTTTGAGGTTGACACAATCGCGGCAACCGGTCGTTTTGCTGATTTAACCAGAGTATAAAAACGCTCACCCTGTTGGAACACAGGTTCACTCCGTCGTACCAAAGGTAATAGGTGATCAGCCTGCGCCTGTTCACTCAGAGAGAAAAAGGTGTTGGTCACCGTATCATACATTCCCCAGGCCAACGCCGGATCGTCTGACATCACCTCGCTATAAGATAAGGGATTGATAACCGCGACATAGTTTCCCCGCTGCATATATGTCATTTTATAACCGTTGAAAAAAGGCGTATCACGATAGTAATAAATAGCGATGTCAGGCTTTCGTTTATAGTCAGCGCGGGGAATAAAATAAGGACTTGTTGGCGTCATAACCGTAGAGCATAGAAAACGCTGGCCCTTAGCATAAATCAACTCGTTAATGTACAAATGACCGCGGATAATATTCAGCATTCGCTGTTGATGGGCTGGCGTACAGGCTTGCCCCTGATATTGTTCAGCGGCATCGCGGGCTAAATCTGCTTGCAGGATAACCCGCTCCGTTTTATCTAATACCAACTGCGCAAATGAATGTAACTGATTTCTGGTTTCAGAGACTGCCCGGATATGAGCAAACCAGATCGCCAGCAATACAGGAAGTAACACCACAATGATCGTTCCGAGAAATCTCAACACCTTGCGTCGTGTGCTTTGACTCATTTTCAGCCTATTTCCCTGCATTATTTGTGACTATTGTTGGCAAAATAAGACGTGAACCAAACGGAGGTTTACGGTGCATGAATTTATCAATATTAGCAACAGACTTTTACCGATCAACATTTACCATTAATAACTAAGCGCAATCTCTCTCGCATACCAGGCAGGACGCTAAATATTTTTGATAACATCAGATTTATACCTAAGTAAACGATGGGGTATACATCTTTACTCCTTTCTTTTGATAAATAACTTGATATTTTTATCAGGTCTGAATTTCACGAAAAAAAATAAAAGAGTAGTAATAATACATCTTTGCTTTCCGGCTGTTTCTCTACGGACGCGCAGAAGTCACACAAAAAATAAGGTTATAAAACGCACAAAAAATACATTGCCGATCTGGCGAATAAGTCTGTTTTTGTGATATAGTTCACAAAAACAATGAAACAGAAACAATGTTTCATTCGATGTTGATGTGACGTCCGTTGATAGCCAGAATGTCCCACGTTTCCCGGGAACAACGCCGTGCTGTCCTGGACAAAGGTCTATTCAGAGGAAATGTTTCATGGCTGCCATAACCACTGGTGTCGTTCTTCTCCGCTGGCAACTGTTGAGCGCCGTGCTCATGTTTTTAGCCAGCACGCTCAATATCCGTTTCCGTAAATCAGATTATATTGGTCTGTCGGTGATCAGTAGCGGTCTGGGCGTGGTATCCGCCTGCTGGTTTGCCACCGGTTTACTCGGTATTACCATGATGGATCTCGCTGCGATCTGGCATAACATTGAAGCCGTAATGGTCGAAACGATGAGCCAGACCCCGCCAGAATGGCCGATGGTGCTGACCTGATACGCTATCGCTGCCGATGAAGCCGCCCACCGGTTATCTCAACGCGGAATCGCGCGCCAGGAGTAGCCTTGCGAACCATCACGTCCCTCGCATTGCCGTTGATGAGGGCCGCCAGGTGTGGTTATCCAAAAATGGCAAGTGGAATAGTCCTAACAGAATCGAGCTAAACTTATTGAAGACATTGCCGACTCGTTAAATGACAAAAAAGACCCGTTTGTGCAACGGGTCTTTTTTATTAAGCAGTACCACCTGATAACAGCGACAAGCGCTGCTTATTTTACATTAATAATTTATCCGGAGAACAATCACGGATTATTTTTCCACCTTTCATTACCAGAACCCGGTCAAAATACTTTATCAGATATCGACGATGCGTCACCATGATCAACGTTTTCCCATGAATAAACTCATCTAAGTTATCAAAAATTTGCTTCTCGGTATTTTCATCCAGATTTGATGTTGGTTCATCCCATAAAAAGACGCTGGCGTTACTGCTCAGACTACGTGCTAATAATAACTGCTGTTGCTGTCCGGATGACAGGTTTTTAGCCATAAAATTCACCGGAAACTTCAGCCCCATAGGATGTTGCAAGATAAAACCACAGTTCGCCAGATGGAGCGCCTTGAGTACCCGGCCCCTGTCGTTTTGCGGTTTTAACGCGAAATTACTTTCAATGGTTCCGGTGAATAAAACATCATGTGTCGTCACCACGCTTAAATGCTGAGAAAAAAAGTTCTGCGATAAATGCCCTAAGTTATATCCATCATATAAGATGGCGCCGTCTGTTGGCGAAAGGTAGCCAGATAGCATTCCCAGTAATGAGCTTTTTCCTGCACCGCATTCGCCTATCACTGCGACACGCTGCCCCGCAGGTATGTCTATAGACAGTCGGTTAATAATCATCGGAGATTGAGCGTCATACTGATAACTCACACCCCGAATAGA
The DNA here is from genome assembly GCF_046551635.1 of Salmonella sp. SAL04157. Taxonomy (NCBI): domain Bacteria; kingdom Pseudomonadati; phylum Pseudomonadota; class Gammaproteobacteria; order Enterobacterales; family Enterobacteriaceae; genus Salmonella; species Salmonella sp. SAL04157. The sequence goes on from NZ_JBGDVS010000007.1 coordinate 151,252, forward strand.
GATATCGCCATTGCACTTTGATATAGACTGTAATGCCGGTGTTTTTTCTGCCTGATCTTCATCAAAAAAAGAAAGCAGATCCTTACCGGTTTTTTCTGCTGATAAAATAGAGATTAATGTAGAAGAAAAATTCGAAATGATCCCGGAAATACGACCAGAGACAATGACAGATGAAACAATTGCGCCAGTAGTAACATCACCCTTGATTACCATAAAAAAGGCTATTACCATAATAGTTATTTGGGTAATAGATGACATACTCCCCAATATAGATTGATAGATAAGATTTAATTTCCTTATCTTCAGGTTAAGATACGACTGTTCATTTGATGTGTTGACCCAATCAAAAAGTAAACCTTGATTATTTAAGGTATGGATCATTTTAATAGATAAGAAAACCTCTGAGATGAAGATATTCCTGTTCTTCTGTCCTTCTTTTTGTTTGTTCATTAACTCATTAGTATAATGGTGGTTAACGAGGGAAATAATAATAGAGACGATAAACATGGTAACAGGGACAATAACGACCAGACCTAAATTTACATATATAACAATGAGAAATATAATAAATATTGGAATATCGGCTATACGTTGAAAGATCGAGTTTAATAAAACGGGTTTAATTTTCTGAAACTCATTCCATAGCACAAATGCTGATGACATGGATCTGCCATTTTTCTTTTTACTATAAAGTACCGCTTCAAGAAATGCGATATCAATATCGACGTCATCCTGCCTTGCTGTGATAGACTGATAAATATCTTTCGAAGTACGAAGGATAAACTCAAAAACAATAAATACAGCAACAATTATAGCCACGCCAAATAAAGATGAAACCGAAGCACTTGGAACAAGCTTATCATAGAACAGATTACTAAATACTGGAATAGTTAACGCAAAAATTGCCATAAAAAGAGATGAAAAGAAGTATTTAGTATAAAAAATCTTGTTCATCGATAAAGAGTTTTTTATGATATTTTTTACTCTTATACTATCAACAACTTTATTTAAAGGTAGTATACTAAATGCAGATAACTCTTTTAAATATTCATCTTCAATTTCAACATAGCAGAGTTCACCGCGCGCGTTTACCAACTTTATTTTTTGCCCGCCACTCACACACACCATCCACTTCATTTCTGGTGTTAATAGTAAAATCGGCATAGGCTCATTTAGTAAATCCTCACCATTATTAAATAATATATCCTGTAGAGAAAGCCCTAACGACAAAAAGAAATTCTTCATTTGTATAGAGTCGTCAGTGTTATTTCTGTCGTACTTTTTAAATCTTAAATTTATATCATCTTCTTTGATGTCAATTTTTATGTTGAATTTTTTAGACACTATAGATAATGCCGTTTCCGCACTTAAATAATAAGGTTCTAGTTTTTTATCCATAAGTAAACCCCCTCACCCAAAGGTGAGGGGTCTCCGTTATTATGCGTGTTCTTCTTGATTATCTACAGGTAACGTAACTTCATTAACGGCGAAAACTTCAATAGCGCCGTTATTGTTGTGCCCTACAGAACTCGTTGAAGGGGAATCATTAATATCATCCTCGGTCTTTCCTCTTGCATTCATTGCGTTCACAATATCCGCCGAGGAGTGATCGACTGAGAATGTTTTCTCCTTAATCAGGAAATCATCGTCCTTATCAAGGAATTTCACGTCCATAGTATATTCACCATCTTCCAAAGATAGCGGAACTTCGAATATTGCTTTCTGGTTAGTTATCGGCAGAGTAAACTCTTCTCCTTCAAACATAACACTGACATTAACAATATTCTCAGGTACTGATATTTCAAAAGAAGGTGTCTGACTAATTGAACGATCTATTTCATCCCCAGAGTCAGCGTTTAACAATGTAATACTATAGGCTGTCTCCTTCACCACGCTTTCTTCCGCCGCAGACGGCACTGTACGAAGATGCGTAGCGCTTTCGGCATTCACTGTTTCAGACTCCGGTGGAGTAACCGCTGTTGGCGTGGCGTCATCGCTCGCATCGTCATGCTGGCTATCCGCTGTTACCGTCACCGTTGAGTCAACCGTCACCTCCAGCGAAGCAGATTGCAGTGAGTTCCCCGCGCGATCCACCACCGTCACGCTCAGCGTGTAGGTACCATCATTCCAGGCGGCTGGCGGCGTGAAGGTCCAGCCATCCGCGCCTTGCGTCGCCTGATAGATGTCTGTCACGCCATTATGCGTCACGTTTACGGTCACCCCGGTCACGTCAGCATCAATATGCTGCAGCGTGAACTTAGGCTGGGTGTGATTGTGATTCGTCACGTTATCGCTGTCTGAAGCGCCATTGCCTTCACCTGCTGCCAGCGCAATCTCCGGCACGGTCAGCGTACTGTCGATCGTAACGGTAATGGGTAACGAGTTTTTCTGATTACCCGCGGCATCGCTTGCGATTACCGATATCGTATAGGAACCATCAGCTAACGGTGTACCTGGCGTAAAGAACCAAACGCCATCGGCATTTTTTTCAGCATTATATACGGTCCCATTGATATCGACCTGAACGACCACAACATCGCTTTCCAGATTCCCGATAATAAAGGTAGGCTGATTATCTCGCGTAATATTATCGCCCACCGTACCACTGTCTGAGTCTGGAGATAATGAAATAACAGGAGTCTCTTTCATGATATCGAGAGGGACATCATCACTCCGGTTACCAATCGCATCCACACTCGTAATGGTAAACTTCCCTTCCGATGGATACGGGATCGCCATACTCCATTTACCATTATCAGGAACGGTTAACGTATAAGTATTCCCATTACTATCGGTTATTATTAGCTGAGATTTGGCTTCCGCCGTTCCCTGCATAATAATTAGATCGTTGACAATATCTGAATAAGTTACGACCGGAGCGTTTGGCGGCGTTCGATCAATAAATATTTCATGTACTTCTTCCTTACGGTTGCCTGCGTTATCCTCAATACTCAAAGTGATATCGTATTTCCCTTCCGGAAGTTGATCGGTCGATAACTCCCACTGCCCATTAGCCGCAACGACAGCGGTTGCCAGCGTGACCCCTGCCACGATTAATGATACCGTAGCGCCAATTTCCCCCATACCTCTCATGGTAATAGTGGAGCTATTACTCCACCAGTCCGTTTTCGATGATGATTTATTGTCATCAAGCTCGCTGGTAAATACCTGGATATGCGTATCGACCCAAATGGAATACTTTTCCTGATTTACGTTACCAGCACGGTCCGTAGATTTAACAGTGATATCCAGCTGGCCTTCTGTGAAATAAAGCGGGTTCACCGGCATCTGCCAGTGGCCTTTGTCATTAACCCAAACTTCCCCCACATTTAAGCCATTAATGATGATTTCTATTTTGCTATTGGGCTCGGCACTGCCACTAAACAATAAGTTACGTGTCGTGTCCGTTATATATATTTTGCCATCACTACCGGTCATCTCTGCTAACGTTTGTCCACCGATAGAATCAATGGCGACAGGCGTCGTATTAAAGGTATCGATAGTAAAGTTTAGCGTTTTCGAGGTAGCCGTGTTGCCTGCTTTATCGGTGATAACATAATAAATGCTATGGGAACCATCGCCCAACGGTGACTCAGGTCGATAAACTTGATTTCTGTCCGTCACCGTGATCGTATCGACTAACACCCCATCAATGAAAATCTGAACACTCTGGTTCATTTCTCCATAAATACTAAACGCAGGCCGGGTTTGACTCGTTATACTATCATTACTGAAAATACCGTTATCAGAACCTGCCATCATAACAGGATTATCGATAAACGTACTGGTATCTATCGTGACGAGTAAGCGAGGCGATTCTGCCGTATTACCTGCCGGGTCTTCGGCAACCACTCGGATAGAATATTCACCATCTTTTAACGCATTATCAAACTGATAGGACCAGGTTCCATCTTCAAGCACAAGAACATTTGCCACGATCTTTTCATCCACATAAATATGGATTGTGGCTCCCGCTTCTGCGGTGCCAACTAACACAGGCTTGTTGTGACTAGTAATCAGATCGTCAAGTGAACCAGAGTTGCTCGCATCTTCAAGGTTGAGCGTTGGGAAGTCGGTTGATGAATCGACATCCACGCTATAATCCTTGCTCACTTCAGTGTTGCCAGCAACGTCAGTAATGCTGAAATGAATATTAAACGTACCATCATCTTGCAGCAGTATCGGCGCGCGCCATGTGCCATCAGCCTCAACCATAACAACGTTGACTAATTTACCATCGACAAAGATGCTGACCTGAGAACCTGCCTCCCCGACACCTGAGACTGACAACGCCCGGTTATTAGAGAGGGCCGGTAATGAATCTTCATCAATGTCAAAGACAGCAATTTGAGAATCGATTGTCACGGTTGTAATCGCAGACTCAACCCGGTTACCAGCAGTATCCGTAGCAACAAATTGCACCTGATACTCGCCGTCGGCGCTATTTGCCGGCATGGTATAGCTAATATTACCTGACGAACTCGCCTCTACTGTGCCTTGTAACACACCATTAATATAAACCTGTACCGTCGCGCCGGGATCGGTCATGGCAACCAGTACCGGAGACTTATTATTGGTAATCAGATCATATTTATCACCGCTATTAGTATCCCGACTTAATGAAATATCGCTGATTTCAATCTGCGTATCATGTTCTATCAGGATATCTTTTTGTTGGCTGTTGCCCGCTTTATCTTCCGATACCACGACAAAGGCATTACTACCTTCACGCAGATCTAATTCTGCGCTCCATCGACCATCATTGCCTACCACCAGGGTAGCAATAACCACCCCCTGTGGATTCCTGATGGTTAAAGTACTTCCGGCTTCGGCAGTACCATCGATGGTGACATGAGATTTATTGGTGATCCAGTCGCCAACTTTGCCACTGTCATCAGCTTCGCGTAATACCACGGTTAACGGCGAAATTACCGTATCCAGTATCACATTCTGCGGACCAAACTCTCTGATATTGCCGGCAACATCTTCAACTTTAAACGTTAATACATAATTACCGTCATTACCCAAAGCAGGTAATACTACGCCCCAGTGTCCTGCGCCTGTCGTATAAGCAATCGCTTTTTCAACGCCATTCACAAAGATAGTGATTTTGCTGTTTGGCTCACTGGTGCCGCCAATCTCCGGCGTCACCGTATTGATATATCCGCCCTCATGCATTCCAGATATATTCCATACCAGTTCAGCAACCTCGGTATCGATAGTGACATCAACGGCGGTGGAACGCAGTTCGCTATTATCGCGAGGGTTGACGATACCCACCTGGACGACATAATGGCCATCTTTCATTTCCGATAACTGGAAAGTATATCGACCCGCTGTATCCGCTGTCGCCTCGCCGACCTTCACGCCATCCACATAAATACTCACAATCGCATTAGGTAACGTGTTCCCAACCAGGGTCGGCGTTTTATTATTCGTGGTAAAGTCTCCTAAGGCACCACTATCGCTCTCCTCGCTGAGCTTTATGGTTGGAGGCGTGACATCAATAACAGGTATTACGACAGGAAAGTCGACCTGCGACGATTCATTACCCGCTTTATCTTTGGCAACAATGCTCACAACATAGGAGCCTGGCGCTAATACTGATGGCGGCGTCCAACTCCATTCGCCATTCGCATTGGCGTTTGCCGAGCCGACCACTTTCCCATCCCACTGAATCATAATCGTCGAGAACGCTTCGGCTAGCCCTTTGAACTCAGGACGCAGGCTGGTTGCTTCATACTGATCATCAATAGATGGATCCGAAAGGCGAATGGTAGGATCGATCGTAACCGTATCGATAGTGAATCTTTCCTGCGTTTGCGCAGTATTTCCCGCGACATCTGTTGCGACGACGTTGATGGTATACATGCCATCCGGCAGTATATTCGGCGTCACACTCCAGTTGCCATCGGCGCCAACCGTAATCGTGTGTTTTAGAACCTCCCGACCTGACTTATCATCAACAATGGTAATCACCAGTTTCGCATTAGGCTCCGCAGTACCTTCGAATTTGGGATTTTGCTTATTCGTAAGGTTATCGCTATTGGAGCTGCCGGTATCAGACGCTGGCTCCATTCTGACACTGACGCTTGTCGTGGTATCAATGGTAAAGGGCAGCTTAGTTTCAGAAGTATTTCCGGCAATATCTCTGAAGACAACAACGGCTTCATATACGCCATCGTTTAACGCAACGGGAACCTGAAATTCCCAGAGGTTATTGCCATTTGCCGTAACCGGATAAGAAACGCCGTTAATTCTGATTACAACAGTATCAATATCGGCGGGTACATTGCCAATAACGAAACGTGGTTTAGTGACACTCGTAATATTATCAACAGCGCTTTCGCCAGTATCATCCGCATCCAGCAAATCAATACTGGGATCAGAAACAATAGTGTCTATTGTGAATGATACCTCTTTGCTAATTTTATTACCTGCGATATCTTCAGCCACTATTTCTATTTTGTAAGTTCCATCCACTAACGGTGTATCAGGGGTAAACAGCCATTTATTACCTGCCCCCTGAGTCAGTGTGCTGGATTTCCCGTTTAAAATTACCGTCACGCTCTGCAGCGGTTCTCTGGCTGAAATTTCAAAACGTGGAGAGGTAATATTCGTAATACCATCCGTAGAATCCTTTCCGGCGTCGTCCAGCATCACGACGCTCAGGCCGTCAATCTGCGTATCCACGGTGAAGCCCAGCGTGGAATTTGCCGTATTTCCTGCCCGATCCGTCGCCTGGACATGGAGAGTATAATGACCATCAGGCAATGCGCTACCTGCAGTAAATTCCCACTGCCCGGCCGCATTTTTACTGATAGGCGTCCAGTTTACGCCATCGAAAGAAACCAGCACCGATGTCACATCATCAGGCGTTGCAATTTCAAAAGAGGGACGGGTAGCATTGGTGACATTATCGTGATCGTTGATGCCGCTATCTGTTGTTAACGTAACACTGTCAATCTGAACCTGCGTGTCGATTTCAATCTGCAGTTCGGCCGATGTTTTGGTATTACCAGCAATATCCGTTACGGTAACAGAGATCGTATGCTGACCGTCAGACAGCGGTTGATCCGGCGTAAAGGTTAAATTCCCCCCTGTGTTTTCAATGGTGTAATCCCGACCATCAATATGAACCACAATGTGTGATACATCATTATCGACATTACCGATAATAAACACCGGTTTGTTAATCCTGGTAAGATTATCATTAGTATCATCACCAGTATCATGGGTGGGATCGAGTACAATTGTCGGCTCTCGCAGAGTCGTATCAATCGTAAACTGCAGCGTTTCTTGCGCAACGTTGCCAGCGATATCAGTCACATCAACCAAGAGAGTGTGTTTCCCATCAGGTAATGCCGAACCGACATTAAATATCCAGCGGCCATCCCCTCCTTTTGTGAGTTCAATCCAATTAGCGGCGTTATCGATTTTAACGCGCACATGGGTAATATCATCAGCGGTAACAATACTAAACTGCGGCTTGTCGACTTTGGTAATGTTATCTACATCGCTATCACCGCTATCTGTAACCAACGTGACGCTTTCAATTTCAGCCGTCGTATCTATCACAACAGGTAATGGTTTCGATGTCGCGGTATTTCCGGCCTTATCTTCAACCGTAACGGTAATATTATAAGAACCATCCGGAATGGCATTGCCTGGTGTAAATTGCCAACCAGCCCCAACCTTAGTCGCGTTATAATCATGACCATCAATCGTCACCACGACTTTAATAACATCGGGGTCAACATTACCAATCGTAAAGGTGGGTCGTGAAATATTAGTAATATTATCGGCGGTATTCGCTCCGGTATCTTGTCCTGCATCTAAAGCAATAGTCGGAACCTGTATATTAGTATCGATATTAAATACTAAATCTTTATTCGCAATATTACCTGCCTCATCCGTGGCCTCTACGCGAAGGGTATATGTGCCGTCAACCAGAGTATTCGGACTGTCAAAAATCCATTGTCCGTCGGCATTTTTGCGTATCACATTCCAGTTAGCGCCACCATCCAGGGTTACGCGTACCTGGATGACATCACCGGGAACGTCAATTCTGAATGACGGTTTGGCAACATTCGTTAATTGATCATTCTGCACGCCAGTATCATTAAGCAATACGATATTGTTAATGGTTGTCGTGGTATCAATACGCACCTCTAATGGCGCAGATTCTTTTACATTCCCCGCCAGATCTTCCACCACAACGGCTAACTGATATGAGCCATCAGCCCAGCTCGCAGAAGGCGTAAAGCGCCATTGACCATTGGTGAATACCGCCGCTTCCTCGTGCGTTTTACCGTTGTAAGTTACTTTGACCATCACGCGCGTAACGTCAGAATCAACCTGGCGTATGTCGAACACCGGCCGATCGTGATTAGTGAGGCGATCGCCAACAGTACCGCTATCTTCGCCAGCTGCCAGTTCAATCACCGGCGTAGTCAACGTACCGTCTATCGTCACCTTTAAAGGCGCGGATGTTTGCTGGTTGCCTGCCACATCTGTTACCGTCACGGTGAATGTGTAGCTACCGTCCGCCAAAGCAGAATCCGGTCGATAACGCCAGCCGTCGGCTGATTCGGTGAGTACCACCGTTTTAAACGTGCCGTTATGCTCAATACTCAATTCCACGTGTCGAACATCTTTATCGATACTCCCCAACACAAATACCGGCTGAGTGACACTGGTCAGATTATCGTTCTTATTCTGTCCGGTATCCTGATCGGGCGCTAGCTCAATGGTTGGCGTCAACAACGTGATGTCGATAGTGAAATCGAGCGTCCCCGTCATCTTATTACCCGCACCGTCAGTCACTTCCACGATCAGGGTATGCTGTCCCTCTGGCATATCCGTCGGCCAGGTGTAATCCCAAATGCCAGCCGTCGAACTCTTGATTGCAGTAACCCAGGTCGTGCCGCCGTCAATACTCAGAAGAACCTTTTCCACATCATCCGGTACCGAGATCTGGAACTGCGGACGCACATGTTTTGTGATATTATCGCCAGGGACGCCGCTATCGTTGACTAATTCAATATGATCAATGGCTATTTGCGTATCCACTGTCACCGTCAGCGGCGTAGACGGACGCGTATTTCCCGCCCGATCCTCCACTGTCACCGTCAGCGTATAATCACCGTCGCCCCACGGTGCTGGCGGTGTAAAGCTCCATCCTCCAGCCCCCTGTGTCGCAGTAAACGAGGTTGTCGTTCCATTATGCGTGACGCTGACTGTAACGTTGATAACATCCGAATCGATATTCTGCAGAATAAAGGTCGGTCGGGTGCGATTGGTCATATCATCGCCAGGCGTACCGGTATCATCCGTGCTATCCAGCGCAATGGTCGGCGTCGACAACCGGGTGTCGATGAAAAATTCAAGCGTTTGCGTCGCCGTATTGCCCGCTCTGTCGGTGACCATGACGGTTAGGGTGTGTTTTCCATCGCCCATATCCGTTGGCCAGGTATAGCCCCAGACGCCTTCGATACCCTGCGCCGCGCTCACCCAGTTTGCGCCGCCATCAATGCTCAGTTGCACAGAATTCACATCCGCCGGCACCGTGATCTCAAACTGCGGACGGGTGCTGTTAGTTAGATTGTCATCCGGCACGCCATGATCATTGACCAATGTAATATCAGTAATGCTGGTTTGCGTATCTACCGTCACTATCAGCGGCGTGGACTGACGAACGTTTCCTGCGTTATCCGTTACCTCTACCGTCAGTGTATAGCTACCGTCCGCCCAGTCAGCATCTGGCGTAAAGCGCCACTGTCCTCCAACCTGGGTTAGTGTCACTTCCTGGCTATTGCCGCCCTGTGTGATCCGCAAAATGACCGATTGCGCATCGGAGTCAATATTGCCAATGGTAAAGCCCGGTCTTTTGACGCTCGTAATATGATCGCCAATGGCACCTGTATCGTCCCTGCTATCCATAGTGATGGTAGGCGTTGACAGCCGGGTATCAATGGTAAAATCGAGCGTCTGCGTCGTCTTATTTCCCGCCTTATCGGTCGCTTCTACCGTCAGGGTATGTAGCCCGTCGGTCACATCTTTCGGCCAGGTGTAATCCCAGATCCCTGCCGTGCCCTGTGTTGCACGAACCCACGTATTACCGCCGTCGATACTCAGACGTACCTCGTTGACATCCCCTGGCACCGTGACACGGAAGTGTGGACGAACGTCATTGGTCAGGTTGTCGCCGGGAATACCGTTATCATTAACCAGTTCAATAGCATCAATGGTGATTTGGGTATCAACCGTGACCGTCAGCGGCGCCGAGTATTTTACGTTACCCGCTTCATCCTCCACCCTCACCGTCAGCGTATAGTCGCCATCTGCCCATGTGCCGGTCGGTGTCACGCTCCAGATGCCGGTCGCGCCTTTGGTGGCCGTCAGCACTTCTTTCGTGCCGCCATGCTGCACCTCAACCGTGACATACCGCGCGTCTGCGTCAATATTGCCCAGTAAAAACGTCGGCTTATTCGCGTTGGTCAGGTTATCGCCTTTTATTCCGCTATCGTCCGTGTTGTCCAGCACGATAGTCGGTTCTGACAGTAGGGTATCGATGATGAAGTCCAGTTTCTGCGTCGTCTGGTTTCCCGCCTTGTCGGTCGCCTCCACTGTCAGGGTATGCTTCCCCTCTCCCACATCAGCCAGCCAGGTATAATCCCAGACGCCCGGCGTCGCGCTCTGGGTAGCGTTGAACCATGTCTTGCCGCCGTCAATGCTCAGGCGCACCTCGTTAACATCCGTCGGTACCTTCACCTGGAACTGCGGACGCACGTTATTAGTCAGATTATCGTCGGGAATACCGCTGTCATTGACCAGTTCAATGTTATTAATGGCGATTTGCGTGTCCACCGTCACCGTCAACGATGCAGAATGGCTGGTGTTCCCCGCTTTATCTTCGACTGACACACTCAGGGTATAATCGCCCGCCCCCCATGATGTCGGCGGCGTAAAGGTCCATCCGCCTACACCTTTCGTGGCGTCAAATGTGGTGGTGACGCCGCCATGCTCCACGCTGACCGTAACGCGAACGGCATCATCATCAATATGTTGCAGGTTAAATGTCGGCTGGGTGCGATTGGTCATGTTATCGCCCTGGATGCCGGTGTCGTCCGCGCTATCCAGTACGATGACCGGCGTCGACAGCGCGGTATCAATAGTGAAGTGGAGTGTCTCCGTCACCGTATTACCCGCATTGTCAGTCGCTTTCACATTCAGCGTATAGTCGCCATCCGGCACGGTGCCCGGCCAGGTATAATTCCAGACGCCCGGCGTCGCGCTCTGTGTCGCCTTAACCCAGGTCACGCCACCGTCAATGCTCAGACTGACTTCGTTAACGTCCCCCGGTACCGTCACGCGGAACTGCGGATGGGCGTCGTTAGTCATATTGTCGCCGGGAATACCGTTATCATTAACCAGTTCAATAGCATCAATGGTGATTTGGGTATCAACAGTGACCGTCAGCGACGCTGAGTGTTTTTCGTTCCCCGCCTCATCTTCCACCCTCACTGTCAGCGTATAGTCGCCATCTGCCCATGTACCGGTCGGTGTCACGCTCCAGTTGCCGGTCGCGTCTTTGGTGGCCGTCAGCACTTCTTTCGTGCCGCCATGCTGCACCTCAACCGTGACATACCGCGCGTCTGCGTCAATATTGCCCAGTAAAAACGTCGGCTTATTTACGTTGGTCAGGTTATCGCCTTTTGTTCCGCTGTCGTCCGTGTTGTCCAGCACGATAGTCGGTTCTGACAGTAGGGTATCGATGATGAAGTCCAGTTGCTGCGTCGTTTTGTTTCCCGCCTTGTCGGTCGCCTCCACTGTCAGGGTATGCTTCCCCTCTCCCACATCAGCCAGCCAGGTATAATCCCAGACGCCCGGCGTCGCGCTCTGGGTAGCGTTGAACCACGTCTTGCCGCCGTCAATGCTCAGACGCACCACGTTGACATCCGTCGGTACCGTCACCTGGAAGTGCGGACGCACGTTATTAGTCAGATTATCGTCGGGAATACCGCTGTCATTGACCAGTTCAATATGGTCAATGGCGATTTGCGTATCGATGGTAACCGTCAACGGCGCTGAGTGGCGAATATTACCCGCCTCATCTTTCACCGTTACCGTCAGCGTATAGTCGCCATCAGTCCACGCGCTGCCGGGTACAAAACGCCACTGCCCGTTAGTCTGCGTCAGCTCCACCTCCTCGCTGTGACCATCGCGCATCACCTGCACGACGACCTGAGTCACGTCAGAATCAATACCGCCGATAATAAAACCCGGTGTTTTAACGTTAGTCTTATTATCGTTGGCGGTGCCGCTATCATCTGCGCTATCCAGCGTGATGGTCGGTGTCGACAATGTGGTATCAATGATAAAATTGAGCGTTTCCGTCGCCGTGTTGCCTGCAACATCGGTTGCTTTCACTGTCAGGGTATACGTATTTTCGACCAGATCTGTCGGCCATATATACTCCCAAACGCCGTCGGGCGTCAGCGTTGCGTTAACCCAGTTGATGCCGCCATCAAGACTCAGTTGCACAGAGTTCACGTCCGTCGGTACCGTAATATGAAACTGTGGACGTGCTTCATTGGTCAGGTTATCCCCGACAATACCCGTGTCATTAAGAAGTTCAATGCGATCAATAGACGTTTGCGTATCGATAGTCACCGTCAGCGGCGCAGAATAATTTGTATTACCCGCCTTATCTTCTACCTTTACCGTCAGCGTATAGTCGCCATCGGTCCAGGCTGCGCCCGGCGTAAAGCGCCACACACCGCCGTTCTTAATCAACTCTATCTGTTGGTTCTTACCATCATGCGCCACCGTCACCACCACTTTGGTCACGTCGGCGTCGATATTACCGAGGGTAAAGCCTGGCATCTTAACGTTGGTGATGTTATCGCCAGCGGCGCTGTCATCCGCACTGTCCAGGGTAATCGTCGGTTCTGACAGCATGGTATCGATGATGAAGTCCAGTTTCTGCGTCGTTTTGTTTCCCGCCTTGTCGGACGCTTCCACCATCAGGGTGTGAGGGCCGTTAGCCACATTCGTCAGCCAGGTATAATCCCAAACGCCCGGCGTCGCGCTCTGCGTGGCGTCAAACCACGTTTTGCCGCCATCAATGCTCAGTCTTACACCGTTAACATCCGCCGGTACTGTCACCTGAAAGTGCGGGCGTGCTTCATTGGTCAGATTATCGCCGGGGATACCGCTGTCGTTAACCAGTTCAATACGGTCAATGGCGATGTGCGTGTCTACTGTCACCGTCAACGGCGCGGACTGCTTCACATTTCCGGCCCTATCTTCTACCTTCACCGTCAGGATATAGTCGCCGTCCGCCCAGTCGCTGGTCGGCGCAAAGCGCCACTGTCCGCCGGTCTGAACCAGTGGCACCTCCTGTTTAATGCCATTGTGCATTACCTCCACTGTTACCCGGCTGACATCGGTATCAATATTGTTGAGGGTAAAGCCCGGCGTTTTAACATTGGTGATATTATCGCCCGCGATGCCGCTGTCATCTGCGCTGTCCAGCGAGAGGGTCGGCACAGACAGAGTGGTATCGATGGTGAAATCGAGCGTCTGTGTTGTCTTATTTCCCGCCTCATCGGTCGCTTCTACCGTCAGGGTATAGCCTCCGTCGGCCACATCATCCGGCCAGATATAATCCCAGACGCCCGGCGTCGCGTTCTGGGTAGCGTTGAACCACGTCTTGCCGCCGTCAATGCTCAGGCGCACCACGTTGACATCCGTCGGTACCGTCACCTGGAAGTGCGGACGCACGTTATTAGTCAGATTATCGTTGGGAATACCGCTGTCATTGACCAGTTCAATGTTATTAATGGCGATTTGCGTGTCCACCGTCACCGTCAGCGATGCCGAATGGCTGGTGTTTCCCGCTTTATCTTCGACTGACACACTCAGGGTATAATCACCATCCGCCCACGCCCCTGTCGGCGTAAAGCTCCATCCGCCTACGCCTTTCGTGGCGTCAAATGTGGTGGTGACGCCGCCATGCTCCACGCTGACCGTAACGCGAACGGCATCATCATCAATATGCTGCAGGGCAAATGTCGGCTGGGTGCTATTCGTCATGTTATCGCCCTGGACACCGGTATCGTCCGCGCTATTCAGTACGATGACCGGCACTGACAGCGTGGTATCCACCGCGAAATCGATGGTCTTCGTCACTGTATTGCCTGCTTTATCAGTCGCTTCCACCGTTAGCGTGTATTGACCATCTGCCAGGTCTGTCGGCCAGATATACTCCCAGCTTCCTGCCACGCCCGGAGTTGCCTGAACCCACGAATTACCACCGTCAATGCTCAGACGGACTTCATTGACATCGGTCGGTACCGTCACACGAAAGTGGGGACGGTCGTCGTTGGTCATATTATCGCCTTTCACGCCGCTATCGTTGACCAGTTCCACCCCATCAATGGCGATTTGGGTATCGATAACGACCGTCAGCGGTGCTGAGTAGTTGGTATTTCCTGCCTTATCTTCTACTTTCACCGTTAACGTGTAGCTGCCATCCGCCCACGTATTCCCTGGTGTAAATAACCAACTACCATTGAGGTGAGAAAGTTCGATCTCTTCGCTCACGCCATTGTGCATCACCTGTACGACGACCCGATGCGCATCGGCATCAACACCGGAAATAGCAAAACCTGGCTTATTGATGTTGGTCAGGTTATCGCCTGTAACCCCCGTATCATCCTTAGAAAGCAGGGAAATCACCGGCGTTGATACTGTGGTATCGATAGTAAAATCGAATACCGCGCTGTTCGCTTTATTACCCGCAATGTCCTCAACCTTGACATAAACCTGATGCAAGCCTTCCGTTAAATCTGAAGTAAAGGTATAGGCCCATGAACCATCAGGTTGTTGCGTGGCAACACCGATCTGCGTATCAGACGCGGCATCCCATACCTGAACACTGATAATGTCCGGATCAATATCTTTTAGGTGCAAGGTAGGTTTAACGATATTCGTTAAATTATCATCTGAAATTCCCGAATCTGAATCCGGGCTCAATGAAACTATCGGTATTGAAATAGCAGTATCGACGCTAATTAAGAAAGGATCCGAATGGGCAATGTTGCCAGCGATATCTTCAACTGAAGCAGTTATTCTATGATCGCCATCAACCAAACCTTGATCGGCTTTCAGAGTATACTCCCATCTGCCATCTTTATTTGTTCTGACCTCAGCGATCAGCGCACCATCAATATAGAGTTTAACCGTTGAATAGGGTGCAGCGGTTCCTGTCAGTGCAGGATTCTTTTCATTAATAATATGGTCTGTATTATCAACCCCCGTATCGTTGACCAACTCTATTGTTGGTTTTTGCGTTTGCGTTACGATTTGGAAATTATACGCTGATGAGGAGGCAGTATTACCGGCAATATCTTCTACCTTTACCGTTACGTCATGCGAGCCATCGGATAACGCTGTGGTAAATTGAAAATTCCATACACCATCATCGCCAGCAATAGCCTCGCCACTTAACACACCGTCGACATAGATGGAAACCTTAGCATTAGCTTCAGCCATCCCGGTAAACAACGGCGTATTAATTTTAGTAATCATATCGCCTTTAACGCCAGAATCAGCGCTATCATGCAACATAACAGTAGGGATCGGCGTAAAGCTATCAATGGTAAGCTGATAATCTACAGATGACGTTCTTCCTAAAGGATCGATGGATTCAACCGTAATCTTATAAACATTGTCAGACAGATTTCGGGAAATATCAAAATTCCAGTTACCGTCTGCATCCGCAGTCGTCACGCCTATCGTTTTACCATCAATAAGGATATTTACGGTAGCAAACCTATCCGCTGTTCCCAGTAACGTCAGAGCATTATGTTTATTGGTAATCCAGTCGCCTTTTGCACCGGAATCATCACTGGCATCGAGTTCCGCTTTTGGAGGTACAACTTCAGTTTGAATAGTAAAAGAATATTTAACAGTAGAGGATTTATTACCGGCGGCATCCTGAGAAATGATTTCAATATCATAGGCACCCTGAAGAAATTTATTACTAAACTGATAATTCCAGGTCCCGTTTGAGTCAACCTCAATGCTGTCATATAATTTACCATCTCGCATCAATAAGATGGTAGACTTTGGCTCTGCCGTACCGACTAAAGCCGGTAAATCATTCCCTGATAAAATTATACCATTCGGTAAAACAACAAAATCCTCCAAAGAAACTGTCGGAGGTACAGGGGCAACAGTATCGATAACGTAACTAAAGGAAAAATCCTTTTTGTTGCCAGCGACATCTTCAACAGTGAACGTAAGATTGTTAACCCCTTCCACTGAGTCGGAAGTGAAATTGAACGTCCATTCGCCCTTGTCATTCGCTTTAAAAATAACCTCTTCGCCAGTCTCACTATTTATGACACTGATAATAGCATTTGGCTCAGTTTTACCTGTAAAGGTTGGGCGAGTATTGTTAGTAACGTTATCTCCGACAATACCGCTATCATCAGTCGTTTCAATCTCAGCGCTGAAATAGCTGATACGTGTATCAATAGTAAAAGGCAGATTTGCCGTCGCTGAGGTATGCCCGGCAATATCAGTAGCTGTTGCTGTTATATTGTATTCGCCATCCTTGAGCGGCGTAGTAAGCGTATAGCTCCATGTCCCATCTTTAGCAACAATGACCTCACCAAGATGTTTAAGTCCAAGATAAATAGAGACTGTAGAACCGGGTTCCGCCACACCAATAAATGTTGGCAGGGTGCTATTTGTAATGCTGTCATTTTTAATGCCGGAATCACTACTATCATCCAGCTCAATCGTCGGCTTTTCCGGAGCAATGGTGTCGGTTATGATACTATCCGTCGTTTCGTTTTTATTACCTGCTTTATCTACGGCAACGACTTTTATACTATTTTCGCCCTCAGATAGTTCATTATCTTTAAATTCATAACTCCAGTTTCCATCTTTATCGACATCAACGCTGGCAACCAGTTTATTATCTACATAAATGTCAACCTTAGCATTCTCTTCCGCCGTACCAACAATTGAAGGCGTCAAGGTCGGCGTTAAGCCCTTATGACCGGACACACTACTTTCAGGCGAAAGTTCAAATGTTGGCTTATCGGTAACGGAATCGATAGTAATGACAAGTTTGGCGCTACCGCTCCCATCAGCAGTCTTGGCCTCTGCCTCCAGATTGTATGTTCCATCAGTCAATGTTTCAGGCGCAGTGAAGGTGAAGTTACCCAAACTATCCGCTACAGCCTGACCGACAGCAATACCATTAATTTTAATAATGACCGTGGCATTGGGAGCAGTGCTACCTACAAACTGAGGTTTGGTAAAATTAGTTATACTATCATCTTTGCTACCGCTGTTACTCTCGGCCGCAAGCGCTAATGTGACTTTAAGCGGCTCTTTAACAGACTCGGCATCGAGCTTATTTTCCTCATTTTTACTGCTATTACTTTTGCCAGTGCTGGTATTTTTATTAATAGGTTGAGGAAGAACTTTTTCAGCATCGTTCTGTTTAGAAGCCTGCGTTGCTTTAGCCTGTGTATTTTGCTGGGAAGCATCGCTTTGCTGAGCCAGATTGTCTTTTGCTACATTGTCAGCCAAAAAGTTCTGCAGCATTTCTTCAATTTGCTTTGACGAGTTCTGTACTTCAAACGCTTCATTGAGCGCTTTTTCTGCAGCCTCCTTAGCTTTCTCAGCTTCTTCCTTCGCCTTATCAGCTTCTTTCTTTGCGTTTTCAGCCTCGTCAAGCTGCTTTTTTAATTCCTCTTCTTCCTTCTTATTTCGTCGTTTGCCATCACCTTTCTTTTCTACCTGAGCAGAATCAACCAATGAGCTGTCAATTCTCTCTAGTTGAATATCTTTTAAATCTACGCTGCCCAGAATTTTAGCGCCGGTAATAGTCTTATCTTTAAATTTAACAGCGAGGTTATTGCCTTTGATACTTGAATAAAGAGCGCCATTGACAATGATCACTGACCCATGCGGCGTCGTAATGTTCATGTCTGGCCCGGAAAGAGAAACTTTTGCGCCTTTGGCATTACCCAAAGAAGATAAATCAATTACAGAATTTTGATCGGCAAAAAACTTTTGTATGCTTTTATTTCCCATAATATTATATTCACTCTCAAGGTGTATCTAATCGTTTAGTATTAACGGGTTCTGAAAAGGCTTTGTCCACGCCTTTCATCAAGGGAGATAACAGGTATTCCATAATGCTGTGTTTTCCGGTAATTACACTGGCGTCAACAGTCATACCTGGTTTTAACCACCGTAAATCATCTTCATTAACATCGAATGCAATAATTACTTTATAATAACGCTGAATTGTTCCTCCGGTATTTTCCTCATAGGAATCAGGGCTAATATTATCGATAGTCGCATTATACGATTTTATCTTTGGTTGGATAATTGACTGGACATCCAGTTTAACGGCTTCATCTACATATATTTGGTCACGGTATTTGGGTAATATTTTCACATCGGCCAGCATAGTCCTTACTTTTGGTTTTATTTCAAAAAGTAAGTCCGCCGCCTGAATCACACCACCATGAGTAGTGGCACTTTTATTGATTTTATAAATTACACCGTCAACCGGTGAATAGATATCCTCCTCATTTATCTGCTTCTCTATTACTTTTAATGTAGAGTTAACAACCTCAAGTTCCTGAAGATTTTTAGATATTATTTTAGATAAAGATAGTCGCAATTCATTATTAAGCGCCTCAATATCATTAACAACCAACTCAATATCATCTTTTTTTAAAGTGATGCTACTTTCAATATCATTAATTTCAGACTTAACTTTTATATACGCCTGTTTCTTGTTAAGAAAATTGGTATATGGGCTAATTCCTTTTTTTACCAGTGGGGAAAGAATATTTATTTCTTCGGCAAGCAATGCGAGTTCTTTTTCTTTCGAACTCAGCTTCTCTTGTAATCCGCTAATCTCAGAATCAAGAGAGGTTTTTTTTAACTCTTTAGCTCTTATCTGACTATGCACTAATTCAATATTCGCTTTTACCTCTTTATTACTTAAAGAACGGGTGCCATCCAGGGTAATCAATCCACTCTCATTTTCTTTATCAAGAATGAAAGATATTTCGTTAACATCTTTATCCAGATACCCTTTTTGAGTTCTATACCTTTGATATTCTTTTTGCAGATCAAGGTTAACGACCTTTGCAAGGAGTTCTCCTTTTTTTACAGTATCACCCTCGGCTACATAAATATCTTGTATCGTCCCTCCCTTAGAAAGAGATATTAACTGAGCATTATCTTTAGTGGTGATAACGCCCTGACCATGAACCACTGAATTAATTTCTATAAAGTAGGTAAGGATAATAATTAAGATCGTCAAAGAAATAATTATCATCATGAGATGATCGCTTTGTCTTCTATTCATTTCATTACATTTAACTCACTTTCAGTATTTCCTTTTAAATAATCCATTAAATGAAAAATCAATGAGAGTTGCTGTAACTTTAAAATATACAGGCTATATTTGCTGTCGACCATGCTTACATATGCCTGAAATGCTTCATTACGGCTTGAAATTAAATCAAGCAAACTTTTTTGCCCTAACTGAAACTCCTGCTCATATAACTCAGTAAGCTGTAACGCGTTTGTATGTGAACGTTCCGCCACTGAGTAAGTCTCTTTTGCAGCGGTGTATTTTGAAAGTTGTGAATCAATGTTATAACGCGTTTTAATCAAAAAATCGTCAATTTGCAGCTTAGCCTGCGAGTAACTTGCCACCATTTTTCTTTCCTGGGCTGAATTTCTGAACCCATTAAAAATGTTGAAACTGACATTGATACCCGTTTTGAATTCATCTTCATAATCACTTTTTTTGGCACTACCGCTCGGGTTATTCTGTACATAGCTGGAAACGAGATCTACAGTCGGAAAATAGGATGATTTTGCGGCATTAATATCTTCGGTCGCGGCTTTTCGGGTATTGACAAGCATCTTATAGTCATCGTTGTATTTCATCACCATGTCCATAAGTTTTTCAGGGCTTTCGACAAAGATATATTTTTTGAAGAGGTTGAATTTTTCATCGCTTTGAATCTGAACTGGTGATAAATTCAGACCAGTCATATTCTGCATTTTATACATTTCATCATCCAACATCGACTGATACATAATGCTTCTGGTATTTAATGCATCGATAGATACTTGTACTTTACGCATATCAGATTGCATAGCTACACCGGAAGATACCAGCAGCGAAAAAGTTTCCAGCATCTTTTTATAAAACTCTTTCTCCAGATTTACGCCATCAATCATTTCACGATATTTACTGATGTTGTAATAGGTTGTCACAACCTCCTGAGACACTATATTCTTTGTTTTTTCATAGTCAGTTTTACTATTATCTCTTTCATATTCAGATTTCCTGATATTAGCCCCCCTCACTCCAAAATCCGTTATTCGGTATGATAAAGACACCTTATTTTCAACGTTTCTCTCGGTACCTGATGACTCTTTCCTGTTATTATTAAGGCCAGATGTTAGATCCAGGGTAGGATAAAGTGCTGCCCGTGAAAGATCTAAGTCACTGTTTTTCTTTTCAGTCTCATAATATGAAACAGCAACAGAGGGCTGATGCGTTAATGCGGCATTAACTAAATCTCTTAGAGGAATGACCGGAAGCTCGCTGGCGTATGTGCTTTGTGTAATAAAAGCAGTCGTCAGAAAAAACATCTTAATCTTCATTTTTTTCCTCCTTGTTTAACAAACGTTGCTTTACTATTTCCTGGTGCATAGATGTTATTTTTTCCATTAATGGCATATAGGTATCACGGTAGCTAACCATTTCAGCACTAATCTCTTTAGTATTGGCAATAATCTTTTTATCAGTAGCCGATAGATCGGATAGCGCTAAATGAACATTGTTCATATCCTCATCCATTTCTTTTCTCAGCCCATCGAGAGTATGAGAAATATCGGCACTGCCAGCGGCAATATCGTTTATGGTCTTACCATGTGAAAGAGATTCCTGATAACATTTATCAACTGATGCCATTATTGAATCATTCTTTTTGTCTATAATATTTTGTATTGTACTCATTGCCTCCAGTCGTGCATTATTATCAGCAAGCAGGATATTACCTTCAGATAAACGAGAGGTAATTGTTATTACACCGTCAGATAATTTTTTGAGATTTTCGTTACTGCTTACCAGATAACCATCAATCAGCGTAGAAAGTTGTTCCAGTTTTGCTGAGTTATCCAATAGCCGGTTTTGCAAAGTGACAAAGCTATCTGATAGCATCACTCGTTTCTTTTCTTCATCCTGCGTCCGTAAGTTTTCAACTGTCAGGTAGTTATCAAAAAACGCTTTAAACAACTCTTTAAATTCTACAAGCGTCTCTGATTCAACCCGCAGGCTTCGTTGTTTATTATTGGATCTGTTGCTTATGATTTTTAATTTTTTGATTTCCGTAGAAACAAGGGAATAGGAGCTGCGAACAAAAACACTTTGTGAGGTCAGGAGTATGGCGCAAACAACACCATAGATAGAAGATACAAATGCGGTATTCATCCCTTTCAATGGTTCAGAAAGCGACGCTACCATTGTCACGATCATATTGAGTGTATTACTTGCATTATCACCGCCAACATCTGATGGCGAGCTCAATAAATTCCCGATTGAACCAATCGTAATAGACAGACCCGCAAACGTCCCCAACAGGCCAACAAGCGTCGACACATTGCTACAACTCATAATAAATGACAATCGTTGGTTACGGGCGGTAGACACATTGTCATCTAATTCCATCAGCAAATTGAAATCACACTGTTTGGGTTCTCCGGAAAACAAAATCTGATTGAGATTAGAAAGAATACTATTTTTTCTGCTGGCGTCCTGAGCTATTAATATGTCTTTTGCTGAAATATTTTTAAAAATAGTGAATAATGCACACAAAGAGCCTGTAATATAAATGGCAATAATGACTCCATTGTAAATTGCAGAAACCATAAAGTTATCAAAAACATACTCTCTTATACCGGGAAAAGATAAAGCGGAAAAAGGGAGTATGGCAAGGAAAAAACAGACAAACAAATAGCGGTAATGATTTATATATTTCACTCTGACACCTTTTTATTAATAGTCGTGATAATAGCTTTACTCATTGTACTTGATGCTGCGGAGTTAACACTCATGTCAATAACTACATCAGGATATATCTTCTTAATCTCTTTCATTAAAATAATTCCCCGTTCATATCCCAGTCGTAAAGAGTCAGAGAAAGAGATGTCTGCCTGAGGAATAACCATTTCTATCAATAAATTACTATTGATTTTGTCTTCTAACCAAGCCTTTATTTTATGAGTGTCCTCTTCTGAAAAGCTTCTCAGCCTGCCATGATACGTAATAACAAGCTCATTTTTTGTAGATGTTATATCAATTTTCTGACCATCGGCGATATCGTATACTCCAACCTCCTTACCTGACATTGTAGTCATTCCGTCCGACACATCTTGAGTATTCACTTCCTTATTAACTATTTCATTAGGATTTGAATTGTCATTGGCTCCGCTATTTTGAGCAGTAGATTTAGTCTTATTCTCTATATTTGCTTTATAAACTTTAATTGAGTTGTCATACATAATAATCATATTATTAAGTGCAAACACCAACATAAGAAATATAAAAATGCACAATACCGTAGAGAATGTATCAACAAAACTAGGCCACGGATTACTTTCGTCTTCCATGTTGTCTCCTGATATTACATTGTGAATAAAATGTTTTTGTGGATTAGAAAGGATAAAGGATGCTCAACTTATTCAGAAAGTGAACGCTACCGCCCTTGGCTTCCTGCTACCAATACGCTTTATAGATTTCAGTTTTCCTACATCTCGTAATCAGAAAAATAAAAACAATGACGCCATTTTTATGCGCCCACAACAAAGATGAGTGCTTTAATTAAAAACACTCTTCATTTTTTTATTAGGTATACATCAATTATTGCACTAACTATATCTTCCCCAATAATAGGTATCGCATAAGCTCTCAGCTCATAAATAAAAAATAGTCATCAGCAAATTAAAACCACTCGCCGATAAATAGATTTGTTAGCTAATCATTGAAACTCTAAATCATTTTAAGGACATATTTCTTTTTAATACGCGTTATAATCATACGTATTTAATAAATTTGCCTCCAGAGGATAAAATGAATTTTCACAATTAAAACATAGGGTCATAGGGACTTCAATATAACTTAAATCATTAAAAATATAATAAGTGGGGAGTAAAAAATCAGAATTGCGTAAAAAAATACATAAATAAAACCATTTTTTATATAAAGCCAGCTATAAGTAACAAGTTTATCTTCAGCAATTAAAAATAAAGCAAGATGAACATATCATATTTGACCTCATCACAAGCTAAAGCAAACATTTAATTAACTATTGATAATACCGACCATTCTCTAACGTTATTTTATAATATCTTTTTGTTGTCAAAAAATGGCTATAAATTATATATTTTGCAGATGAGATTTCTCTTTCATATTTAAGACAATCCGGGTTATTGCAGTACATTTATGAACTTCGGCTGGATAATGATGTGCCGAGGCGAGTCGGCCAGAGGCGATAAGCGACATTTTTCCGTAAGATATGCGCTTCTCTTTTTTGAAAGGGATACAAAGAGCCTATCCCATTAGGGCTATTTTACTTGCCATTTTGGTCCTGGGCAGTGCTCAAAATCCTCACGTACTACGTGTACGCTCCGGTTTTTGCGCGCTGTCCGTGTCCAAACTGGCTGCGCCAATAACGCCTGGTGGGATAGGCCCTAAGACAATAATACCAGGTAAGAAAATGCCTGGTTTACACCAGGCATTTCAGCAGACGAGAACTATAGCGAAAATGCAAATAACCCTTTGAGTTTTTTACCAAAAATCAGAACGGAATGTCGTCGTCAAAATCCATTGGCGGTTCGTTAGACGGCGCTGGCGCGGATTGCTGTGGACGCGACTGCGCGCCGCCGCTGAACTGGTTGCCGCCCTGCGGCTGCTGAGGTTGTTGCGGTTGACCCCAACCCCCCTGCTGCTGACCGCCTGCCGGTGCGCCGCCGCCCTGGCGACCACCCAGCATCTGCATCACGCCACCGATCTGCGGAACGTTAATTTCAGTCGTATAGCGTTCCTGGCCACTCTGATCGGTCCACTTGCGGGTACGCAATTGACCTTCGATATACACCTGAGAACCTTTACGCAGATATTCGCCGGCCACTTCCGCCAGTTTGCCGAACATCACCACCCGGTGCCATTCAGTCTGCTCTTTCATTTCGCCGGTCTGCTTATCGCGCCAGGATTCAGAAGTAGCCAGCGTTAAGTTGGCGACAGCGCCGCCACTCGGCATATAGCGTACTTCCGGGTCCTGGCCCAGATTACCAACGAGAATCACCTTGTTTACGCCTCTGCTGGCCATAATTGAGTCTCCTGAATACGTTTCATAAATAGTGTAAACGCGTGAGTGTACCATTTCCACGTAGCATTTTAATAGCTGCGATGCAGGTTCCAGGTCACTCGCGCGAACCTCATATTGTTGCATACTTTAGCTGAAGATGCATTCCAATACTGTATATTCAAACAGGTTAAATTGTGTCATAATTAGCCGTTTCTGCCGTTTGTCCTTCAAACAAACCAGGCATCCGAGTCTCTACCGGGAAAGGTGAATGGATAAGATCGAAGTTCGGGGCGCCCGCACCCATAATCTCAAAAATATTAACCTCGTCATCCCACGCGACAAACTGATTGTCGTGACCGGGCTTTCGGGTTCAGGCAAATCCTCACTGGCTTTCGACACTCTGTATGCCGAAGGGCAGCGTCGTTACGTTGAATCGCTCTCCGCTTACGCGCGGCAGTTTTTGTCGCTCATGGAAAAACCGGATGTCGACCATATTGAGGGGCTATCGCCCGCGATCTCAATTGAACAGAAATCGACATCGCACAACCCGCGCTCTACGGTGGGTACTATTACCGAGATCCACGACTACCTGCGCCTGCTGTTTGCCCGCGTGGGCGAACCGCGTTGTCCGGATCATGACGTGCCGCTGGCGGCGCAAACCGTTAGCCAGATGGTCGATAACGTGCTGTCACAGCCGGAAGGCAAACGTCTGATGCTGCTGGCGCCGATTATTAAAGAGCGTAAAGGCGAACACACCAAAACGCTGGAAAATCTGGCAAGCCAGGGTTACATTCGCGCCCGTATTGACGGCGAAGTCTGCGATCTCTCCGATCCGCCGAAGCTGGAGCTGCAAAAGAAACATACCATTGAGGTGGTGATCGATCGCTTCAAAGTTCGCAACGATCTTTCCCAACGCCTGGCGGAGTCATTCGAAACGGCGCTGGAATTATCCGGCGGCACGGCGGTTGTTGCCGATATGGACGATGAGAAAGCGGAGGAGCTTCTGTTCTCCGCCAATTTTGCCTGTCCGATTTGCGGCTACAGTATGCGCGAGCTGGAACCGCGTCTGTTCTCGTTCAACAACCCGGCAGGCGCCTGCCCGACCTGTGACGGCCTCGGCGTTCAGCAATATTTCGATCCGGACCGCGTGATCCAGAATCCCGACCTGTCGCTGGCAGGCGGCGCGATTCGTGGTTGGGATCGTCGCAATTTTTACTACTTTCAAATGCTCAAGTCGCTGGCGGAACACTATAAGTTCGACGTGGATGCGCCGTGGGCAAGCCTCAGCGCCAACGTACACAAAGTCGTGCTGTACGGTTCCGGCAAAGAGAACATCGAATTTAAATATATGAACGATCGCGGCGATACCTCCGTGCGCCGCCATCCGTTCGAAGGCGTGCTGCATAATATGGAGCGCCGTTATAAAGAAACGGAATCCAGCGCGGTGCGCGAAGAGCTAGCGAAATTCATCAGTAATCGCCCCTGCGCCAGCTGTGAGGGAACGCGACTGAATCGCGAAGCGCGCCATGTATTTGTGGAAAATACGCCGCTGCCTGCTATTTCCGATATGAGCATTGGCCATGCGATGGATTTTTTCACTAATCTCAAGCTTTCCGGGCAACGGGCGAAAATCGCCGAAAAAGTGCTAAAAGAGATCGGCGATCGCCTCAAGTTTCTGGTGAACGTCGGCCTGAACTATCTCACGCTCTCCCGCTCGGCAGAAACGCTTTCCGGCGGCGAAGCCCAGCGTATTCGTCTGGCGAGCCAGATAGGCGCCGGGTTAGTCGGCGTGATGTATGTGCTGGATGAACCGTCCATCGGTCTGCACCAGCGCGATAACGAACGGCTGCTGGGTACGCTGATTCATCTGCGCAATCTTGGCAATACCGTGATTGTGGTGGAACACGATGAAGACGCCATCCGTGCCGCCGACCATGTGATTGATATTGGCCCCGGCGCGGGCGTTCACGGCGGCGAGGTGGTGGCGGAAGGCCCGCTGGAAGCCATTATGGCGGTACCGGAATCGCTGACCGGCCAGTACATGAGCGGTAAACGCAAAATTGAAGTGCCGAAACAACGCGTGCCGGCAAATCCAGAAAAAGTGCTCAAACTCACCGGCGCGCGCGGCAATAACCTGAAAGATGTGACCCTTACGCTACCGGTAGGGCTGTTTACCTGTATCACCGGCGTCTCGGGTTCCGGTAAATCAACGCTGATTAACGATACGCTGTTCCCCATCGCCCAGCGTCAGTTAAACGGGGCGACTATCGCCGAACCGGCGCCGTATCGGGATATTCAGGGGCTGGAACATTTCGATAAAGTGATCGATATCGACCAGAGCCCAATCGGGCGCACCCCGCGTTCCAACCCGGCGACCTATACGGGCGTCTTTACCCCGGTTCGCGAGCTTTTTGCTGGCGTGCCGGAGTCTCGCGCGCGCGGCTATACGCCAGGGCGATTCAGCTTCAACGTGCGCGGCGGTCGCTGCGAAGCGTGCCAGGGCGATGGCGTCATTAAAGTCGAAATGCACTTTCTGCCGGATATTTACGTGCCGTGCGACCAGTGCAAAGGCAAGCGCTATAACCGGGAAACGCTGGAGATTAAGTACAAAGGCAAGACCATCCACGAAGTGCTGGATATGACCATTGAAGAAGCGCGTGAGTTCTTTGATGCGGTTCCGGCGCTGGCGCGTAAGCTGCAGACGCTGATGGACGTGGGGCTGACCTATATCCGTCTTGGTCAGTCGGCGACGACGCTTTCCGGCGGCGAGGCTCAGCGCGTGAAGCTGGCGCGCGAACTGTCGAAGCGCGGCACCGGGCAGACGCTGTATATTCTCGACGAGCCGACCACCGGCCTGCACTTTGCTGATATTCAGCAGTTGCTTGACGTTCTGCATCAGTTGCGCGATCAGGGCAACACCATCGTGGTGATCGAACACAACCTGGACGTCATTAAAACGGCGGACTGGATTGTCGACCTCGGCCCGGAAGGCGGCAGCGGCGGCGGCGAAATTCTCGTCTCCGGTACGCCGGAAACCGTGGCGGAGTGCGAGGCGTCGCATACCGCCCGCTTCCTTAAACCTATGCTCAAATAACCTTCACGCCGCTTTCCGATTCGCCGGGAAGCGGCATCATTTTTCCTCATCCCACCTCATTGTATCCGTGTTGAGCATTTGTGATTTGCGTGCCGCCTCGCTCTGACATGTGATAGCGCAAACGGTCTGTTATGGAAAACACCATGAAGTTGCCCTACGCAATCACACTACTGCTGTGCCTGTTTTTATCCGCCTGTACGCTGCCTGACCGCTTTAGCGCCGTGGCTTTTCAACAACTGACGCTATTACAAGCGCGCTCAACCCGCTTCCTGCAGGACGCGGCGCGAATACCGTGGCAAAAAGAGACACTGCTCAAGGATGACCGCGATATCCGCCAGACATTTTTTCAGGCTGAGCGGGTCGCCCGTCAAGGTGGGGATAAACATCGACTCGATAATCTGGCGCTGCTGAAAAATCACTATTTGCGTCTTTATGCGCGGGTTATGCAACGTAAGCAACCACTTACTTACATCCAGGCTGAGAGATACCAACAGCAAAATAATCAGGTCTGGAAATTAGCCATACAGGGTGAGTGTCTGCATTGGGGCGCACGCTGTACTCAGGGAGAAGAAAATGGCGTCTATTAACGAAATACATAACCTGATGACCACCGCCCGGGCCGAACATCCTGTAGCCTCCTCGGCGATTGCCGAGTTTATCCAGGCGTATAAGCAGGCAAGAGAAGACAGCGACGACGGTATACGCGAGTCCGCTGCGTTTATCGCCCGCGCGCTTCAGGAACATGCTCGCGGCTGGCTGGACGACGACGATATGATTATTCTGCTGGAAGGACAGCGGGACCTCGCCAGGCTACGCGCCAATAATGCGCAAATCGCCCTCGACAGCCGTATCCGGTCTACGGTCATCCGCCTCATTGATATCGCCCTGGCGTTGTTGGTCGGCGCGCTATAATCAGGACTGCGGCAACTGCTTGCGTTTATCTTCCGGCAGCGCATTTACCGCCTGTTGATAAGAGGCATCGACCAGATAATAGAGTTGTGAATCCGGCAGCGATCCGTCCAGATAGACCGTGCTCCAGTGCGCTTTATTAAGGTGCCGACTCGGTCGTACATCGCTGTGCTGCTGACGTAACAACTCTGCCAGTTCCGGGCTGGTTTTGAGAGAGGCTGCCGGGCGTCCTTCAACTTCTTTTACCATCGCGAAAAGTACATCTTCCACTTTAATTTGCGTCGCTTTCCAGTCGCTGTGGACGCTCTGCTCTGCGCCAGGTTTTGCCATGCAGTATTGCAGTAATTCCGAAATGGTCATTATCATTCCCCTTGTAGTGTCGCGATGATTTTACGTGGACCGCCGTGAATACGGTGCTCTCCCAACCAGATACCTTGCCATGTTCCTAACTGTAAACGCCCCTGGCGTACAGGCAGCAGCAACGAGACGCCCAATACTGACGACTTAATATGCGAAGGCATGTCATCTGCGCCTTCGTAATCATGTTCATACGCCGCATTATCGGGAACGGTTTTCAGGAAATGGCGCTCCATATCAGCGCGCACGGTGGGATCGCAGTTTTCGTTTAACGTCAGCGAGGCCGAGGTATGTAGTAACAACAGATGCAGCAAACCCGTTTCGACAGGCGGTAAGCCAGACAATTTATCGATAATTTCATCTGTTATCAGATGAAACCCGCGCGGCTTCTCGCTCAGTGTAATGGTGCGCTGATACCACATAGGCTGCTCCTTCCTAAAAACAAACGTCTCCTGAATAGTGTGCAGCAAGTCTGGAAAAGGTAAAAGCCAGCGGGGCAAGTTTGTGCAAAAATCATGCAAAAAAGGAGAGCCTGTCGCTCTCCTGATTTTTAGTACTCCGAGTTGACAATGACTTCCTCGCCAAACGCTCCTGCCTGCGGCAGCGGTTTGTAGGTGGAGTTAGCCGCGCGCAGGATGCGAATACCGCGGATACCACAATCACGAGCCGCAGTAATATCGTTATCCGAATCGCCGTAGAAGATACGCATATTCTTCTCCTGCAGCCACTGAACTTTCGTATTTTGTCCCGGTTTATCGCCGGCGAAAATCACCGGATTCATATTCGCCGCCGGAATATGGAAGTTATCCGCCAGCGTTTTCGACACGGTTTCCGTTTTCGTCTGACTACGACCAGTGACAAAGTAAATACTGTCGCCACGGCGAACATGCATATCAATGAGCTGTCGGGCCACTTCTTTTGGAATACTGAACTCATCCCAGCCGTTGTTCATTTTTTCCCAAAAGGCCGGATTTTTCAGATAATCGTCGCTGTCCGGGGAGTAGGTTTTCTTTCCGCGCCAGAATCCGGGGCTGGAAAATAACACGGTGTCGTCAATATCAAAGCCGACCGCCATCGGCGGGCGTCCGGTGAGGCTGTTTTCAATCTGGGCGACAGAGACCCAATGGACAGGCGCTTGTTCCGCGAGTTTTGCAACGTTAGTGCCCGGATTGAGCGTCGAAGGGGAAGATACTAACGCATTCGCGGAATGGTTTAGCGTAAACAACAAACAGACGGCACTCAGCGCCAGGGTTATTTTTTTCATGCTTTTCCCTTAAAATTCAGAATATTATAGTTATTAAGATGAGTCTTTGCTCAAAAAACTATCTGACCATAACGCCAGTAACGGTCAAAAGGAAGGATTATCTGCGGTTTTGTTACGAAAAAAGAGGATGATCACAACAGCTATTGTCAGGCCGGAGGGCACTGTTATCGCCGTCCGGCCTGAATATTACATGACAGCGGCAAATGCCTTCGCCACGCGGTGTACATTTGAATCATTAA
The DNA here is from genome assembly GCF_046551635.1 of Salmonella sp. SAL04157. Classification (NCBI taxonomy): domain Bacteria; kingdom Pseudomonadati; phylum Pseudomonadota; class Gammaproteobacteria; order Enterobacterales; family Enterobacteriaceae; genus Salmonella; species Salmonella sp. SAL04157. The sequence goes on from NZ_JBGDVS010000007.1 coordinate 181,552, forward strand.
GCCCGGCGACACACATGCGGCCACTGGCAATCAGGTAAACGCCAAACTCATCGCGCAACCGCTCGACCTGCTCCTCGCTTAACCCGGTATAGCTGAACATACCGCGCTGCTCTAACAAGTAATCAAAGTTGCGGTCAGGCATCTCCGCCTTCAGCTCCTTCACCAGCGTCTGGCGCATCGATATAATGCGGTTACGCATCGCGTCGACTTCCGCCAGCCAGCTCGCTTTTAACGCCTCATCGCCCAGGACCGTAGCGACCACCTGAGCGCCGAAACACGGCGGACTGGAGTAAATTCGGCGCACCGTCGCTTTTAGCTGTCCCAGAACCCGCGCGGCAATTTCAGCATCTTCACACACCACGGACAGGCCGCCGACGCGCTCGCCGTACAGCGAGAAAATCTTCGAAAAAGAATTACTGACTAACGCAGGTAACCCGGCGCTGGCAATGGCGCGAATAGCGTAAGCATCCTCGTCCATGCCTGCGCCAAACCCCTGATAGGCAATATCAAGGAACGGAATCAGATCGCGCGCTTTCACTATCTCAATCACCGCATCCCATTGCGAAGGCGTTAAATCCGCCCCGGTCGGGTTGTGACAACAGGGGTGCAGCAGCACGATACTGCGCGCAGGTAACGTATTCAGCGTGGTCAGCAGATCGTTAAAACGGATGCCGTTAGTCGCGTCGTCATACCAGGGGTAAGTACTCACTTCGAATCCTGCCCCGGCAAATATCGCAATATGGTTTTCCCAGGTGGGGTCGCTCACCCATACGCCTGCGTCGGGGAAATAACGCTTCAGGAAATCCGCGCCCACTTTCAGCGCGCCGGAACCGCCTAATGTCTGGATAGTAGCCACGCGCTGTTGCTGAAGAACCGGGTGATCGGCGCCAAAGAGCAAAGGCGCGATAGTATGGCGATAAGTATTGAGTCCTTCCATCGGCAGGTACAGCGAAGCGCCATGCGGCTGCGCGTTAAGCCGGGCTTCGGCTTCGGCCACCGTTTTGAGCTGTGGGATAATCCCGTCTTCGTTGTAATACAGGCCAATGCTCAGATTTACTTTGTCGTGACGGGAGTCGTCTTTAAAACGCTCCATCAGTGAAAGAATCGGATCGCCGGCATAGGCGTCAACTTTTTGAAACACGCGATGGTTCTCCAGGTTTACAGAGGGCAGGAAATAACACAATAAACCGGAAGGACGAGAAGATCGAGAGGATGTTGTGGTGGATGCGCATATTGCCGGATGGCGGCGTGAACGTCTTATCCGGCCTACAGCCAATGCGCGAGACAAGCCGGATAAGCGCAAGCGCCACCCGGCCTGCCGCGTATTTAATCAATATACTTCATCGCCACCCTTGAAGTCAGGCGCGTGATAAGTTCGTAAGCACTTACTTTTGTCATTTCAGCGATACGTTCAACCGGCAGACCTTCGCCCCATAAGACCACCGGATCGCCCGCGTTATCCTGCGCGTTTGGCCCCAAATCCACGCAAATCATATCCATCGCCACCCGCCCGACAATCGGGACTTCACGACCATTGACCAGTACTGGCGTACCGGAAGGCGCCGCTCGTGGGTAGCCATCGCCATAACCCATCGCCACCACGCCCAGGCGCGTGTCGCGCTCACTCACCCATGTCCCGCCGTAGCCCACCGGTTCGCCCGCTTTGTGGTCACGCACCGCGATCAAACTGGAGGTTAAGGACATCACCGGCTGAAAACCAAAATCAGGCCCCCAGGGTTTGTGTTCCAGCGGCGATACGCCATACAAAATGATGCCCGGACGCGCCCAGTCAAAGTGAGACTGCGGCCACAGCAGAATACCGCCAGACGCGGCAATAGAGCGCTGACCGGGTTTACCCTGACAGAAGGCATTAAAAATGTCGAGCTGATGTTCGGTAGCGCCGCATTCCGGCTCATCCGCACGGGCAAAATGGCTGACGATATTCACCGGCTGGCGTACATTTTTACAGTGCGTCAGACGCTGGTAGAACGCCTCCGCCTCTTCGGGACGCACGCCGAGACGATGCATACCGGTATCCAGTTTCATCCAGACCGTTACTGGCTCCGCCAGCTCCACCGCCTCCAGGGCGGCAAGCTGCTCCTGATTATGTACGGCGGTATGCAGACATTGCGCGGAAATGGTCGGCAGATCGGCGGCGTCGAAAAAACCCTCCAGCAGCAGGATAGGCTGCGTGATCCCGCCCACTCGCAGACGTAGAGCCTCTTCAAGACGCGCCACGCCAAAAGCGTCAGCATCAGGGAGCGTTCGCGCGGTCTCCAGAAGACCGTGTCCATAAGCGTTCGCTTTCACCACCGCAACCAGCTTACTGGCAGGCGCCAGTTCACGCAGACGTTGCAGGTTGTGTCGCAGAGCGCGGCGGTTAATGACGACTGTTGCCGCTTGCATTTGAATTCCTTGTTAAAAGAATGACGGAGAGTTACTCATCATCGTATTGCGGTCCCGCATAGTTATCGAAGCGCGACCACTGACCATTGAACGTCAGACGAACCGTACCGATAGGACCGTTACGTTGCTTACCAATAATAATTTCAGCAATGCCTTTTAAGTCGCTGTTCTCGTGATAAACCTCATCACGGTAGATAAACATAATTAAGTCGGCATCCTGTTCAATAGAGCCGGATTCACGCAGGTCGGAGTTCACCGGACGTTTATCCGCGCGTTGTTCCAGAGAGCGGTTAAGCTGTGATAGCGCCACGACCGGCACCTGGAGTTCCTTCGCCAGCGCTTTCAACGAGCGGGAAATTTCGGCGATTTCCAGAGTACGGTTATCAGAAAGCGACGGCACGCGCATCAATTGCAGGTAGTCGATCATAATCAGACTTAACCCGCCATGTTCGCGGAAAATACGCCGCGCGCGCGAACGGACTTCTGTCGGCGTAAGACCTGAGGAGTCGTCAATATACATATTGCGTTTCTCCAGCAGAATGCCCATCGTGCCGGAGATTCGCGCCCAGTCTTCATCATCGAGTTGACCGGTACGAATACGTGTCTGATCGACGCGGGACAGCGAGGCCAGCATACGCATCATGATCTGTTCGCCGGGCATCTCCAGACTGAAGATCAGTACCGGTTTATCCTGCAACATCGCCGCATTTTCGCAGAGGTTCATCGCAAAAGTGGTTTTACCCATGGAGGGACGCGCCGCGACGATAATCAAATCCGAACGCTGTAACCCTGCCGTCTTTTTATTGAGATCCTGATAGCCGGTATCCACGCCTGTAACGCCATCGTGCGGTTGCTGGAACAACTGCTCAATACGCGCCACGGTAGCGTCGAGAATCTGGTCGATGCTTTTCGGGCCTTCGTCTTTGTTGGCCCGGTTTTCCGCGATCTGGAAGACGCGCGACTCCGCCAGATCCAGCAGTTCGTCGCTATTACGCCCCTGTGGATCGTAACCAGCGTCCGCAATTTCATGCGCCACCGCGATCATATCGCGGACCACGGCGCGTTCGCGCACAATGTCCGCATAAGCACTGATATTCGCCGCGCTTGGCGTGTTTTTAGACAACTCCGCCAGATAGGCGAAACCGCCGACGCTGTCCAGTTGGCCCTGCCGCTCCAGCGATTCCGCGAGCGTAATCAGGTCGATAGGACTGCCGCTTTCCTGCAAGCGCCCCATCTCCGTAAAGATATGGCGATGCGGGCGGGTATAGAAATCTTCCGCCACCACGCGCTCGGCCACATCGTCCCAGCGCTCGTTATCCAGCATTAAACCGCCCAACACCGACTGTTCCGCTTCAATCGAGTGCGGCGGTACTTTTATCCCGGCAACCTGCGGATCGCGGTCGCGGGCATCAGTCTGTGGTTTGTTGAAGGGTTTATTTCCTGCCATAGTGAATGGAGTTACCGAGATAGTGATTGGGTCGAAAGATTACCACATTTCTTTTGGAGGAAGCATGGCAACGCGTATTGAATTTCACAAGCATGGTGGTCCGGAAGTGCTTCAGACCGTGGAGTTTACGCCAACGGAACCGGCGGAACACGAAATCCAGGTTGAGAACAAAGCCATTGGTATCAACTTCATCGACACCTATATCCGTAGCGGACTCTATCCGCCCCCGTCGTTGCCTGCGGGCCTGGGAACCGAAGCTGCGGGTGTGGTCAGTAAAGTCGGCAACGGCGTGGAGCACATTCGCGTGGGCGATCGCGTCGTCTACGCGCAGTCAACGCTCGGCGCTTACAGTTCCGTCCATAACGTCCCCGCAGATAAAGCCGCGATTTTACCTGACGCCATTTCCTTCGAACAGGCGGCAGCCTCTTTTCTCAAGGGATTGACCGTTTTTTACCTGTTGCGCAAAACCTATGAAGTGAAACCCGACGAACCCTTCCTGTTTCATGCCGCTGCGGGCGGCGTCGGTCTGATCGCCTGCCAATGGGCGAAAGCGCTGGGCGCGAAGCTTATCGGTACCGTCGGTAGCGCGCAAAAAGCGCAGCGGGCGCTGGACGCCGGCGCCTGGCAGGTAATTAATTACCGTGAGGAGAGCATTGTAGAACGGGTAAAAGAGATCACCGGCGGCAAAAAAGTCCGCGTGGTCTATGACTCCGTGGGGAAAGATACCTGGGAAGCCTCACTGGACTGCCTGCAACGTCGGGGACTGATGGTCAGTTTCGGCAACGCGTCCGGCCCCGTCACCGGCGTGAATTTAGGTATTCTGAATCAGAAAGGTTCCCTGTATGCCACACGACCTTCACTACAGGGGTATATTACGACGCGTGAAGAACTAACCGAAGCCAGCAATGAATTGTTCTCATTGATCGCCAGCGGCGTGATTAAAGTTGATGTGGCTGAAAATCAACGCTATGCGTTAAAAGATGCCCGTCGCGCGCATGAAGTGCTGGAAAGCCGGGCCACACAGGGCTCAAGCCTGCTGATTCCGTAATAGCTCTGCAAAGAAATTGGGCTTCCACCCGGGAAGCCCTTTCTTTTTTTGTTCGGCTGTATGTAGGGTACAGCGCGATGAATTCGTTACCTGCGCAATCATGACAGATTTAATAATCGATTCCTATTTGCCTGTGAGGGCAAAGTTCCAGGTTGTGACGAACCGCTCAATACCTTAGTAAAACCGACGGTTATTGCGCTGATACTGTGGGATTTTTGGCGTTTTTACTGCTTTGATCACCCACACCACAGCCACCGCCAGCAGTAGCCACGGTAACAGCTTGATCATCAGGGCGAACATTCCGCCCAGGAACATGACGGCAGTCGCTACAACCAGCGCGGCCAGAATGCCCAGCAAGGAGACGCCCGTCACCATTAACATCAGAAAAAAGCCAAGCACAAAAAGTAGTTCCAGCATAGTCGCTCCCCATAAAGATGGCATTGCCCGGCGGCACGGCGCTTACCGGGTTTGGTCAGGTAAGCTATTACAAAAATCATGCCAATATTTATGTTTTTGATATATAAAGAAAACGCCCTGCAAGACTGCACAGAGCGTGGTGAGATTGACTAATTTTTGGCGAACTTTTAACGCTTGTCTGCTACCAGTTTTAGCGCCTGCTCCAGTACAGCAACATCCGCGCCAGCTTTATGGGCGTTTTCGCTCAGATAGCGACGCCACTGCCGCGCGCCGGGGATGCCCTGGAACAACCCCAGCATATGGCGAGTGATATGCCCCAGATACGCTCCCTGGCTCAATTCACGCTCAATATAGGGATACATCGCGCGAACCACCGTAACCGGGTCGGCATCGGTGGTATCGGCGCCAAAGATCTCCCGATCCACCGCGGCCAGTATACCCGGATTCTGATAAGCTTCGCGGCCAACCATGACGCCATCCATATGGCGCAGGTGCTCCTTCGCCTCTTCCAGCGATTTGATGCCGCCGTTAATGGACATGGTCAGGTGCGGAAAATCCCGCTTTAGCTGATAGACGCGCGGGTAATCCAGCGGCGGGATCTCACGATTTTCTTTCGGGCTTAAGCCAGAAAGCCAGGCTTTGCGCGCATGGATAATAAACATCTCGCATTCGCCCTGACCGGAAACCGTATCGATGAAATCACACAGAAACGCATAACTGTCCTGATCGTCAATACCAATGCGGGTTTTTACCGTCACCGGAATCGAGACGACATCACGCATGGCTTTAACACAATCGGCGACCAGTTGCGCATTGCCCATCAAACAGGCGCCAAACATACCGTTTTGCACGCGATCGGAGGGGCACCCTACGTTGAGGTTAATTTCATCGTAGCCACGCGCTTCCGCCAGCTTTGCACAATGCGCAAGCTGAGCCGGATCGCTTCCACCAAGCTGTAGAGCGACCGGATGCTCTTCTTCGCTGTAAGCCAGATAGTCACCCTTACCGTGAATAATCGCGCCCGTGGTCACCATTTCGGTGTAGAGCAGCGTCTGGCGAGACAGCAAACGCAGGAAATAGCGGCAATGTCTGTCCGTCCAGTCGAGCATAGGCGCGATGGAGAAGCGATAAGCAGGAAAAGCGGAGGACTGGGTTTCAGGCTGCATGGCGAATAAATAAGCATCCGGTTAAAAAAGGGCGTTACTATAGCATAACGCTAAACCGGAGGCGTAGCGCCTCCGGTGAAAGCACCTCAGAATGTCATTGTAAGCTGCGCGCCTGCCCCCCAGGTTTCATCTTCGCCGTACAGTCCCATTAAGTCGAGATGCACACGGTTAAAGGGCGCAAAACCAAGACCGCCGGTAACTACATTGCTATCGTTATTTTTCACATCCGCACGATACCCTGCGCGCACCGCCAGCCATGACAACGGTCGAACTTCAGCGCCGACACCCACGTACTGTGAATTGTCTTCGCTCTTAAAGCCTTTCGTTTCCGTCAGATCGCCATCGGCGCTTACGGTCAGCAAATCGTTATGCCATGCGACGCCCGCGGTAACCAGGGGGCGGATTTGGTATGTATCTTTGTAGTTGGTGGTTTCTCCCGTCATACCATTAGTGATGTAAATATCTTTCGTATCGATATCGCGAGATACCAAATTTTGCCCGCTCAGCCCCAGCGTCCAGTTTTCACCGATATCGGCAGCAAGCCCCGCATCAATATTAAAACCCGTATCGTCATTGCGATAACGGCTGCTATTCCAGTCGCTACTGTCGTAGTTATAAATTGAGGTGGTGTAGTTATAGAGCCAGGTTTTTTGCAGTTTTGGCGTAACGCCAATGGAAACAGGCACCTCGCCCATCACAAACTGCTTCGCCAGCGCAATACCGTAGTCAGATACAATCGCTACCCGCCCCGACGCGGTAGAGTTTAAATGCTTTGTAATTTCGTCAGACCCCAGCAAAGCAGCGCGTCCTGCTTCACGAAGCGCGACACGTTCATCATGCTGGATATCGCGCAGATACTGAATATCGTTCTGATCAATGGACGAACTGACGCGCCCATGCGCATAACCTTTGGCGATAAACGCCACGGAAAGCGTTTGCCCTGGAATACTTACCGCCAACCCGGCGCCGGCATTGGCGCGGGCGGTTTTTCCGTTGAGATATTCCAGCTCATCGGCCAGGTCGCGCGCGGCGCCCTGAAATTGACTCAGCACGCCTCGCGGATTGAGTAGAATTTGCCCCAGCGTAAGGTTATCGACGACCTCATCGTAGTAATCCACTTTATCGCTGATATCGTCAATTTCATCCTGGAGATTGTCTTTATCCGTAATCTGGACGCCGACCGCAGGAAGGACAACAGTGATATTGTCTTCCGGTTTGGCTTTTGCCAGTAACGCCGGATTTAACAGTACTCCGCTGCCATAATTCGCGGACGCAACGCCCGTCCCGCCCATTGCGTCATTACGCGCTTCCGTCCAGGTATTGGCGGCGCTCGCCTGCTTTGCCATAAAAAGCGAGACCGCGATAGCAATCAGTGAAAGTTTGACGTTTTTGTTCACAGTTAGCCCATCTTATTATCAGGTGAAGTAATCCCTCCGCCACGCTTTACCGGACAGAGGCGAACTATTGCTGTGAAATAGTGATGTTAAATCCTGTTGTTATAATATCGACCCTCATTATGTATAGATGAGAATACTGGCGCGGAAAAGCTTAGCAGGCGATATATTGTCGCGGGGTAATTTCAGAGTTTTAAGCAGCTCGTGGTAAAGTAACGGATTAGACTTTCATGCCATTCGAGGTGCTACATGGAAAAGACCACAACGCAAGAGTTACTGGCGCAAGCTGAAAAACTCTGCGCGCAGCGCAACGTGCGCCTGACGCCTCAGCGCCTCGAAGTGCTGCGCCTGATGAGTCTGCAGCAGGGTGCCATCAGCGCATACGATTTGCTCGATTTGCTGCGCGAAACGGAACCACAGGCCAAACCGCCCACTATCTACCGCGCGCTGGATTTTTTGCTCGAACAGGGTTTTGTCCATAAAGTGGAATCCACCAATAGTTACGTGGTTTGCCACCTGTTCGACCAGCCAACGCACAGCTCGGCCATGTTTATCTGCGATCGTTGCGGCGTGGTGAAGGAAGAGTGTGCCGAGGGCGTGGAAGACATCATGCATACGCTGGCGGCTAAAATGGGCTTTGCGCTACGACATAACGTTATTGAGGCGCACGGTCTGTGCCCTGCGTGCGTAGAAGTGGAAGCGTGTCGCCATCCGGGCGACTGTGGTCACGATCACTCGGTGCTGGTGAAGAAAAAACCGCGTTAGCCTGAACGGAAAAACGGGCGGCAGTAGAGAGGGGCACGCCCGCATTCATAAGCAAACAGTGGGAAGCACATCCATGTACTCCTGGTAGGGGAAAACATATTACCAGCGATAGTTGTTACGGGTTTCCCAGTCAACAACCTCTTTTTCCGCCTGATCTTTCTGGTAACCGTAACGCTCCTGGATTTTACCTACCAGTTGGTCACGTTTACCTTCGATAACGGTCATATCGTCATCGGTCAGTTTGCCCCATTGTTCTTTCATTTTACCTTTAAACTGTTTCCAGTTACCGCCGGCTTCGTCTTTATTCATCATCTTGTCCTCATCATTCGGTTAGGAATAGCAGGTGTTATTCGCCCAAATGCACTGCAATTTCTGCTGGACGTGATAATAATTGTAGGCAGGAATTCGGCCTTCGGTTTTATATTCAGAATTTTTAACCGTCACGATCTGGCAAACCATGTACCCTCGCGCCAGTGACGACGCCAGATAAGGCTCAACGACAGACCGCGAAGCGCCAGGAACACGGTTAATGCCAGCCATAAACCATGATTTCCTAATACCGGCAGGGCGAAGAGCGTCAGCGCAAATCCTCCCGCGGCGACTGCCATGCTATTGCGCATTTCGGCGGCGCGCGTCGCGCCAATAAACATACCGTCGAGCAGATAGCACCATACGCCCACCAGCGGTAATACCACCTGCCAGATAAGATACCGATCCGCCAGTAGCTGTATTTGCGGCAATGAGGTCAGTAACGCGACAATATGTTCGCCTGCCAGGGCATAGACTGTGGAAAACAACAAGGCCACAATTCCCGACTGACGACACGCCGCTCGCCAGACGTCCAGTAGCTTGCTACCGTCACGCGCGCCGTAAGCCTGACCGGAGTGCGCCTCCACCGCATAAGCAAAACCGTCCAGCGCATAGGCCGTAAAGGTGAGTAAGGTCATCAGGACTGCATTTACCGCGATAATATCGCTGCCCAGCCGCGCGCCTGACACCGTGATTGCGCCAAAACAAAGCTGAAGGAGCAATGAGCGCAGCATGATATCGCGATTGAGCGCCAAAAGGCGGCGCACGTTGCCGCGCCAGGCCTGTTTTAGCATATCCAGCGACACACCGCGGAGATGGAGAACTTTACGTACCATCATGAGGCCGATCAGTAACGTGGCATATTCTGCGATGACCGTCGCCAGGGCGGCGCCCTGCACGTTCATATGAAGTCCCATTACCAGCCACAGGTCGAGCGCGATGTTGAGGATATTGCCCACGACCAACAAGATAACCGGCGCCCGCGCATATTGAACGCCTAACAGCCACCCGAGCAGCACCAGATTCGCCAGTGACGCGGGAGCGCTTAGCCAACGAATTTCAAGGAAGCGTCTCGCCTGCACCAGGACAGCGTCGTTCCCGCCGACAATATGTAAAGCCAGCTCGATAAGCGGCGTGCGAAATAGCACAATCATCACGCCAGCGCCCAGCGCCAGCAATAACGGTTGAATGAGCGCCCGGGCTAACGCCTGCGGATTTTTGGCGCCAAATGCCTGCGCCGTTAGTCCGGTGGTGCTCATACGTAGAAATAGCAGCAGCATGAAAAGAAAGCTGGTGGCAGTCGCGCCCACCGCCACGCCGCCAAGGAAAACCGGGCTGTCCAGATGACCAATCACCGCCGTATCGACCAGCCCCAGTAAGGGGACGGTGATGTTAGAAAAAATCATCGGCAGCGCGAGACGCCAGAGAGCTTTATCAGAGGAGGTAAAAAGCGGCATGGAGAAAAGCCTGACAAGGAGTTAAAGGAAACGAGCGCATTGCCGGATGGCGACGTAACGCCTTATCCGGCCTACAAATTAATCATCTCAGGAACTGCATTCCCGTGGGCCTGATAAGCGCAGCGCCATCAGGCTGCACGATTGCCGGATGACGGCTTACAAGGAGATTAAAACGAGATTACAACCATTCCCCGTTGCGAATGACGCCTACCGCCAGCCCTTCAATCGTAAAGCTTTGTTCGCGCAGATCCACCACTATCGGTGTAAACTCGCTGTTTTCCGGCAGCAGCTCCACTTTATTGCCCTGCTTTTTCAGCCGTTTTACTGTCACTTCATCGTCAATGCGAGCGACAACCACCTGGCCATTACGGACGTCCTGCGTTTTATGTACCGCCAGCAAATCCCCATCCATAATACCGATGTCTTTCATCGACATACCGCTCACGCGCAGCAGGAAATCGGCGCTGGGTTTGAACAGTGAAGGGTCGACCTGGTAATGGCCTTCAATATGCTGCTGCGCCAGAAGCGGTTCACCCGCCGCGACACGCCCGACAAGCGGTAATCCGCCCTCTTCTTCCTGTAACAGACGGATACCTCGCGATGCGCCGGAAACGATTTCAAGCACCCCTTTGCGCGCCAGCGCTTTAAGGTGTTCTTCCGCAGCGTTTGGGGAACGGAACCCCAAACGCTGCGCGATTTCCGCACGCGTCGGTGGCATACCTGTCTGGCTGATGTGATCCCGGATGAGATCAAACACCTCTTGTTGCCTGGCCGTTAACGCTTTCATTCCGCCCCCTGGGTGTATATACAGTCATGCTGTGAGTATATACAGTTAAAGGTGATTTTGGAACCACAAACGGCGCAAAAAACAAGAGATTTATAAAATTTGGAACCTTTATCGAAAATGTGACCATAACAGGATGCCCCAGGTCATCAGGGCAACGAAAATAGACAGTAGCACCGCAGCCGATCCCATATCTTTCGCACGGCCGGAAAGCTCATGGTATTCAGAACCGATGCGGTCCACGACCGCTTCAATAGCGCTGTTGAGGATTTCAACAATCATGATAAGTAAAACGGAACCTATCAATAACACACGGGTAATCGCATCCACATCCAGCCAGCAGGCGATGATGACGCCCAGCAATACCGCGATACTTTCCTGGCGAAACGCTGCTTCGTGAGTCCATGCGGCGCGAAATCCTTTCCAGGAATATCCTGCCGCTTTGATAATTCTGGTGAATCCAGTGGTATTATTGGCCATCAAAAGAACCTTTTTACATTATTAACGTCAATGACATTATACGGTTGCCCTGCACGATTCGGACTGCCGTAACGCAGCGCGAAGTATGACGGGATACAACAGAAATTCGCTAAACTTTCTGATATCCTTGCACCGCATTTGCATTATTAACCAGAGGCTTTACATCGTTTATGTCCGGCTGGCCACGAATTTACTACAAATTACTGAATTTACCATTAAGCATACTGGTAAAAAGCAAGTCTATTCCGGCGGAACCCGCCCAGGAATTGGGGCTCGATACTTCTCGCCCCATTATGTATGTCTTGCCATACAACTCAAAAGCGGACTTACTGACGCTGCGGGCTCAATGTCTGGCGCACGATCTCCCGGATCCGCTGGAGCCGCTGGAGATCGACGGCGCGCTGCTGCCACGCTATGTATTTATTCACGGCGGACCGCGTGTCTTTACCTATTACACGCCAAAAGAAGAGTCGGTGAAACTTTTTCACGATTATCTCGATCTGCATCGGAGTAATCCGGCTTTGGACGTGCAGATGGTGCCCGTTTCCGTGATGTTTGGCCGCGCGCCGGGTCGTGAAAAGGGAGAAGATAACCCGCCTTTACGTATGCTGAACGGCGTACAGAAATTCTTTGCCATCTCCTGGCTGGGTCGCGATAGCTTTGTCCGATTCTCGCCGTCCGTCTCATTGCGTCGTATGGCTGATGAACACGGCACCGATAAAATCATCGCGCAGAAGCTGGCTCGCGTGGCGCGTATGCACTTTGCCCGCCAGCGCCTGGCGGCGGTTGGCCCACGCCTGCCAGCCCGTCAGGATCTGTTTAACAAACTGCTGGCCTCGAAAGCGATCGCCCGCGCGGTAGAAGACGAAGCGCGTAGTAAGAAAATCTCTCATGAAAAAGCGCAGCAAAACGCCATTGCGCTGATGGAAGAGATCGCGGCGAACTTCTCTTACGAGATGATTCGTTTGACCGACAGGATTTTGGGGTTTACCTGGAACCGACTGTACCAGGGGATTAACGTGCATAACGCCGAGCGCGTACGCCAACTGGCGCACGACGGGCATGAAATCGTCTATGTGCCCTGTCATCGCAGCCATATGGACTACTTGCTCCTTTCTTATGTGCTGTATCACCAGGGACTGGTTCCGCCGCACATTGCCGCCGGTATTAACCTTAATTTCTGGCCCGCTGGCCCGATTTTCCGTCGTCTGGGCGCGTTCTTTATTCGTCGCACCTTTAAGGGGAATAAACTCTATTCCACCGTCTTTCGCGAATACCTGGGCGAGCTGTTCAGCCGCGGCTACTCGGTTGAGTATTTTGTCGAAGGAGGACGTTCGCGTACCGGACGTTTGTTAGATCCGAAAACCGGCACCCTGTCGATGACTATCCAGGCGATGCTGCGCGGCGGTACCCGTCCAATTACGTTAGTGCCTATTTACATCGGCTATGAGCACGTCATGGAAGTGGGCACCTATGCGAAAGAACTGCGCGGCGCGACAAAAGAGAAAGAGAGCCTGCCGCAGATGCTGAAAGGCTTGAGCAAGCTGCGCAATCTGGGTCAGGGCTACGTTAACTTTGGCGAACCGATGCCGCTCATGACGTACCTGAACCAGCATGTGCCGGAGTGGCGCGAATCTATAGACCCTATAGAGGCCATACGCCCAGCCTGGCTGACGCCGACGGTAAATAGTATCGCCGCCGATCTGATGGTGCGTATTAACAACGCTGGCGCGGCAAACGCGATGAACCTGTGTTGTACCGCGCTGTTAGCGTCGCGTCAGCGCTCGCTCACCCGCGAGCAGCTCACCGAGCAGCTTGATTGCTATCTCGATCTGATGCGCAATGTCCCTTATTCCACAGACTCAACCGTTCCTGCCGCCAGCGCTGGCGAGCTCATCGCTCACGCGCTGCAGATGAATAAGTTTGAGGTCGAGAAAGACACCATTGGCGATATCATCATCCTGCCGCGCGAGCAGGCGGTGTTGATGACCTACTATCGTAACAATATCGCGCATATGTTGATTATGCCTTCGCTGATGGCGGCGATTATCACCCAGCATCGTCGCATTTCGCGTGATGCGTTGCAGCAGCATGTTGAAGCGCTCTATCCGATGTTAAAAGCGGAGCTGTTCCTGCGCTGGGAGCGCGAGGAGTTAGCCTCGGTCATCGACGCGCTGGCCAGTGAAATGCAGCGTCAGGGGCTAATTACCCTGCAGGATGATGAACTGCATATCAACCCGACGCATTCCCGTACGCTGCAACTGCTGGCGGCAGGCGCGCGCGAAACGCTACAGCGTTATGCCATTACGTTCTGGCTGTTGAGCGCCAATCCGTCCATCAACCGCAGTACGCTGGAGAAAGAAAGCCGTACCGTGGCGCAACGTCTGTCTGTCCTGCACGGTATTAACGCGCCGGAGTTTTTCGACAAAGCGGTGTTCAGTTCACTCGTGTTGACGCTACGGGATGAGGGTTATATCAGTGATACGGGCGATGCCGAACCGGCAGAAACGATGAAGATATATCAGATGCTTGCCGATCTGATTACCTCTGATGTCCGTCTGACGATTGAAAGCGCGACGCAGGGCGAGTAAGCCAGTGCCTGAAATGCCCGATGGCGTAAGCTTATCGGGCAACTGATATGACGTATTGAAAATTTTGGCTTTGTAGGCCGGGTCCGCCCGGCATGACATCAGAAGTGCCAGTAACTCATCGCCAGCCCTAAAAATAGCACCAGGCCAACGTAATTATTGTTCATAAAGGCTTTAAAGCAGGCTTCACGTTCACGGTTCGCAATCAGTTTTTGCTGGTAGACAAACAGCGCGCCCGCCACCAGCACAGCCCAGTAATATCCCCATCCCAGACCATTCAACCAGCCGATCAGCGCCATTAACGCCATGACGCCAAGCTGCAGAATCCCGATAATCAATGTGTCATAACGACCAAACAGGATCGCCGTCGATTTAATGCCTATCTTGATATCATCATCTCTGTCGACCATCGCATATTGCGTATCGTAAGCCACCGCCCAGAGAATATTGGCGAGGAACATCAGCCAGCAGCTCAACGGCAGGGATTCGCTCACCGCGGCGAACGCCATGGGGATTGACCAGCCGAAAGCGGCCCCCAGCACGACCTGCGGCAGGTGGGTGTAGCGTTTCATAAAGGGATAAACCCAGGCCAACGCCAACGCCGCCACGGAAAGCAGAATCGTCATCGCGTTCAGCGTCAGCACCAACAGAAACGCCAGCAGCACCAGTACCACAAACAGGTTGCGCGCTTCTTTCTCTGTCACGGCGCCGCTGGGTAAAGGCCGGTTGACCGTACGTTTTACATGTCCGTCAAATTTACGATCGGCGTAATCATTTACCACGCAGCCCGCCGCGCGCATTAACCACACGCCAGCGACAAAAACCGCCAAAATCCACAGCTGAGGCATACCCGGTGTCGCCACCCATAGCGCCCAAAGCGTCGGCCAGAGCAGCAGCAACGCGCCAATAGGCTTATCTGTACGCATCAAACGGTGAAACGCCAGCAGCTTACTCTGCGTCAGACTCCACTCCATCTTTATCTTCCTCTCAGTACAGCGGCGATGCAGGTAAAAAAAGCTCGGTAAGCAACAGCGGTTTTCCGCTCAACCGCAGTCGAGAGCGGCGCCCCCACAGCGTTGCATCGCGTCCAATTTCAATAAAATCGCGGGTCAGTGTCGATGATGTAAATAGATAACGTCCAAGCGGGGTTTTACCCAGATGTTGTAAGACCTGTTCAGGTCCGCACAGCGTGGATTCCGGTACCACGGTACGTCCGGCAAGCCAGGGCTCGCCGTCAGCGCAAAGCAGTATCTCACGTAACCAGTAGCGGGATTCGGATGGCAGTAAACCTGATGCTTCCTCGACCTCGCTTTGGTCGACAAACGCTTCCCGAATCAGCGTCACGCTTACCCGCTTTCCCAGTTGCTCAAAACGTTTAGTCATAGAATCTTCCAGCAACAGCCAGTCCAGCAAATGGGGTTCAAGCGCAGGAATCGCATCAAAATAGCGCAGCGCACGCAGTTGCGTTAACGCAGGGTGTGACATGCCTTACTCTCCGATTCATAACCTAAAGTCATTGTATCTCAGAAAAGACATTACGGGGGGCGCAATCACAATTAAGTGATCTGTTGCGCAACAAAAAAATAACAATTCGCATGAAATGATAAAAAAAGGTGCGCCAGGAGACGCACCAGTTGCTGCAAAATCAGCACTGTGGGGAAACAATTACCCCTTGCCTTTTACACTGCTGATAAAGGTGGAACGGGCAGATGTCGATCCCAGACGTTCGGCCTCATCAAGCAGTTTCAGCGCTTTATCGACGTCGCCTTTCGCTACGGCATCCTTAATCGCTTTATTAAAGTAGCTTTCCGTATCGTTCAACATCGGTTCGCTTTTCTTCGGCGCGACTGGCGTTGGCGCAGCGACCGGCGCGGCGGTATTGCCTACCGTTACCGGCCCGGTACCGGACGAGCCAAACAACGGCCCGACCAATACGCTGGAGCTACTGTTGGTTTTCACCTTCAGTTTCACCACGCCGTCAGTGGTATGGCGAGCAACTGGATCGGGAATATCCGGGATAGAGTTACCGACGCCTTTGGCATAGGCTTTTGCCGGATCGAGCAGCGTAGTGGTTTGCTGAAGATCTTTTTCGGTCGTAAACACCAGAACATAGAGTTTCTGCTGCCCCAACGCAGGCGTCAGGCGCATCACGCCTTCCAGCCGGTCTGCGCTCATGACGCCCGGCTGCTGATAAGTAAAGTAACTGCTGGGGAAGAATGCCGAAGGCGTCATATTTTGGTCAAGAATCAACACGTTTGGCGCAAAAACGCTGGCTTGCTTATTGACCTCGCTGGTGAGAGTTAATGTCAGCTCGCCGATATTCGCCGGAACGCTATAAGCGGCGACCGGGCCGGTAATGCCGGCGACGTCAAGGCGCTGGCCGCCCGTCGCCAGTTGGGTAGACTGCGTTTTTGACTGATCTACAGGCGTCCAGGTTAATTGCTGTAGCGCAGCAGCAGGAATAGCGGGCGCGGCGCTGGTATTTTGCGGTACATAGTTCACTTCCGCCAGGCTGATACCCGGCACGCTGGCGAACAGCCCTGCGGTTAAACAGAGGGCGACGAGACTTTTCTTCATTTTCATTATTCTCACCTCAATAAGGCGGGTTCAGCGGTAGCCAGGCAATAGCGCGCCAACCCAAACATATCGCCGAATGGCGGCTGGCGCCTTATTCGGCTTACAAGCATCATCAGACCTGATGTTTCAGAGGGGCTTGCGCCCCTCGTTACGTCAGATGACCATCGTATTACCACCAGATTTCCATCTGGGCGCCGAAGGTCCACTCATCGCTATCGCCACGGCTGTTGGTGGAAATGCCGGAGTTAGTCGCTGCGGCATAACGGGAAATGTTATCGCCGTCTTTGATATAGCCCCATTTCTCATCCCATTTCGCGTAGGTGGCGAAAATACGGATAGCCGGACGCGACCAGATGCTGTCGCCCGCCTGCCACTGTTGCGCCAGGGTGATTTTATATTGATTGTTACGATCGCCGGTCTGCTGAGATTTCACGTTGTCGTAGCCGACTTCCAGCAGGGTACTCATGATTGGCGTCCACTTGTACATTGGACGTACGCCCACGGTCCACCACTCAGTACCCAGGTTATTATCCCAATCGATATTCTGGTACATACCGACGTACATCAAATCCCATTTATCACCAAGCGAGATGGCGCCATGATCCAAAATACGCCACATATCGCCATTATTATTGATGACCTTATTGGCATAATTAATTTTGGTTCCATCAGGCAATTCTTCAGTGAAAGATGAAGAACCGTCGGAACCACGCGCCTGGCCTTTACCCTGCGTGGTCATGGCATCGGTGGCATATTGCACGACAAACTTGTTATAGCCTTTCAACATACTTTGCGTGTGTTCGGCGGTGAACATCCAGCCGTCTTTCGATGCCCCATCAGCCAGCTTATAACCATCGGTCGTATTGGCGCGACCGTAATCAACGCCCAGCTCCAGTACGCCGTCCGGGTTCGTTTGCAGACCAGCCAGACGTACGTCAAAGACGTCGTTAGCGGTATCTTTCACTTCATCATAAATATTCTGGCTGCTGAAGGTGTAAGAGCCGCCCGCTTCAGTAGAGCGGGTCGCCGCCAGTGAAAGCTTACCGAAGCCCAGATCGATATTTTCGATACCCGCGCCAGGACCTGAAATATCCCAGTAGTAGAAGTCGATCATGTGTACGTCATGACGCTGATAGAAGCGCTTACCGGCCCAGATGGTAGAGCCCGGCAGCCATTCAATCAGGTTTTTACCCTGCACGTTCGCTTCGCGGAAGGCGGGATCGGTCGATTCCCAGTCGTTCTGCTGGTTAACCGAATAGGCGACGTTGGTGTCGAAATAGAAGCTCTTATCGCCCTCTTTCCACACTTCCTGGCCCAGTTTCAGTTCCGCATAGGTTTCACATTCGTTACCGAGACGGTATTTACTTTGTGCACCGGTCACCTGGAAACATTGTTGTTCGCCGCCGCTTCCCGTCCAGCCAATACCGGAACGGGCGTAACCGTGGAAATCGACAGCCATTGCCTGAGCGGACATTACGCCCGCTGCGACAGCAACCGCCAGAGGGAGTTTGCGCAGAGTAATCATCATTCTATCTCCTGAGATCATTGCTTTTCTTTAAACGCTGCCACCTTCTAAAACTGCGAATGGTTTTGCGTTTCGTTTTTTTATGGAGGCCTTAAACACCCGGCTCTTGATGCAGACGACGACATGCGCTGCCATCCTCGCGGAACAGATGACAGCGCTCTGGCGGCAGGCCGATAGCGAATGTGGCGCCCTCTTCTACCAGCACCACGTCATTCTGGCGATAAACCAGGTTTTGACGGATGGCGGGGATCTGGATATGAATTTGTGTTTCGTGCCCTAACTGCTCGACCACCTGGACTTCACCTTCCAGGGTGACATCGGCGATATCGCTCGGCAGCAGGTGTTCCGGCCGAATGCCTAAAGACATATTGGCGCCGACCTGCACGCCGCGACTTTCGACCGGCAGCCAGATTTGCTGGCGATTCGGCAGTTCGACCTGGACTTGTTCAATCGCGGTGGCGGTCACTTTCACCGGCAGGAAGTTCATCTTCGGCGAGCCGATGAAGCCCGCGACAAAGCGGTCCGCCGGATAGTGGTACAGCTCCAGCGGCTTACCGACCTGCGCGACGCGACCGGCGTCCAGCACCACGATTTTGTCGGCCAGCGTCATCGCCTCGACCTGATCGTGGGTGACGTAAATCATCGTGCGGCCCAGACGTTTATGCAGGCGAGAAATTTCAATGCGCATCTGCACGCGTAGTGCGGCATCCAGGTTAGAGAGCGGTTCATCCAGCAAAAACACACGCGGCTCCGCTACCAGCGTGCGGCCAATCGCTACGCGCTGACGCTGACCGCCGGAAAGCGCTTTTGGCTTACGTTCCAGCAGATGCGCCAGTTGCAGCACTTCCGCCACCTGGTTGACGCGTTGATTCATAACCTCTTTTTTGGCGCCCGCCAGCTTGAGGCCGAAAGACATGTTTTCTGCAACGGAGAGATGGGGATAGAGCGCATAAGACTGGAATACCATGCCCACGCCGCGCTCGGCAGGCGGAATATCATTCATACGGGTTTCCCCGATAAACAGGTCGCCACTGGTAATGGTTTCAAGCCCGGCGATCATACGCAGCAAGGTCGATTTACCACAGCCTGACGGTCCGACAAACACCACGAACTCCCCGTCATGGATATCGAGGTTAATATCTTTCGATACCACCACGTCACCCCAGGCTTTCGTTACATTTCGTAGCTGTACGCTCGCCATGCCCTTCTCCCTTCGTTACAACCTGTCATTGACAGCAACATTCATGATGGCCTGACTATGCGCGATCCCTGACTGGGGTAAATCCTCCACCCCCCGGCTTTTTTATGGGGGAGGAGGCGGGAGGATGAGGGCACAGCGCCTGAGACCACGGGCGCGGGCAGAAAAGGAATTTCGTGATGCCGCCCGCAAAAATCGGCGTGTTTTTATGTGCGCCAGCACGCATTACTCACATTTATGTAACACAGATCACATAAAGCCGGGGTGGGGCGTAGGGGCGGGGAGGATGGAAAGAGGTTGTCGTATAAAGAAACTAGAGACCGTTAAACCACCTCTGTGTACATCACCAAAAAGGATGGGAGATATGAAGATTAAAACTGGCGTAGGCATCCTCGCATTATCCGCACTTACGACGATGATGATTTCCGCCCCGGCTCTCGCCAAAATTGAAGAAGGTAAACTGGTTATCTGGATCAACGGCGACAAGGGCTATAACGGTCTGGCCGAGGTCGGTAAAAAATTTGAGCAAGACACCGGCATTAAAGTGACCGTTGAGCACCCGGATAAGCTGGAAGAGAAATTCCCGCAGGTGGCTGCCACCGGCGACGGTCCTGACATTATCTTCTGGGCGCACGACCGTTTTGGCGGCTACGCGCAGTCTGGTCTGCTGGCGGAGGTCACTCCGGATAAAGCGTTTCAGGACAAACTCTATCCGTTCACCTGGGATGCGGTACGTTATAACGGCAAGCTGATCGCCTACCCCATCGCCGTTGAAGCCCTCTCCCTGATTTATAACAAAGACCTCGTCCCGAACCCGCCGAAAACCTGGGAAGAGATCCCGGCGCTGGATAAAGAACTAAAAGCGAAAGGGAAGTCGGCGATAATGTTCAACCTGCAAGAGCCGTATTTCACCTGGCCGTTGATCGCCGCTGACGGCGGTTACGCGTTCAAATTTGAAAACGGCAAGTATGACGTGAAAGACGTTGGCGTCGACAACGCCGGCGCGAAAGCGGGCCTGACTTTCCTGATCGATATGATCAAGAACAAAAATATGAGCGCCGATACCGATTACTCCATCGCCGAAGCGGCCTTCAATAAAGGCGAAACGGCAATGACCATCAACGGCCCGTGGGCATGGTCGAACATCGACAAGAGCAAAGTCAACTACGGTGTCACCCTGCTGCCGACCTTCAAAGGCAAACCCTCGAAACCGTTCGTCGGCGTGCTGAGCGCGGGGATTAACGCTGCCAGCCCGAATAAAGAGCTGGCGAAAGAGTTCCTCGAAAACTACCTGCTGACCGATCAGGGTCTGGAAGCGGTGAACAAAGATAAACCGCTGGGCGCCGTGGCGCTGAAATCTTTCCAGGAGCAGTTAGCGAAAGACCCCCGTATCGCCGCCACCATGGATAACGCCCAGAAAGGCGAGATCATGCCGAATATTCCGCAGATGTCCGCCTTCTGGTATGCGGTACGTACGGCTGTGATCAACGCCGCCAGCGGCCGTCAAACCGTGGATGCCGCGCTGAAAGATGCACAAAGCCGTATCACTAAGTAATGCCGCGAGCCTGTGCCGGATGGCGGCATAAATGCCTTATCCGGCCTACAACACACCGTAGGCCTGATAAGCGCAGCGCCATCAGGCACATCTCCGGCCAGGAAGTTTCAACGCTGTAGAGGAAAACCCCCATGGATGTCATTAAAAAGAAACACTGGTGGCAAAGCGACCAGCTTAAATGGTCAGTAATTGGTCTGCTGGGCCTGCTGGTGGGTTACCTTGTAGTTTTAATGTACGTACAAGGGGAGTATCTGTTCGCCATCATGACGCTGATTTTAAGCTCTGCTGGCCTGTATATTTTTGCAAATCGTAAAACCTACGCCTGGCGCTACGTTTACCCTGGCCTCGCCGGCATGGGGCTGTTTGTGCTATTCCCGCTGGTGTGCACCATCGCCATCGCCTTTACTAACTACAGCAGCACCAACCAGCTCACCTTTGAACGCGCCCAGCAAGTGCTGATGGACCGTTCTTATCAGGCGGGAAAAACCTATAACTTCGGTCTTTACCCGGCCGGCAACGAGTGGCAACTGGCCCTCACCGACGGAGAAACGGGCAAACATTACCTGTCTGACGCATTTTCCTTCGGCGGCGAACAAAAATTACAGCTGAAAGAGACCGATGCCCTACCGGGCGGCGAACGCGCCAATCTGCGGATAATCACCCAGAACCGTCTGGCGCTGAACCAGATAACCGCCGTCCTGCCGGATGAAAGTAAAGTGATTATGAGCTCGCTACGTCAGTTTTCCGGTACCCGTCCGCTGTACACACTGGCTGATGACGGCCTGCTTACCAATAACCAGAGCGGCGTAAAATACCGGCCAAACAACGATAGCGGTTATTATCAGTCGATCAACGCCGACGGAAGCTGGGGTGATGAAAAACTCAGTCCTGGTTATACCGTTACTATCGGCGCGAAAAACTTTACGCGCGTCTTTACCGACGAAGGGATTCAGAAGCCCTTTTTCGCTATCTTCGTCTGGACCGTGGTCTTTTCGGTCCTCACTGTGGTGTTAACCGTGGCGGTTGGGATGGTATTGGCCTGCCTCGTACAGTGGGAAGCGCTGAAAGGTAAAGCTATCTACCGCGTCCTGCTGATTCTGCCCTACGCCGTACCGTCGTTTATTTCAATTTTGATTTTCAAAGGGTTATTCAACCAAAGCTTTGGCGAAATCAATATGATGCTGAGCGCGCTGTTTGGCATTAAACCGGCCTGGTTCAGCGACCCCAACACCGCGCGGGCAATGGTGATTATCGTGAATACCTGGCTGGGCTATCCCTACATGATGATCCTGTGTATGGGGCTGCTGAAAGCGATTCCGGATGACCTGTACGAAGCCTCCGCAATGGACGGCGCCGGTCCATTTCAGAATTTCTTTAAAATCACCTTACCGCTGCTGATTAAGCCGCTAACGCCGCTGATGATCGCCAGCTTCGCCTTTAACTTTAATAACTTTGTCCTGATTCAGTTATTGACCAACGGCGGGCCAGACCGCCTCGGCACCACCACGCCTGCCGGTTATACCGATCTGCTCGTCAGCTACACCTACCGTATCGCCTTTGAAGGCGGCGGCGGTCAGGACTTCGGTCTGGCGGCGGCCATTGCCACGCTGATCTTCCTGCTGGTAGGCGCGCTGGCAATAGTGAACCTGAAAGCCACGCGTATGAAGTTTGATTAAGGGAGATAATAACAATGGCTATGGTCCAACCCAAATCTCAGAAACTGCGTCTCCTGATCACGCACCTGGGGCTGCTGATTTTCATCGCGGCGATTATGTTCCCGCTGCTGATGGTCATCGCTATCTCGCTACGTGAAGGGAACTTCGCCACCGGAAGCCTGATCCCGGACAAAATCTCCTGGGAACACTGGCGGCTGGCGCTGGGTTTCAGCGTGGAACATGCGGATGGTCGGGTAACGCCGCCTCCCTTCCCGGTCCTGCTGTGGCTGTGGAACTCGGTGAAAATCGCCGGTATTACCGCCATCGGCATCGTGGCGCTCTCCACCACCTGCGCCTACGCTTTCGCACGAATGCGTTTTCCAGGTAAAGCAACACTGCTCAAAGGGATGCTGATTTTCCAGATGTTTCCGGCGGTTTTGTCTCTGGTAGCGCTGTATGCGTTATTTGATCGCCTGGGACAATACATTCCATTTATCGGTCTGAATACGCATGGCGGCGTGATCTTCGCCTATCTTGGCGGCATCGCGCTGCACGTCTGGACGATTAAAGGCTACTTCGAAACTATCGACAGCTCGCTGGAAGAGGCCGCCGCGCTGGATGGCGCAACCCCGTGGCAGGCATTTCGCCTGGTGCTGCTGCCGCTTTCCGTACCGATTCTGGCGGTGGTGTTTATTCTGTCGTTCATCGCGGCGATTACCGAAGTTCCGGTCGCCTCGTTGTTACTGCGCGATGTGGACAGCTATACGCTGGCCGTGGGTATGCAGCAATATCTCAACCCGCAAAACTATTTGTGGGGCGACTTTGCCGCCGCCGCCGTCCTTTCCGCTATTCCTATCACCCTGGTGTTCCTGTTGGCGCAGCGTTGGCTGGTCAACGGCCTGACGGCAGGGGGTGTGAAAGGTTAAGTCTTATCGAAGTACCTGCCCGGCAACGGGCAATGCCACTGCCCTCAACTTATGTTATCCCCACTTATGGTCGTATTTTGGCGCTCTTCGGAGCGCTTTTTTTATGTTATTTTGCATTGCTGTTACGATTATTTTCTTTCGTGGCCCCCATCACTGCAATTATATTTACCGTCTGAAAACAGACAAATTAAACAGAATTAAGATCACAGAAAAGACAAAACATAATTGCAATGTAAAAAATGATAATTGTTTTCCCTGCCTGTTAAATTCACCATCACGACACTGATCAAAAGAGCTGTATCCTCTAAGGCAGGTCTGAATGAACACCCACTATAATTCCCGCTATATTTTTTCCATTACCTTAGTCGCAACATTAGGAGGGTTATTATTCGGCTATGACACTGCCGTCATATCCGGAACGGTAGAATCCTTAAATACCGTGTTTGTCGCTCCGCAACATTTAAGTGAATCCGCCGCCAACTCGCTATTGGGCTTCTGCGTCGCCAGTGCGTTGATTGGCTGCATCATCGGCGGTGCGCTGGGCGGTTATTGCAGTAACCGCTTTGGTCGTCGGGACTCGCTGAAAATCGCCGCTCTGCTGTTCTTTATTTCCGGTATTGGCTCCGCATGGCCAGAATTAGGATTTACCACGATTAACCCAGATAATGCCGTACCTGTTTATTTGGCCGGATATGTCCCCGAATTTGTTATTTATCGCATCATTGGTGGTATTGGCGTTGGTTTAGCCTCAATGCTCTCACCGATGTATATTGCTGAACTGGCTCCAGCGCATATTCGTGGGAAACTGGTTTCCTTTAACCAGTTCGCCATTATTTTTGGTCAACTGTTGGTGTATTGCGTTAACTATTTCATTGCCCGCTCTGGTGACGCTAACTGGCTGAATACCGATGGCTGGCGATATATGTTTGCTTCAGAAAGTATTCCCGCCCTGCTGTTTTTACTGCTGCTGTATACCGTACCGGAAAGCCCGCGCTGGCTGATGGCACGTGGCAAACACGAACAGGCGGAGGGCATTCTGCGCAAAATTATGGGTAGCAGCCTCACTACCCAGGCCATGCAGGAGATCAACCAGTCTCTGGAGCATGGTCGTAAAACCGGCGGACGCCTGTTGATGTTTGGCGTGGGCGTGATAGTCATTGGCGTGATGCTGTCCGTCTTCCAGCAGTTTGTCGGCATTAACGTCGTGCTCTACTACGCGCCGGAAGTGTTTAAAACGTTAGGGGCCAGCACCGACGTGGCGCTCTTGCAGACCATTATTGTCGGCGTAATCAACCTGAGCTTCACCGTGCTGGCCATCATGACGGTAGATAAATTTGGTCGCAAACCGCTGCAAATTATTGGCGCATTGGGTATGGCTCTTGGGATGTTCAGCCTTGGCACCGCGTTTTACACCCAGGCTTCCGGGCTGATAGCGCTGCTGTCGATGCTGTTTTACGTCGCCGCATTTGCCATGTCCTGGGGACCGGTTTGTTGGGTGCTGCTGGCAGAAATCTTCCCGAACGCGATTCGTGGCAAAGCGCTCGCCATTGCCGTCGCCGCGCAGTGGCTGGCGAACTACTTCGTCTCCTGGACCTTCCCGATGATGGACAAAAATTCGTGGCTGGTTTCCCATTTCCACAACGGTTTCTCCTACTGGATTTACGGTTGTATGGGTATTCTGGCGGCGCTGTTTATGTGGAAGTTCGTGCCGGAAACCAAAGGCAAAACGCTGGAAGAACTTGAGAAGTTATGGACGCCAGCAGAAGAGAAAACGCCGAAAGCCGCCATACAATAAGCTGATTTATCGCCACGCCGTACGTCCGTTACGGTGTGGCGACGCCTATTCTCGCCGTAGTCGGTTCGAATTACATAACCACAACGTGATAACCAACAGGAGGATCGCCGCCGAATAGAGTAATACATCCATTGGCGTTTTATGATCGACAATGATCAGGCGCACAATCGCCGTGATCCCAATGTACACGAAATAGCGCAGCGGAAAGTGAAGGCCAGACTTAAAGTACTTCACAATCAGCGCAATAAATTCGAAATAAAGAAAGTAGATCACCAGCCCTTCCACCAGTTCATATTTGCTGGCTTGCTCAGGCACGAATAATGCATCCGCCAGATGCACCGTCTCTTTACCGAGAAAAACGACCAGGATCAGACCGAGGGTAAGCAGCCCCAAATTTAGTACGTTTTGTAAAATCGTGGCGATAAACTCAAGACGTGAGCGCGATAATGGCATCATAACAGCCCCCTCTTTCTCTGCGGCGAGGTTTCTGTATAACGCACAAATGTGACGAGCATCTATATTTTTTATTTATGTTTATATTTTGTTCAATAAGATAATTTGCCGGATAGCGCTTTGAACGCCTTATCCGGCCTGAGTATTAACGGAAATTTACGCTCCTGTCACTGGTCATATCATACAGGCCAAACTTACGCCCAAGCTGTTGACCACCGTCACGCGTCAGCGGCGTCCAGCCAATTGCCGCACGACTTCGGGTTGGGCCGGACGAGAAGAGATCCAGCGGCACGGAAACATATACGCCTTTGGTAAAATCCCCTTCCCCATATTCATCCGGCGACGCATCGGTAATCGTCGCGTAACCGCCGACAACGACGCCGCTATCGAAGCGTTTGGCGATCTCCAGCGTACCGCCTTTATCGCCCGCCAGATACTGACCAACGCTGGCTTTCACCAGCACATCCTGGGCGAACGACGGCGTCCAGTATGCGGTCAAATGTCCGGTCTTCACGCTGTAATCGGTAAACTTCATCATATCCTGCGCGCTACGCCAGTCACGCTGTTTCACGTAGTTGGCATCCAGACCAAACGCCCAATTGCTGTCTATCGGGCGATACAGGACTTCCGCCCCGGCACCGCCAAACATGGTCTCCAGATAACCACCGTAGACCTGCCCATAGAAACCATTGCCAAAATACTGGAAGTAGTTGGCCTGTAGGTTATTCACATAAACATCATTCTGCACATACTCACGGACATGCGTACGCACCCGCGGCAGATGTGAATCCTTCGGCGGATTGGTGTAGTTAAATTTGTCGTAGTTGTTGGCGATATTGGCAAACACGCTGCCCGTGGTGAGCAGATGATCCGTGACCCACAGATCCGCAGTTCCCATTACGCCCAACTGATACATATAGAAGTTTTCCGGGCCGCCTACCGACTGATTCAGCACGGGATCAAGATGAAAATCAATGCGCGACTTGTCGATATACCAGCCCTGTTCAGTACTCTCTGGCACGATCGGCTCTACGCGTTTTTGCGCCAGCGGGGTTTCATGTCCCAGCGGTTCGCCTTCCAGATGGCGTTTCAGGCTGGCGACATCGGTTTCAGTGGTGACCTGCGGCAGATTAAGGCGGTTTTCCGTCACGCGGATCGTGCGGATCCCCTCCGGCAGATCGTTCATGACGATCCGGTTAGCGCGCACGATCCCTTCACGGGAGTCGCGGTACTTCACCTGTTCACCGGTAACGTACAGCGTATCGCCTTTGACCTGGATTTTCGGGTCCGCCAGACCAGCATTATATTTCAATAACGTTAATTGATTAGCCACTACCGAATGTTGCAGGATGGCATCCTGCGGCTGTGGTCGGTATTGCGGGCGTGAATTGTCATGATACGCGGGACGTAAATCGTTGAAATTGGTGCGCAGCGTAACACCAAACATAAAGGTGTTGCCGCGCTCGTAGCTGAGGTTAACGTCGGCCCAATCGGTGACGCGGTAAATGGCGCCGACGTTAAACTTGCTCTTCTGTTCCAGTTTACCCGCAAAATCCTGCTGATAGTTATTGCCTTCATACTCCAGCTTCAGGCGTAGCGGTTGCCACGGGGTCTGGTATTCCACGCCGCCAAACAGCGAGGCCGGGCCGTGAAACATATCGCTACCGTCGACGGAACCTGCCTCTTTATAACGGTTATCACGTGAACAGAATTTATCACTATACGAACAGAAAGGATTAGACACATTGCCGCTGGTGCCAAGATAGCCCCAGCCGAGACCTAATGAAAAATCAAACGGCCCCCAGGCCTTACTCGCTACAATATATTCCGCATCAAACAGCCCCGTCCCGCCGATATCGCGCGCGCCAACCGCCACCTGCGGCATCCAGTAACTCTCTTCCCACAACCGCAGTTTCACATCAAACGCTTTATCTTTGTAAGTCTGGTCGCCGGAGAATGATTCCACGCTGCTGTACTTTTTCGTACGGACATCGGTATAGCGCAACGTGGTTTCCAGCCACGGGAAAAGCTGAACCGAAGCCGAGTAGTAGCGGTACTGATCGTTATCACGATAGTTCAGGCTCATCTCCCCTTCACGCGCCATACGCGCTGTCGGCGTTTGCAGCAGGCCCACGCCGCCAAAGTCAGATTGTGAAGGCCCAATAGGGGTTGGATATGTTTCGGCATGGCAGGCCGCGCTAATACCCAGCGCCAGCACGCTGAGCAGATGTGTTTTTTTCATTATTCCGGTATCCGCTGCGTCAGGGTATGAAGAATGTCGGCATTTATCGCCTCCGGCGTGCCGCGCCAAAGGGAATCGGCAAAACCGACAAAAATAATACTGCCGGGCATTGGCTCGATATGACGTTTATTCCAGTAAGCCACCGGCGCTTTTTGGCTGCGTCCATCAGGGTAAACCACCCAGGCATAGCTACGATCCGCGCCGCTGAGTAAGCGCTGACCCTCGAGATAACTGGCGACGTCCCGCCCAGGGACGAACGGCTGGCTGCCCGGCTGGCTAATCAAGCCAAAGAGCGTCACCTGCGTGGGTTGCGGCCCGACCCAGAGCGTGTAGTGACCTTGCAGCGGCGGGTTACCTCGTTCGCTCACCCGCACCACGTCAGGATCAAGATTCACGAATTGTCTGCCCGTCACCTTCAGCGCCTGAATCTGTCGGCGCAGTGTGTTTATCGCCGCCGCCGCATCACCGTCTTCCTCAGCGCTGAGCGCCGCCAGTCGCCCGAGAAGTTCCTGTTGCTGCTGACGCGCCGTCACGGTCGCCTGTTCTTCGCCTATCACCGCCGCAGGCCACCAGCTCGTTGCCAGGCGCGGCTGTCCGACTAAATCGAGCAGACGCTCAGCGTCTGTCAGCGTTTTAGGCTCGCTATTACCTTGGGTAAAAACGGTAACAGTGCCGCTGGCAAAGGCGGATGACGCGACAAAGGCCAGCGCCAGCGCGCTTATCGTCCTTTTCATCATGATTTTGCCGCCTTAATCAGCGTGGTTTTCACCGGAAAGTAATTCGCGCCCAAATACTGTTCCGTCTGGCGAATTTGGCCTTCGTTATCAACCCAGTAGCGATTACGCCAACGCGTTTGATCGGTCGTCACTTCTTCATCCAGCACCCGCACGGCGGTCTCTTCACTGCCGACGCTAACGCTATCGGTCCCTCGCCATGTAAAAACGGAACGGGCGGTGGCGTAACGCACCTGGCGATGTTCGGTCCAGCCCAGGGTGCGAGTCCAGGTCGCGCCATCGATAATCTGTCCTGGTTTCGCCAGCGGGTCGGCCGCCAGATTATTCACATCGATCAGGTTGTCGCCGCTGAGCAGCGTTTTGACCAGACGGCCATGCTGCGTCACGATCGTCGCGCCATCCTGCGTCACCCATTTCTGCTGCCCGTTTTCCGAGAAAGCGAGCACCACAAACAGTTGAGGACCGCCGTTAAGCTGCATGTACTGGCTGGCATAAGGCATGTTTTGAATATCGTCATCCGTTAGC
Source organism: Salmonella sp. SAL04157 (assembly GCF_046551635.1). Lineage (NCBI taxonomy): Bacteria > Pseudomonadati > Pseudomonadota > Gammaproteobacteria > Enterobacterales > Enterobacteriaceae > Salmonella > Salmonella sp. SAL04157. Next base: position 210,998 of record NZ_JBGDVS010000007.1, read on the forward strand.
TGTACGCCTGGCGTACCGAACAAACTGTCCCACAGTGAATCGCCCAAGCCTTTAGTGGTGGCCGAACACGCCTGTAATAGCAGGCAAATCAGGATAAGTGCGAGTCGCTTCACGACGCTTCTCCAGAGGGGCAAAATAACCACACCGGAGTGTGGTTATGGTTAAACGTACCGATACTACTGGGTACTGGTGGTCGTGGTGGTCGTGGTTCCGGTATTGGAACCATCGCCGCCGCCGGTTGCCGCTAACGCGACGCCCACCGCCGAACTTACGGTGCTAACGCTGGTGGCGGAGGAACTTCCCGCCGATACCGACGTCGCTGCCGACCCTGCCGCTTCACCCACCTGAACGGGGGCTGCCGAGACAGATGTCGCCGCAAGCGCGGTTATGGCAAAAATGCCATACAGTACTTTTTTCATCATAATTTCCCTTCATTGAATGAATGGAGATTTACCCAAAAGAATTTCGGGCGCTACCGAGTATACACAACCAAAGCAGGCGGATTATGTCCGGGAGAAATAACAGCGAGGTTTTAGGATAATTAAACTTTAAAGAAGTAACGCCTACATTGTTTAATTAACAAACAAATAAAATCAATAAGTTAAAATTAAAATAAAAGACATCGGCATCCGTATAATCTGAAAGTAACGCAGAGTGATTTTCTGGTTATTGCTTATTTTAGGATTAAGCTCAATATAAAATTGTGGGGATAAAGACGGACAAGCGGAATTATCTTATAAAAAAAGCCGATGTGAATATCGGCTTTTTTATTATCTTATTCTCTTTTTGCTGGATGGCGGGGAAACGCCTTATCCGGCCTACAGACGCTATGCATTACGTAGACCGGATAAGCGCAGCGCCATCAGGCGCGCCAGGCTTTATAACGGTTAATCAGACCGTTGGTAGAGCTATCATGGGACGAAATAGCTTTATCATCGCCCAGCTCCGGCAGAATACGGTTAGCCAACTGTTTACCCAACTCAACGCCCCACTGGTCGAAAGTAAAGATGTTCAGGATGGCGCCCTGCGTAAAGATTTTATGCTCATACAGCGCAATCAGCGCGCCCAGGCTGAATGGCGTAATTTCGCGCAGCAGGATAGAGTTGGTCGGGCGGTTGCCTTCAAACACTTTGAATGGCACAACGTGTTCAAGCTGCGCCGGATCTTTACCCTGATCGCGATATTCCTGCTCAACCACCTCGCGGGATTTACCAAACGCCAGCGCTTCGGTCTGCGCGAAGAAGTTAGACAGCAGCTTCTGATGATGATCGGATAGCGGGTTATGGGTGATAGCCGGGGCGATAAAATCACACGGCACCATTTTAGTACCCTGGTGAATCAATTGATAAAACGCGTGCTGACCGTTGGTGCCTGGTTCGCCCCAGATAATTGGGCCTGTCTGGTAATCCACGGCGTTGCCGTTACGGTCAACGTATTTACCGTTGGATTCCATGTTGCCCTGCTGGAAGTAGGCGGCGAAACGGTGCATATACTGGTCGTACGGCAGAATGGCTTCGGTTTCCGCGCCGAAGAAATTGTTGTACCAGATGCCAATCAACGCCAGCAGAATGGGTAGGTTTTTCTCCGCCGGAGTGGTGGAGAAATGCTTGTCCATCGCGTGCGCGCCGGAAAGCAGCTCGACAAAGTTGTCGAAACCGACGGACAGAATAATGGACAGCCCGATGGCAGACCACAGCGAGTAACGACCGCCGACCCAGTCCCAGAACTCGAACATATTGGCCGTGTCGATACCAAATTCGCCGACCGCTTTGGCGTTAGTGGAGAGCGCAGCAAAGTGTTTCGCCACGTGTTTTTCATCGCCTGCACTTTTCAGGAACCAGTCGCGCGCGCTGTGGGCGTTGGTCATGGTTTCCTGCGTGGTGAAGGTTTTCGACGCCACCAGGAACAGCGTGGTTTCCGGGTTCACTTTTTTCAGCACTTCAGCGATGTGGGTACCATCAACGTTAGAGACGAAGTGCATAGTCAGATGATTTTTATACGGACGCAGCGCTTCCGTCACCATGAACGGGCCGAGGTCGGAACCGCCGATACCGATGTTCACCACGTCGGTGATGGCCTTACCGGTGTAGCCTTTCCACTGACCGGAGATAATCGCTTGCGAGAAAGTTTTCATTTTCTCAAGCACGGCGTTCACTTCCGGCATCACATCTTTGCCGTCCACGATGATCGGCGTATTGCTACGGTTACGCAGCGCCACGTGCAGCACGGCGCGGTCTTCGGTGCGGTTGATCTTCTCGCCGGAGAACATGGATTTAATCGCGCCGGCCAGATCGGTCTCTTTCGCCAGATCCTGTAATTTTGCCAGCGTCTCTTCGGTGATGCGGTTTTTGGAGAAGTCCACCAGCATCAGATCGTCAAACGTCGCGGAAAATTTAGCGAAACGGTCGCTATCGTTCGCGAAAAGCTCAGCGATCGTAACGTCTTTCATTTCATCGTAGTGTTTCTGGAGCGCCTGCCAGGCAGAAGTCTGCGTTGGATTGATGTTTTTCATTAGCAATACTCTTCTGATTTGAGAATTGTGACTGGGATCGATTGTAACGCCAGTCACAGAAAAGTGTGATTGTTTTAGTGCCGTTGCCCCAGGCACTGTCGAATGAGGATAAAAAGTATATACCCTAAATAATTCGAGGTGCAGAAAGGCAGCAAGTGGGTGAGTCGCCGGGCGCATAGATAAGCCAACATACTACAAACGGGTATCGGGGTTATAAGCGCTGTTACTGAGCCTAAACTCAGCATAAAAAATCCGCATAATCCCAACGTTGACAGTCCAGGCCACAACTTTTATTTATAAATACGTTACTTGCATTTGCGCCTGCACCGGTTTCTGTTCTGCCCTTGTGCCATGGTCGCGTTTTTCATTTCCTGACACGAGGTTGATATGACAGAGATCGTTGTTTCCAAATTTGGCGGTACCAGCGTCGCTGATTTTGACGCCATGAACCGTAGCGCGGATATCGTACTTTCCGACGCCAATGTTCGTTTAGTCGTGCTTTCCGCGTCTGCCGGCATCACTAATCTGCTGGTGGCGCTGGCCGAAGGGATGGAGCCTGGCGAACGTTTCGCTACGCTCGACGCCATCCGTAAAATCCAGTTCGATATCCTTGATCGTCTGCGTCATCCGAATGTCATTCGCGAAGAGATTGAACGCCTGCTGGAAAACATCACTATTCTGGCGGAGGCGGCATCGCTGGCGACATCGGCAGCCCTGACCGATGAACTGGTCAGCCACGGCGAGCTGATGTCTACCCTGCTATTTGTTGAGATCCTGCGTGAACGCGACGTACAGGCCCACTGGTTCGACGTGCGCAAAGTGATGCGTACCAGCGATCGCTTTGGTCGTGCGGAACCGGACGTCGCAGCGCTTGCGGAACTGGCCGCGCAGCAGTTGCTCCCGCGCCTGAACGAAACTTTGGTCATTACTCAGGGCTTTATCGGCAGTGAAAGCAAAGGCCGCACCACGACGTTAGGCCGCGGCGGCAGCGACTATACGGCAGCGTTGCTGGCTGAAGCGCTCCACGCCGCGCGGGTTGATATCTGGACAGATGTGCCCGGTATTTACACCACCGACCCGCGCGTGGTGCCCGTCGCGCAGCGAATTGATGAAATCGACTTTGAAGAAGCGGCGGAGATGGCAACCTTCGGCGCAAAAGTACTGCATCCAGCCACCTTACTCCCGGCCGTGCGCAGCGATATCCCGGTCTTCGTTGGCTCCAGTAAAGATCCGCAAGCGGGCGGTACGCTGGTGTGCAATAAAACCCAAAACCCGCCGCTGTTCCGCGCGCTGGCGCTGCGCCGCAATCAAACGCTATTGACGCTGCACAGCCTGAATATGCTGCACTCGCGAGGTTTCCTGGCTGAGGTGTTCGGCATTCTGGCGCGGCATAATATTTCGGTAGATCTGATTACCACTTCGGAGGTGAGCGTCGCGCTGACGCTGGATACTACCGGCTCCACCTCCACGGGCGATACGTTACTGACCCAATCCTTATTGATGGAGCTTTCCGCGCTGTGTCGGGTAGAAGTCGAAGAAGGACTGGCGCTGGTCGCGCTGATTGGCAACAACCTGTCAAAAGCCTGCGGCGTTGGTAAAGAAGTGTTTGGCGTCCTGGAACCGTTCAACATTCGCATGATTTGTTACGGCGCCTCCAGCCACAATCTGTGCTTCCTCGTGCCGGGAGACGATGCCGAGAAAGTGGTGCAAAAGCTACATCAGAACTTATTTGAATAATCGCCCTGACACGACAGCGGGTGAGCGCTATCAGGCAATACGCTGCCGGATGACGACGCAGGCACGTCATCCGGCGGTTCCCGCGCCAGGCGCTGCCGGCGGAATACTGCTCAGGAATCCGCAACACCCTACTCGTCCCACCAACATGGGCAACTTTCCCCTATTTATGCACTCCCCATTTTGAACCTCGTCACAAAACCACACAAAACAACACAAAGCAAAAACATAAATTAATCATTATATTTTAATGAGTTACATTTAAAAATTGATATCTTTTGGTATAACCCCACTTTTTCATTGTTGCTTTATTTTGTTTTGGTTGGAATTATGATTGCACTACAACACAGATAACCCCCTTACCCTATTTGAGGCCGCTATGAAAAAAATTGCGATTATTGGAAGCAGTGGAGGCAACCTCTACAACCTGGGTGGCGCCGAGCCAGAGAAGTTACTCCAGGAGATTTATCAGCAGTGTGAGGCTGCGGGCGTGAATGTGGCCGCCGTACAGTTTATCGCGGCAGAAGCCTCGATGGACGTCGCCAAACCCGATACCCCGGCATCGGTTTATGCATTAACCACAGAAAACCAACAAAAACCACAGCGCATATTTCAGGGCAAACTTTCGGAGGTAAACACCTCGGTAGTAGAAAGCGATCGCCAAATCGCTGAGATGATCCGCTGCGGTGAGATCGATGGGATCGTGGTAATGAGCGCCGATCCGGTAAAGGCGAACCAGGCCGTTTTTGCCGCCGCCGTTGAGATGAAAACACCGATTGTCGGCACCGGGGGAACCTCCATGGCGCTGGTGGCGGCAAAGGGGGCGAATGTGGTCGCGACCTCCGGAACAACCGGCACCACCAGCCGTACCCGCGCCGTCTCCTTCGTGGCGTCACTGTGTAAACATTGGGGTATCAAGTACAAACCACAGTTGGGTAGCGCTTCGCCCTCGCAGAGCGGTTCCGGAAAAAGCCTGCTCAAACGTTTTAACATTCGTAGCATCATGATCCCTGCGCTACCAGGCTTTATCGCCATGGCGATTGTACTCGCCCTGAGCCACATACCAGGACTGGAAAAACTTAACGATATCTTTGAAATCTTACTAAAAGGTCTGCCGGTGTTAGTCGCGGTACTGGCGGCAAAACAGATTTCCGAACTGGATGAAGTTTCAATTGTGGCCGGGGTCGTCGCTGGCGTGCTTTCCGTAGAGGGCGGTCTTATCGGCGGCATTATCGGCGGTGTAATGGCGGGGATTTTCGTCCGTTGGCTGTTCGAGCTGTGCCTGAACTGGCGCTTCCCAATGACTACCGTCAACATCGTCGCCGGTGGGATATCGGGCCTTGCCGCTGGGTTAATCATGCACTATCTGCTGAGTCCGCTGGCGCTATCTGCGGGTAATTACATCAAACTGGCTATCGAAAGCACGCTGGCATTCAGCCCAATTCTTGCCGGGCTGCTGGCTGGTCTGGTTATCTGGCCTGCCATTCTCGGCGGCGTCTATCACGCGGTGATCCTGCCGTTGGTACTGCTGGAGATGGAAAAATCCGGCGTCAGCTTCCTCGGCGCGGTCGATATGGTCGGTCTGGTGATGGTGGCCGCAGGTATTAACCTTGCCAATGTGATCGCCCCGCGTGAAAAAAGCGAAGCTGCCGTTGCTACGCCGGGCCTGCTCATTAACCTGGGCTTTGGCACCTTTGTTGAATCCGCCTATCCCTTCATGTTCGCCAACAAAATTGTTTTTGGCTCCGCCATTTTTTGGGCCGGAATGGGCGGCATGATGCTGGGCTTTTTTAACGTCAAAGGGGTGGCCTATGTTCCGGCTTTCGCCTCACCGTTCTTATCCAACAATGCGCTCCAGATGGCCATCGTAATGATTGCCACAATGGCGATGACCTGCCTTACCACCATTATTGCTAACCGTTTCAAACCTGTCGTACAGAGCGAATCAACAACGACAGCCGTTAATTAATGCACCAACACCAGAGGTACACCATGTTTAAAGGCGATATGAATAAAAAACGCGCCAAAGCGTTACAGAAAGTGAAAGAAGCCATCACACTTCACGGCGGGCAAACCATCCTCAGCACAGGAATAACCGGCGACGATGCGCGCCTGGCGAAAGCCGTGTGTGAGGCTGGCGTTAAGCTACTGGAGCCGAACCACCCTGCGTTGGCGCTGGCGCGTGGACACAAAGGCGTGAACAACATGCACGCGGCGGAGCAGATTCGTCACGAAATCACCAATAGCCAGATGGCTGAGGCCGTACACGGTGTGCGTAATGTGGTCCCGGACGATATTTTTATCACCGTTGGTATCGCCGGCGGTTTTACCGAAACCTTACCGGTGCCGCTCAGCGAAACGGAAATTCTGGAGATTGCCCGCGCTGGGGCCGACGGTTTACATACGCATAAATCCGACTGGGACGATCTGCAGGACATCGTTAATCTCGCCCATCAGTATGGTCTGACTGTCGATGCCTACATTGGCCATCCTGACGATCTGCATACTTTCGGTATTCCTGCACGCACGCCGGAAGAGGTCGCCAGCGTGGCGAAGCGAATGCAGGATATCGGCGTGGATATGATTGGTCTGATGACAGGCATGAGCTATGAAGGCGTAGCGGCAGGCGATATCCCGCAGATGATTAAAGATCGCCTGCGGGCGTTGGTCGGCGCGGTGGATGTTCCGACGCTGGCGGAAGGCGGGATTAACCTCGCCAACGCGAAAGCGTTTAAAGATACCGGGGTCAATATTCTGGTGGTCGGTACGGCTATCGACAACATGGTGTGCAACGCCGCCAAAGAAGCCGTTACGCCGTTTATTGTTCATTGATATCAGGGAACGAGAGATGTTGTTGATCACCGATCTGGATGGAACATTACTCACCTCGCAGAAAACAATCAGCCCGCGCACGCGTCAGGCGCTGATTGCGTTCCGCCAGGACGGTGGTCTGCTGGCGGCATGTTCCGCCAGACCGGTCTCCTCAATGGTACGCCTGCTACGCCAGCAACAGGTTGATACGTTGTTTAGCTGGTGCGCCGGTTTTAACTGCGGACGCCTGCTGGAGATGGCGGGGCCGCGCATTATTCATGCTGCCCCGCTGACCGCCACAGATCTATGGAATATTGACCAACATATTTCTCTTTCCCGCTATCACCACCACTTTTTTAGCGCCGAAGCAATTCACCATCGTGACGATAGACTAATTGCACCCTGGACAACATATGAAGCCCGCTTATTTGAGTTACCGCTTATAACTGAAACTGCAGAAAATATCTTTAATCGTCGCAATATATATAAAATTACACTTGTTGCCGCATCTTCGGAGATAGATACTCTGTGTACAGAAGTGAATAATCACCTGCCTTGTGGATATTATGCGGTTGTCACGGGAGAAAATTATATTGATATTCAAAGATCCGATGTAAATAAAGGGTGCATAATAGAACAATTAATTCATTATTTAAATATATCTTCTGACAAGGTGGTCGCGATTGGCGATCAGCAGAATGATGTCAGCATGTTTGCCGCCGCCGGAATCAGCATCGCAATGGGCAACGCGCCGGATGCAGTAAAGCGGCAGGCCGGCTATGTGACTGCCACGAATGATGAGGAGGGTATCGTCCATGCATTGGAGTGGTTGCGTTGCCTGACGCATCCAGTTACCATGCGCCAAAGGTTGACGGCGGCGAAAGATAATGAATCCAATTAAAAGACGAAAACATATTCTTGATGAATTAAACAAATTCGGTGAAGTCACCGTTATTAAATTATCGGAAATGCTCAACGTCACCTCGGAAACCATTCGTCGCGATCTCTCCTTACTGGAGTCTGAAGGCAAAATCACTAAGATTCATGGGGGCGCAGTCAAAAAGCAAGTTGTCCAGGAGGATGCGTTTAGCGCAAGAATAGAGGCGCATCGCGAAGAGAAAATAGCGATTGGCAAACTTGCCGCCGAAATGGTCAGTGAACGGGATACATTGTTTATTGATTCCTGTACAACTAACCTTATTCTGGCCGAGCAATTACCGCCTCTCGCTTTTTCCGTGATTACCAATTCAGCCCTGATTGCCGATAAAATTAAAGAGCATAACCTGCAGGCCCGCGTGTATGTATTAGGCGGCGAATATGATTACCATTTTCGCGCCAACCTCGGCGTCTCGGTTTGTCAGCAGATTAACGCGATTCACGCGGATATCTGTTTTATTGGCGCTGGCGGCATTTCTCCCCAGCATGGCGTGTTGGTGAAGAGCTTTGAAGAAGCCTACGTTGCCAAAGCCATGATTGCGATGAGCAAAAAATCAGTGATTCTTGCCGACCATACCAAATTTGGTCAGGACGGTGTGATGTGCATCGCAAGCGTAAAAGAAATCGATAACATCATCACGGATAAAGGATTTACGTCAACGGGTTATACGCCACAGGATTTCGCCGGAAAGCTGCGGATTGCTGACTGAGCGCTATCCGCCCGTTGCGTATTGCCGTAGACTAAGAGCCTATCCCACCAGGCGTTATTGGCGCAGCCAGTTTGGACACGGACAGCGCGCAAAAACCGGAGCGTACACGTAGTACGTGAGGATTTTGAGCACTGCCCAGGTCTAAAATGGCAAGTAAAATAGCCCTAATGGGATAGGCTCTAAATGCATCGGCTAACTGAGGGCACCCGTATGGCACTCCCCCGCATTACTCAAAAAGAGATGACCGAGCGCGAACAGCGCGAACTGAAAACGTTGCTGGACCGCGCCCGTATTGCGCACGGGCGTCCACTGACCAATTCTGAGACCAACAGCGTAAAAAAGGAGTACATCGATAAGCTGATGGCGCTGCGTGAGGCTGAAGCGAAAAAAGCCCGCCAGTTGAAGAAAAAGCAGGCGTATAAACCCGATACGGAAGCGTCATTCTCCTGGTCGGCGAATACGCCGACGCGCGGCAGACGTTAACGTCCTTTCTTCTTTCGTCCCGGCGAGGTAAAGCGCTTACCGCTTGATGTCGGGCGCGCTTTCTCATTGCTTTTTTCGATCGCAACGACCGGTCGCTTAATACCCGTGGTCTTCGGCTTCGCTTTGGCCTTTGGTTTGGCTTCGGAAGAGGAACGCTCAATCAATTTAAACAGATCGATCAGCTCATCGTCCGTCAGATCGCGCCACTCGCCCAGCGGAATCCCGCTCAGGCTGACGTTCATAATGCGCGTACGCTCCAGTTTCGTCACTTCATAACCAAAGTATTCACACATACGGCGGATCTGACGGTTTAATCCCTGCACCAGGGTGATGCGAAAGACAAACGGCGCCTCTTTTTTCACCTTACATTTTTTGGTGACGGTACCCAGAATCGGCACGCCAGCGCCCATACCGCGAATAAACTCGTCGGTAATCGGTTTATCCACCGTCACCAGATACTCTTTTTCGTGATCGTTACCGACACGTAGAATCTTATTGACCAGATCGCCGTGGTTAGTCAGAAATATCAGCCCCTGCGAGTCTTTATCCAGACGACCAATCGGGAAGATACGTTTGCTGTAGTTCACAAAATCAACAATATTGTCGCGTTCGCCGTCTTCAGTGGTACTGACAATGCCAACCGGTTTATTCAGCGCAATCAGCACTAAATCATCCGCTTCTCGCGGCTCAATCAACCGACCATTTACTTTAACAACATCCCCGGCGACCACCTGATCGCCAATGGCGGCGCGTTTGCCGTTGATAAAGACATTGCCCTGTTCGATAAAACGGTCCGCCTCGCGACGCGAACAGATGCCGCTTTCACTGATATATTTATTAAGCCGGGTAGATGTGTCAGTCAGCATATTTACTCTCTGAGAAATTTTTCTACATAAACGTCGGGAATGTGACTTACCACATCAAATCGTCAGGAACTTTAAAATCGGCATACGGATCATCTTCGTCCTGCTCTTCCTGACTCAGCGCACTGTTTACGACAATACTGTCCGCATCTCGTTGTGCGATTTTATCAGCGACGCTCGCGGGAATAATCGCATATTCACATTCACCGCTGTTATTGATAACCAGACGCGCAATCGCGAGACGCCCATTAATCAGTTGCGTCTGGGTGAGCTTATCCACGTCTATTTTTTTGATGACGTTATTATCGGTGAAGTTAAAACCAATATCGCCTTTAGAGACATTGATTCTATTCATTTCAATAAGTTGCTTAACCTGAGCTTTAAACTCTTTCGCTAAAACCGCTTGTTTTTGCTGTTCACTAAGTTGTTTATCACGCTCAAGTTGCGCCTTTTTATTTTCTTCCACCGCTTCTCTGGCCTCACGAGCCTGAACGCGTGATTTTTTAGCCGTGCGCTGGACTTTGGCCATTTTTTTGCTGGTCACTAATCCCGCTTGTAGCAGTTGCTCTTGTAAGGTCAGTTTTGCCATTTTCGTCTCTAAACGTGTTAAATAATTTTGCGGATTATACCTGTAATTTTTCAGGCGATACCAGATGGCAGATCTGGCCTGGCGTCACTTTTAGCAACCGCGCTTTGCCTGTAACACGCGTAACATCATGAGCCATATCAGTAAGACATTAAATGGATAATGGTAGCATTATTACGTTTTGACATTTCCTGATGAGGTGGAGAAGTAATGGAACTGCTTTTATTAAGTAACTCGACGCTGCCGGGCAAAGCCTGGCTGGAACACGCTCTGCCGCTGATAGCGAATCAATTGAACGGTCGACGCTCAGCCGTGTTTATTCCGTTTGCCGGCGTCACGCAAACATGGGACGAGTACACGGATAAAACCGCAGAGGTACTTGCGCCATTAGGGATAAACGTCACAGGGATTCATCGTGTCGCCGATCCGCTTGCGGCGATTGAGAAAGCGGAAATCATTATTGTCGGCGGCGGAAATACCTTTCAGCTACTGAAAGAATCGCGTGAACGCGGGCTGCTGGCGCCGATGGCGGACAGGGTAAAACGCGGCGCGCTGTATATCGGCTGGAGCGCGGGCGCCAACCTTGCCTGCCCGACTATCCGCACGACCAACGATATGCCGATCGTCGATCCAAACGGTTTCGACGCGCTGGATCTGTTCCCGCTGCAAATTAATCCTCACTTCACTAACGCCTTGCCGGAAGGTCATAAGGGCGAGACCCGCGAGCAGCGTATTCGCGAACTGTTGGTGGTCGCGCCGGAACTGACAGTGATTGGTTTGCCGGAAGGTAACTGGATTCAGGTGAGCAACGGCCAGGCAGTTCTCGGCGGCCCGAATACTACCTGGGTGTTTAAAGCGGGCGAAGAGGCCGTGGCGCTGGAAGCGGGTCATCGCTTTTAATCCCTGGCACATTGAATGCCGAATGGCGGGCCTACGCGCATGTTCTCCGTAGGCCCCGCCATCCGGCATTTCACTTAATACTCGCCCCGTTCCTCGTCCTGATCCGGCTGTTCCAGTACGCTATAGGCGACCGAACAGAACAGTGAGTTAAGACGCTTCATATCGCCCAGCAGCCCTAAATGGAGCGAGCTGGTTTCAATGCTTTGCACGTTCTGCTGGTGCAGGCGGTCGACATGCGCATGTGAGTATCGGCGATTAAGTATACGGAAGCGATGTTTACTGCGGCGCAACCGACGGGCGCTGGTGACATCACCGGAGAAAAAGACCGACATCGCCAGTTGCAGATTACTGAGCAGTTGATCGTAAAGCGCATCCAGCTCTTTCAATCCTTCTTCTGAAAATGCCCGACGCGCCGCCAGCGACTTGTCGGCAATCTCGCTGCCCATTCGCTCGATAATATCCGACGCCTGTTCGAGATTCAGGGCCATCTCAATAATCTCCGCCCACCGGCGGGACTCCTCCGCTGCCAGCTCGTCTTTCGGCATTCGCGCCAGATAAAGCTTAATCGCGGTGTAGAGCACGTTAACGTCATCCGCCAGCTTGCGCAGCGCTTTCTCTTCACGCGGCTCGCCGTGCATGACCTTTTTTAGCCCTTCCATCATCTGTTCCATCGCATCGCCAATGCGCAGCACCTCGCGGGCAGCATTAGCCAGCGCCAGCGTTGGCGTATCCAGCGCGCTGACATCCAGATGTTTCGGCTTCAGATGGGTATCCAGTTCAGGCTCATCACGAATAATTCGTTTACAAAAACGCGCCATCAGCTCGGCAAATGGCACCATCGCCAGGCAGCGCACCAGGTTATAGAAAACGTGGAAATAGATCACCAGCTCTGATTTCGGTAGCGATAGCTCATCCATCAGATTCGCCAGCGGATGGACAAACGGCAGGATGACCAGGCTGCCGATCAATTTGAACAATAGGCTGCCGAGCGCTACGCGACGCGCGGCAGCATTGGCGGCGCTGTTATTGAGCATCGCCAGCAGCCCCGATCCCAGATTGGCGCCGATGACCAGGCACAACGCCACCGGGAACGATATAATCCCCGCCGCCGTCAGGGTCGCCGTCAGCAACACCGCCGCCAGGCTGGAATAACTGATAATAGCGAACATCGCGCCAATCAGCGCATCCAGCATAATGTCACCCGTCAGCGACGCGAAAATGACCTGCACGCCATTAGCTTGAGTGATCGGCGTCACCGCCTGCACAATCAGCTCCAGCGCCAGTAGAATCAGGCCAAGCCCGATACCGACGCGACCCAGCTGCCCGGCGCGGGACTGCTTACGTCCCAAAAAGAAAATCACGCCAATAAAAATCAGCAGCGGCGATAGCCACGACAAATCAAAGGTGAGAATACGCGCCATTAGCGCAGTACCCACATCGGCGCCCAGCACAATCACCAGAGCTGGCGTCAGGGCGACAAGATCCTGGGCGACAAACGACGTTACCAATAAAGTGGTGGCGTTACTGCTTTGTACCAGCGCGGTAACACCGATACCCGCACAAAAGGCGAGCGGTTTCTTTTCCACGCTGCGGCTGAGGACAGTACGTAGACGCGCGCCAAACACGCGCATTACGCCAGTACGAACGATATGTGTTCCCCATACCAACAGCGCAACGGCAGAAAGTAGATGGAGCAAAGTTAACACGGCGTCAGGTTCTCCTTATCGTTATACGTTTTCCTGAAGCTCACTTGCGATAAATTGCCTGATGGCGCACAGCGTTAAGGCCTGCTGGCGTTGCACGCCACCGGGCTTACCATACGTAATACGGTATGCTGGATAAGGCGTTTACGCCGCCATCCGGCAAATTCAGCGTAGAGCCTTCCTTCAGTATAAGGGTTTAATTGTAAGAAAGAGACAAGGCACCCAATGAGTGCCTTGTATGTTGTAAGGAAAAGTGACGATTTTATGAATCAGTCCGCATCGTAACCCAGGTTCGGCGCCAGCCACCGCTCAACGTTCTCAACGCTCATTCCTTTACGGAAAGCATAATCTGTCACCTGATCGCGTTGAATCTGCGCTACCGCGAAGTATTTGCTCTCAGGATGGCTGAAGTACCAGCCGGAGACCGACGCGCCAGGCCACATGGCGAAAGATTCGGTGAGCTTCATCCCGGTGTGTTTTTCGACATCCAGTAGCTGCCAGATAGTGCCTTTTTCGGTATGTTCCGGGCAGGCAGGATAACCCGGCGCCGGGCGAATCCCCTGGTAGTTTTCGCGGATTAATTCGTCGTTACTCAGGCTCTCGTTCGGCGCATATCCCCAGTAAACCTTACGTACACGCTCATGCAGGTACTCGGCAAACGCTTCCGCCAGACGGTCGGCAATCGCTTTCACCATGATCTTGTTATAGTCGTCGTGTTGCGCTTCGTAAGCATCAGCCAGGGCGTCTTCTTCAAGACCGCCGGTGACGGCAAACGCGCCGATGTAGTCCGCTTTTCCGGACAGTTTCGGCGCGACAAAATCCGCCAGACAGTAGTTGGCAAAACCGACTTTCTCGGTCTGCTGGCGCAGGTGGTGGCTGACCGTCAGAACATGAGTACGGGTTTCGTCGCGATAGATTTCGATGTCGTCACCCACACGGTTCGCCGGGAACAAGCCCACCACGCCACGCGGATTCAACAGTTTCTCCGCGCTCAGTTTATCCAGCATGTCGTTGGCGTCTTTAAACAGGCGCTGCGCCTCAACGCCCACCACTTCATCTTCCAGAATACGCGGGTATTTGCCGGCCAGCGACCAGGTCATAAAGAACGGCGTCCAGTCGATGTAGTTGCGCAAAGTTTCGATGCTGGCTTCCACCTCCTGCACGCCCAGACGGTGGGCTACTGGCGGAGTGTAGCGTTCCCAATCGAACGCCAGATCGTTATCGCGCGCCGCTTCCAGCGTGACCGGCGGCGTGCGCGGTTTTTTGCGGGCGTGCTGAATACGCACGGTTTCGTACTCTTTGCGGGTACGGGCGACAAAGTCATCGCGCTGGGTGTCGGAGAGTAGCGCCGCCACCACGCCCACGGTACGCGAAGCATTCTGCACGTAGACCGTCGGACCGCTGTAGTTCTGCTCGATTTTTACCGCCGTATGCGCTTTCGAAGTAGTTGCGCCGCCGATCAGTAGCGGGATAGTAAAGCCCTGACGCTCCATCTCTTTCGCCACGTTGACCATTTCGTCCAGCGACGGGGTGATAAGCCCGGAAAGACCAATCAGATCGGCATTCACTTCACGCGCCGTTCTGAGGATTTTCTCCGCTGGCACCATCACGCCAAGATCGACGATTTCGTAGTTGTTGCATTGCAGCACCACGCCAACGATGTTCTTGCCAATGTCGTGCACATCGCCCTTCACGGTGGCAATCACCATCTTGCCGTTGCTGGAGCCTTTTTCTTTGCTGGCTTCAATAAACGGCTCCAGGTAGGCCACCGCTTGTTTCATCACGCGAGCGGATTTCACCACCTGCGGCAGGAACATTTTCCCTTCGCCGAACAGGTCGCCGACCACGTTCATGCCGTCCATCAGCGGCCCTTCGATCACCTCAATCGGGCGGGCGGCCTGCTGGCGGGCTTCTTCAGTATCCTGTTCGATAAATTCGGTAATGCCTTTCACCAACGAGTATTCGAGGCGCTTTTTCACGTCCCAGCTACGCCATTCCGCCTGCTGGGCACTGGCAGCCTCGTCGGTTTTACTGCCGCGATATTTCTCCGCCAAATCCAGCAAACGCTCGGTGCCGTCATCGCGACGGTTAAGAATGACATCTTCAACCGCATCGCGCAGCTCGGCGGGCAGGTCGTCGTAGATAGCCAACTGTCCGGCGTTGACGATGCCCATGTCCATGCCGTTGCGGATGGCGTAGTAGAGGAATACCGCGTGGATAGCCTCACGTACCGGGTCGTTGCCGCGGAACGAGAAGGACACGTTAGACACGCCGCCGGAGATCAGCGCGTGCGGCAGCTCGCGTTTGATGTCTTCGCAAGCGCCGATAAAGTCCTGCGCGTAGTTGTTGTGCTCTTCAATACCGGTCGCCACGGCGAAGATATTCGGGTCGAAGATAATGTCTTCCGGCGGGAAGCCCACCTCTTCGGTGAGAATTTTGTAAGCGCGGCGGCAAATTTCGATTTTACGCTCGCGGGTGTCGGCCTGGCCCTGCTCATCAAAGGCCATCACCACCACTGCCGCGCCGTAGCGACGTAGCAACTTCGCATGATGAATAAAGGCTTCCACGCCCTCTTTCATCGAAATAGAGTTGACGATGCCTTTACCCTGAATGCACTTCAGCCCTTTTTCGATAACCTCCCATTTGGAGGAGTCGATCATGATTGGTACACGGGCAATATCCGGCTCACCGGCAATCAGGCTGAGGAAACGCACCATCGCCGCTTCGGCGTCGAGCATCCCCTCATCCATATTGATATCAATAATCTGCGCGCCGCTTTCGACCTGCTGACGGGCGACATCCAGCGCTTCGCTGTATTTCTCTTCTTTGATCAGCCGTTTAAATTTGGCCGAGCCGGTGACGTTAGTACGTTCGCCGACGTTCACAAACAGGCTATCGTCGCCAATGTTCAGCGGCTCCAGGCCAGACAGACGGCAGGCCACCGGGATTTCCGGCAGCTGGCGCGGCGGCAAACCGACAACGGCGCGGCTCATGGCGGCGATATGCTCCGGCGTAGTGCCGCAGCAGCCGCCAACAATATTCAGGAAGCCCGCTTCCGCCCATTCGCGAATCTGTTTCGCCATGGTGTCGGCATCGAGGTCGTACTCGCCGAAAGCGTTCGGCAGGCCGGCGTTCGGGTGCGCGGTGACGTAGCATTCGGCAATCCGCGACAGTTCCTGGACGTACTGGCGCAGTTCATCAGGCCCCAGCGCGCAGTTAAGGCCAAAAGTGAGCGCCTCGGCGTGGCGCAGCGAGTTATAAAAGGCTTCGGTCGTCTGGCCGGAGAGGGTACGACCAGAGGCGTCGGTGATGGTGCCGGAAATCATGATCGGCAGATCAACGCCCAGCGCTTCAAACTCTTCTTTCACCGCAAACACCGCCGCTTTCGCATTCAGGGTGTCAAAGACGGTCTCAATCAGAATCAGATCTACGCCACCTTCCACCAGCGCTTTAGTGGATTCACGGTAGGCCGCCACCAGCTGATCGAAGGTGATATTACGAAACGCCGGGTCGTTGACGTCCGGCGAAATGGAGGCCGTGCGGTTAGTTGGACCAAGCACGCCCGCAACAAAGCGTGGTTTTTCTGGTGTTCGCGCCGTCCATTCATCGGCGCAGGCGCGCGCCAGTTTGGCCGCCGCATAGTTAATTGCCGCCGACAGGGATTCCATCCGGTAATCCGCCATCGCAATGGTTGTCGAGTTAAAGGTGTTGGTTTCGATGATATCCGCGCCCGCCTCAAAGTAGGCGTTGTGGATAGCGGCGATCACCTCCGGCTTGCTGAGTACCAGCAGGTCATTGTTGCCTTTCAGGTCGCAGGGCCAGTCGGCAAAGCGCTCCCCGCGGAAATCTTCTTCATGTAGACGATAGCTCTGGATCATGGTGCCCATACCGCCGTCCAGCACCAGAATACGTTCATTTAACTGCGCACGCAGTTGTTCAACTTTGCTGCTCACACTCGCTCCCGACAACGCTCCACGTAACGAGCCATACTGGCACAAAGCGTGCTGGCGGAAAAGAGAACAACGGGCAACATGAGACATGTTCAGCTTACCACCCACTTCTGTCGCTTTGTCGGATGGCGGCGCAAGCGCCTTATCCAGCCTACAAATTACTTTGGCGGCTCCCAAAGCGTAGGCCTGATAAGCGAAGCGCCATCGGGCATCCTGTGATGTCACTCATCCGATCAGTTCAGGAACTCTTGCATTATAATTGAATAAAACGAAAATGATTTCCACGATACAGAAAAAGGAGTCTGCCATGGTTGCCCCTGTTCCCGCGAAACGCGGGAGAAAACCTGCCGCTACCACTGCACCCGTAACCGGGCAGGTTCAGTCTTTAACTCGCGGTCTGAAGCTGCTGGAGTGGATTGCCGAGTCCAACGGCAGCGTGGCGCTGACCGAACTGGCGCAACAGGCGGGTTTGCCTAATTCCACGACTCACCGTCTACTCACCACCATGCAGCAACAGGGTTTTGTCCGCCAGGTTGGTGAGCTGGGCCACTGGGCCGTAGGCGCACACGCGTTTATCGTCGGCAGCAGCTTCTTACAGAGCCGTAATCTGCTGGCGATTGTCCATCCGATTTTGCGCAAGCTGATGGAGGACTCCGGCGAAACGGTAAACCTTGCCGTACTCGACCAGAGCGACCATCAGGCCATTATTATCGACCAGGTGCAGTGTACGCAGCTGATGCGCATGTCCGCCCCTATTGGCGGCAAGCTGCCCATGCACGCCTCTGGCGCGGGCAAGGCGTTTTTATCACAGCTCAGTGAGGAACAGGTTACCAGTCTGCTGCACCGCAAGGGGTTGCACGCTTATACCCATGCGACGCTGGTGTCGCCGATCCATCTGAAAGATGACCTCGCCCAAACACGCAAGCGCGGCTATTCCTTTGACGACGAAGAACATGCGCTCGGTCTGCGCTGCGTGGCCTCGTGTATTTATGACGAACACCGCGAACCGTTTGCGGCCCTCTCTATTTCCGGCCCCTGCTCACGCATTACTGACGATCGCGTCACCGAACTTGGCGCCATGGTGATTAAAGCGGCGAAAGAGGTGACGCTGGCCTATGGTGGAACTCGCTGAAATGAGCAGCCTGAAATTATACTGGCAGGAGAAGTACCCACAGGCCTTCTGTTGGTCTTTCGGTGATTCGCCGGCGCTGGCCGACGAGCTGGCGGCGCTAGTGGTCGCCGGTAAAAAGCGTGGCACCTGTAGCTCGCTGGTTAGCTATCAGAAAGAGCAGCCCCCTGTCACGCCCGGGTCATATCACATTGTGCTCAACGGCACAGGCGACGCCGTGTGCGTCATACGCACGCTGGCGCTCAGGCTGATCCGTTTTAACGAGATGAGCGCCGATCTCGCCGCACTGGAAGGCGAAGGCGATCTTAGCCTGGCGTACTGGCAAGCGGCACACCGAGCCTTTTTTGAGCGCGAGGGTAATTGGTCGCCGGAGATGGAACTGGTTTACGAAGAGTTCGCCGTACTTGAGATCGCGCCGTAACGCACGCTAAAGCGCTGGCGACGACGATAGGCATACACATCTTCTACATGCCCTTCTTTAATACGCGTCTGTAGCGCGCGCCAGTAATCGGCGCGAAACAGGTCGGCATGCATCTCTTCAAACAATGGCCCGATACGCGGATCGGCACACAGCCAGTGACGAAACTCCTCCGGGAAAACATCACCCGGCGAGACGCTATACCAGGGTTCGCTGGCCAGTTCGTCTTCTGGATAACGCGCTGGCGGAATATCGCGGAAATTCACTTCCGTCATGTAGCAAATTTCATCGTAGTCATAGAACACCACGCGACCATGACGGGTAACGCCAAAGTTTTTAAACAACATATCGCCGGGGAAAATATTAGCGGCGGCAAGCTGGCGAATCGCATTACCATATTCTTCTATCGCATCGCGCAACTGCTGGCCTTCTACCTGTTCCAGCCAGATATTGAGCGGCACCATGCGCCGTTCAATATAGAGATGGCGAATGACGATATGTTCCCCAAGATCGGTAATCTTCTCTGGCGCTTCTTGCCGTAACAGCGCCATCAGCGCCGGATCAATTTGCCGTTTATCCAGTACGAAATTCTCAAACTCCTGGGTATCCGCCATACGACCGACGCGATCATGCTCTTTTACCAGTTGATAACAGGCACGCACATGGGCGGCAGACATCTCTTTCTGCGGGGCGAATTTGTCTTTAATGATTTTAAATACCCGGTCGAAACCTGGCAGGGTAAACACCAGCATCACCATGCCGCGGATACCAGGCGCCTCAATGAATTTCTCATCGCTTTCAGCCAGATAACACAAATATTCGCGGTAGCTTTCGGTTTTCGCATGTTTCTGGCAGCCAATCGCCATATACAGTTCGGCAGTGGTTTTACCCGGCAGGATTTCACGCAACCACTCAACCAGCGCGGCAGGCAGCGGCGCATACACCATAAAATAAGAGCGGGCAAAACCAAACACAATGCTCGCTTCTGCCGTGGTGGTCAGGCAGGTATCGACAAACAGTTCACCCTCATCAGTGCGATGAATCGGCAATAAAAACGGCAGCGTACCGTCAGGTGTGGTTAATTTACCTACCAGCCAGGCCGCTTTATTACGGTAAAACAACTCATTCGCCACCTGGACATGGCAGCGAGGTAGCGCGTCCTCGCCCAGTGTTTCAGTCAGGTGCGCGATAATATAGCGGATATCCCGGCTTTTATTCTGCCAGGGCAGACGCAGCGGTAAATCACTGAGTATGCGCATCAACAGCGTCTCCCAACCGTGATCGGGAAAGAAGTCTTTGGCCAGCGGGCGCGGGATAGTACGGAAGCGACGCTCCGGTTGCGAACTGAAAATAAACAACCGCTCGGGTGTTAACGAGCGGTGGTCAAATAACCGGCAATAAACGGAGTTGAAAAAGCTCTCCGCAATCTCGAAGCGCGGGTAATCCGGCAACAGCCGGGTGTAATGCTCTTTAACGCGTAAAAGGAAATCCGCGTCGGTACTTTTGCCATCGGTAATACAGCGCAGTTGCTCCACCACCAGACCCACATGATGATCATAGAGGTGGATACGGCTTTTCATCGCCTGTTGAACGGCGTGCCAGTCGGCCTGTTCAAAACGCTGCTGCGCGCCGGAAGTCACTTCCAGAAATCGACCATACTGCGCGTCAAAGCCTTGCAGGATGGTTTGAGCAATCAGTAATTCCAGGCCACGCGGCATTTTTTTCCCTCATCCGGCACCACGTCATGCCGGATGGCGCGTTCGCTTATCCGGCCTACGCTATCTGTAGGCCCGGTAAGCGCAGCGCCACCGGGCATCAATCAAAACTGCGATTCTTCGGTGGAACCCGTTAATGCGGTAACGGATGACGCGCCGCCCTGAATAATGGTGGTGACTTTGTCGAAGTAACCAGTACCCACTTCCTGCTGGTGGGAAACAAAGGTGTAGCCATCTTTCGCCGCGGCGAACTCGGGTTGTTGAACCTTCTCAACATAGTGTTTCATGCCCTCGCCCTGAGCGTATGCATGCGCCAGGTCGAACATGTTGAACCACATGCTGTGGATGCCCGCCAGGGTAATAAACTGGTATTTGTAACCCATGTCCGACAACTGCTGCTGGAAGCTGGCAATGGTCTTGTCGTCCAGATTCTTCTGCCAGTTGAAGGATGGCGAACAGTTATAGGCCAGCAGTTTGCCCGGATACTTCGCGTGGATAGCATCGGCAAAACGACGCGCCAGTTCGAGATCCGGCGTAGAGGTTTCGCACCACACCAGATCGGCATACGGGGCATACGCCAGACCGCGGCTGATCGCCTGCTCAATGCCCGCATGGGTGCGGTAAAAACCTTCGCTGGTGCGTTCGCCGGTAATAAAACCGCTGTCATAGGGATCGCAGTCGGAGGTGATCAGATCTGCCGCATCCGCATCGGTACGCGCAATCACCAGCGTCGGGACGCCCATCACATCAGCGGCCAGACGCGCAGCAATCAGTTTCTGAATCGCCTCCTGCGTGGGGACCAGCACCTTGCCGCCCATATGGCCGCATTTCTTCACCGACGCCAGCTGATCTTCGAAGTGAACGGCCGCTGCACCGGCTTCAATCATCGATTTCATCAGTTCGAAGGCATTCAGAACGCCGCCAAAACCGGCTTCCGCATCAGCAACGATCGGCAGGAAGTAATCCACATAGCGCGGATCGTTGGGTTCAATACCGGATGCCCACTGGATCTGATCTGCACGACGGAAAGTGTTGTTGATCCGATCCACTACCGCCGGAACAGAGTTTGCCGGGTACAACGATTGATCCGGATACATGCTGGATGCAAGGTTGGCATCTGCCGCCACCTGCCAGCCTGAAAGATAAATCGCCTCAATACCGGCTTTCGCCTGCTGCAACGCCTGACCGCCAGTCAGCGCGCCAAGGCTGTTGATATAGCCTTTTTTCGCTTCACCGTGCAACAGCCGCCACATTTTCGCGGTGCCGAGCTGCGCCAGCGTGCATTCCGGGTTAACCGAGCCGCGTAATTTCACCACCTCCTCCGCGCTGTACGGGCGGGTGATGCCTTCCCAGCGCGGTTGTGTCCACTCTTTCTGTAATTCTTCGATTTGTTGAGTACGGGTTTTCATGTGCAGATGCTCCATATTGTTATGTGGTGAATTAAGCCAGTAAGCGATAGCCCGGCAGGGTGAGGAAGTCGATTAAGTCATCTGAGGTGGTGATTTGCTCCATCAGACGTGCGGCATCGTCGAAGCGCCCGCTGCTGTAGCGGTGCTCGCCCAGTTCGTCCTGGATTACCCGCATCTCTTCCGCCAACATTTCGCGGAAAAGCGCTTTCGTTACGGGTTTTCCATTGCTCAGCGTTTTCTCATGGTGAATCCACTGCCAGATAGAGGTTCGTGAGATTTCCGCCGTCGCGGCATCCTCCATCAGACCATAAATCGGTACACAGCCATTGCCGGAGATCCACGCTTCAATGTACTGCACTGCCACGCGAATATTGGCGCGCATTCCCGCTTCTGTGCGTTCGCCTTCACATGGCTCCAGTAACTGCTCGGCGGTAATCGGCGCATCTTCATCACGGGTAATGAACAGCTGATTTTTGTGCTCGCCCAGTACCTCGTTAAAGACGGCCATTGCGGTATCCGCCAACCCAGGATGCGCAATCCACGTGCCGTCGTGGCCGTTGTTCGCTTCCAGCGCTTTATCCGCTTTCACTTTGGCAAGGACCTGATTGTTGCGTTCAACATCTTTGCTCGGGATAAACGCCGCCATACCGCCCATCGCGAACGCGCCGCGCTTGTGGCAGGTTTTGATCAGCAGGCGCGAGTAGGCGCTCAGAAACGGTTTGTCCATCGTTACCACCTGCCTGTCCGGCAGGACGCGATCCGGGTGATTTTTCAACGTTTTGATATAGCTGAAAATATAATCCCAGCGACCACAGTTGAGACCGACGATATGATCACGCAGCGCATGAAGAATCTCATCCATCTGGAAAACAGCCGGCAGCGTTTCAATCAACAGGGTCGCTTTGATCGTACCGCGCGGCAGGTTAAAGCGGTCTTCGGCGTAGCTGAAGACTTCGCTCCACCAGGCTGCCTCCTGCCAGGCTTGCGTTTTCGGCAGGTAAAAATACGGGCCGCTACCTTTAGCGAGCAGCGCTTTATAGTTGTGGAAAAAGTACAGAGCAAAATCAAACAGGCTGCCGGGAATGGCTTCCCCCCGCCAGGTAACATGTTTTTCTGGCAGATGTAGACCGCGTACACGGCAAATCAATACGGCCGGATCGGGCTTGAGCTGATAGATTTTTCCGGCTTCGTTGGTATAGCTAATGGTGCCGTTCACCGCATCACGCAGGTTGATTTGACCATCAATAACTTTATTCCAGTCCGGCGCCAGCGAGTCTTCAAAATCTGCCATAAACACTTTCACATTTGCGTTCAGGGCATTAATCACCATTTTACGTTCAACCGGCCCGGTAATTTCTACTCGGCGATCCTGTAAATCCGCCGGAATACCACGAATCTGCCAATTACTTTCTCTAATGGAAGTGGTTTCCGAAATAAAATCAGGCAACTTACCGTTATCAATATCCTGCTGTTGCTGGATACGTGCAGCCAGGAGTTTATTGCGTTTTGGGGTAAAACGGGTGACTAACTCCGTCAAAAACTCGACTGCCTCAGCGGTCAGGACTTGCTTTTCCAGCTCGCCTTGCGGCCTGGTAAAGGTTAATTCATCAGTTGTGGTTGCCTGTGGATTCATCATGCAGCTCCTCGTTGTTGATCCAGATACATCCCCAATGCGAACGAAGGATCACTGTGCGCTTTTCGTTCAACACAACTAAGACTACTCAATTAAATTTCAAAATCAAAAACAATTTCCATTTTTAATTTAATTATACATTAACCTATTGATAACAATATAAATTAAATTTAATTACATGATGAGGTGCGTTTCGGAAATAAAAAAGGCACCCGAAGGTGCCTGATTCAACATGCTGAAACGCTTTAGGATCGTCAGAAGCAGAAGATTAATCCAGGGTTGGATTCATGTGACGCAGATCATATGGCGTAATCTGGTAGACATAATAGTTGAGCCAGTTAGTAAACAGTAAATTACCGTGGCTACGCCAGGTTGCGCGCGGTATGTTTTGCGGATCGTTTTTTGGGAAATAGTTGTACGGAACCTCCGGATTTAACCCGGCCTCAACGTCACGAAAATATTCACCCGCTAACGTATGAGCGTCATATTCAGGATGACCGGTGACAAACGCAATACGTTTATCTTTGCTGGCAAACAGGTACGCATCCCCCTCTTCTGTTTCGGCCAGAATTTCAAGATCCGTATAATCCCGTATTAGCGCCGCCGGGAAATCGGCATAGCGTGAGTGTGGCGCCAGAAACGAATCATCAAAACCACGCGTCAACAGAGCATGAGGATGAAGGATGTGATGTTCATAGACGCCGGAAAGTTTATCTGTACGGGTCTGCTTAGGGATACCATAAAGAATATTGAGTGCAGCCTGGACGGCCCAACAGACAAATAGCGTCGAAGTAACGTGATCTTTCGCCCATTCCAGCACCTGCCTAATCTGCGGCCAGTAAGCCACGTCATTAAATTCCACCAGACCCAGCGGCGCTCCGGTCACGATAAGCCCATCAAAGTTCTGATCGCAGATATCGTCGAAGTTACAGTAAAAGTTGTTCAGGTGCTCAGCTGGCGTGTTCCTCGACTCGCGGGCATCTATCCGCAGTAGTTGAATATCGACCTGCAATGGCGAGTTCGATAGCAAGCGCAGAAACTGATTTTCCGTTTCAATCTTCTTCGGCATCAGGTTAAGGATAAGTACCTTTAGCGGGCGAATTTCCTGACCTGATGCGCGAGAAGTCGTCATGACGAAGACATTCTCCTCACGTAAAAAATTGACGGCGGGTAGCTCGTCCAGCACGCGAATCGGCATAACCTGATAACCTCACGACATACGTTTAAACGTTTAGACATCCAGATAGCTGAAGATACTCAGAAATTAGGCGAATGTCGAGTCTGCAAGTTCAAGGTGAGAAAGTTTCACGACAGCATTTGCATTAGAATAGAAGTAAGCAAAAAAGGAGTGAAGATGATGATTAACATTCGCCGTTCAAGGCATGAGGAAGGGGAAAAACTGATTGCGATCTGGCGTCGCTCAGTCGATGCCACGCACGATTTTCTGTCAAACGCTTATCGGGCCGAACTGGAAGAGCTGGTGAGCGATTTTCTGCCAGAAGCGCCACTATGGGTTGCCGTGACCGATCAGGATGAGCCGGTAGGATTTATGCTGCTTACCGGCGAACATATGGATGCGCTGTTTGTCGATCCAGACGTGCGTGGTCAGGGTATCGGTAAGAGATTAGTTGAACATGCGTTAACACTGGCGCCGGGGTTGACAACCAATGTTAACGAGCAAAATACACAAGCTGTTGGATTTTATAAGAAAATGGGATTTAAGGTGACGGGACGTTCGGAGGTTGACGATCTTGGGAAACCGTATCCATTGTTGAATTTAATTTATCCGTGAGTAGTGGTGCTGCCTGATAAGTGCATACAGGCCGGATAAGGCGAAACTGGCATCCGGCGGTGCCGGTTGCCTGATGGCGCTGCGCTTATCAGGCCTACATTTTTACAGTTACCACACACGCAAAGAAGCCCGTCCAGACGGACGGGCTTCTTCACTTGTCTGATGCCTGGCAGTTTATGGCGGGCGTCCTGCCCGCCACCCTACGGGCCGTTGCTGCGCAACGTTCAAATCCGCTCCCGGCGGATTTGTCCTCCTCAGGAGAGTGCTCACCGACAGACTACAGATAAAACAAAAGGCCCTGTCTTCCGACAGGGCCCTTCGCTTAATTCGATGCCTGGCAGTTCCCTACTCTCGCATGGGGAGACCCCACACTACCATCGGCGCTACGGCGTTTCACTTCTGAGTT
>NZ_JBGDVS010000008.1:0-171161 GCF_046551635.1 Salmonella sp. SAL04157
GGGTGATGACGGGATCGAACCGCCGACCCCCTCCTTGTAAGGGAGGTGCTCTCCCAGCTGAGCTAATCACCCACTTCTCAATTTCTTATCTACACGGCGGAGACTACATAAAGTAGTTGGTGGGTGATGACGGGATCGAACCGCCGACCCCCTCCTTGTAAGGGAGGTGCTCTCCCAGCTGAGCTAATCACCCCCGCTGTGTGGAGTCGCATTATAGGGAGAGTTGAAAATGAGTCAACGCATTTTCTAAAGTTTTTGTTTGTTCGTCGTAAAATTAAACAAAACGATCGTGAATTACTCCGCGCTGCATGATTTCTATACGGAAATAGCAAAGCGTAGCGTTCTGACCGGATCAACATTGAGGAATCAAGCCACAGTGATAGAATACAAGGCTATTCATCTTTCCAGGATTTGCCGGTTGTCGGCATCTTTATAAACGTAAGGCCATTTCATGAAAATCAAAACTCGCTTCGCGCCTAGCCCGACAGGTTATCTGCACGTCGGCGGCGCGCGTACTGCTCTTTATTCCTGGCTTTTCGCACGTCACCACGGCGGTGAGTTCGTGCTGCGTATTGAAGACACCGATCTTGAGCGTTCCACGCCGGAAGCCATTGAAGCCATCATGGATGGTATGAACTGGCTGAACCTGGAATGGGACGAAGGCCCATATTTCCAGACCAAACGTTTTGATCGCTATAACGCGGTGATTGACGAGATGCTGGAGGCGGGAACGGCCTATAAATGCTACTGCTCTAAAGAGCGTCTGGAGCAACTGCGTGAAGATCAGATGGCGAAAGGCGAGAAGCCGCGTTATGACGGGCGCTGCCGCCACAGTCACGAACATCATGCCGACGATGAGCCATGCGTGGTGCGCTTTGCTAACCCGCAGGACGGTTCCGTTATTTTTGATGATCAGATCCGTGGGCCGATCGAATTCAGCAATCAGGAGCTGGACGATCTGATCATTCGTCGTACCGACGGTTCGCCGACCTACAACTTCTGTGTGGTGGTGGACGACTGGGATATGGAAATTACCCATGTGATTCGTGGCGAAGACCATATCAACAATACTCCGCGCCAGATTAACATTCTGAAAGCGTTAAACGCGCCGGTGCCGATGTACGCGCATGTGTCGATGATTAACGGCGACGACGGTAAAAAGCTGTCTAAACGTCACGGTGCGGTGAGCGTGATGCAGTATCGCGATGACGGTTATCTGCCGGAAGCGTTGCTGAACTATCTGGTGCGTCTGGGTTGGTCCAGCGGCGATCAGGAAATCTTCACCCGCGAAGAGATGATCAAGCTGTTCTCCCTCGGTGCGGTGAGCAAGTCTGCGAGCGCGTTCAACACCGATAAACTGCTGTGGCTGAACCACCACTATATCAATACGCTGGCGCCGGAATATGTGGCGACGCATTTGCAGTGGCATATCGAGCAGGAAAATATCGACACCCGTAACGGCCCGCAGCTTGCTGAACTGGTGAAGTTGCTGGGCGAACGCTGCAAAACTCTGAAAGAGATGGCGCAGAGCTGCCGCTACTTCTATGAAGACTTCAGCGAGTTTGACGCCGATGCGGCGAAAAAACACCTCCGCCCGGTGGCGCGTCAGCCGCTGGAAGTGGTGCGCGACAAGCTGTCGGCGATTACGGACTGGTCAGCAGAAAACGTCCACCACGCGATTCAGGCCACGGCGGATGAGCTGGAAGTGGGGATGGGTAAAGTAGGGATGCCGCTGCGTGTGGCTGTGACCGGTGCCGGGCAGTCGCCTGCGCTGGATGTCACCGTACATGCGATTGGCAAAACCCGCAGCATTGAGCGCATCAACAAAGCGCTGGGCTTTATCGCCGAGCGTGAAAGCCAGCAGTAACGCCAGCTGAAACAGAATAAACGGCAGGGCAGACGCCTGCCGTTTATTATTTGTTAGTCCGCCTCATTGATACCTAAACGCGTCAGAAATCCGCGAATACCTTCCCGCGATAAAAACAGCGCCAGTTTTTCCTGTTCCTGAGCAGACATATTTTCAACGGCATCAATAATTTGTCGATAAGCGTGACTGTGCGCCGCGTTCGCATATTCTGCGAAAGCCTCTTCCGCCTGATAAAACGCAGGCAGTTTGCGAAAAGCCGGAATATTGAGAATAAACTCCCGCACGCTGGCATCAATATGGATGAGTCTTGCGCGTCCGCCTTTGACGCCGGGAAATTTTTCGGTTTTCCAGTGTTGTTCTCTGATCCAGCGATTGACGGTTTGTCTGGCCACGCCGAGGCATTCAGCCAGCTCTTCAGTGGTCATTTTACTGCGTAATCTTTTCATATTATTTGCTATCGCGTATCCCTAAGCGTTGTAACAAACCGGTAATCCCTTCACGCACGAGGAGAGAGGTAAACTGTTTCTGCTCGGATGAGGTCATCTCTTTGGCGAGCGTCATAAGCAGCGCTTCAAGCGATGCGTTGCTGGCAGGCGTGAATGTGTCTGCGTGATGGTCAACTGAACGTTCAGCGCTGCGGATATATTCACGAACCTGTTCGTTTACATGAACCAGACGGGCTTTACCGCCCTGGACGCCAGGTTTGGGCGATGTTGCCCAGCCTTCTTTCCGTACCCATTTATTGATGGTTTGTCGGCTGTAACCGGTGAGATTAGCGAGTTCTTCTGGCGTCATCCGTTCCTTGAACATAACGATTCCCTGAATAGTCGTGGGGTTAATTAGTGGTTCATTTTATAGCACCATTTTAGTCGAAACCGTGACGTGTTTAACTACTGAATGCGAGTTGTGCCGCAATGTCCTTTATTTGAATGCTTTTTCAGCGATTGAATTCGGCAAGTTCATTTTGCCGTTGACACATGCCGAGGGAATTCATATGATGCCGCCCGTCAACTCGACAAGCTTTACGTAGTGGGGCTATAGCTCAGCTGGGAGAGCGCTTGCATGGCATGCAAGAGGTCAGCGGTTCGATCCCGCTTAGCTCCACCAAATTTACTCCCGATAAATTTGGCGTATACGTAAAAGCACTATGGGGCTATAGCTCAGCTGGGAGAGCGCTTGCATGGCATGCAAGAGGTCAGCGGTTCGATCCCGCTTAGCTCCACCAATATTCAAACCCTCGCTGAAAAGCGGGGGTTTTTGCTTTTTGTCACGAAATTCATGGCGTCTGATCTGTTCTTCAGGTGCGTTTGTTTGCCGCTGCTTTTGCGGTCAATATGAGCTTTTGTTAGATTGCTTCATAATGCGAATATACTTATTATTCATGCGCCTTATATAATGATGTGAGCATTAAAGCAATGCCGGATAAGTGTAACGTATTAAAAAATATAAAAATATTTTTACTGGCTTTCTGCCTGACCGTTCCGGCTATTCTGCTATCTCGTCTCATTTCTCCCCGCGCCACAATTGATTCCAGCTATATCTTTCTGGCCTGGCTACCGCTCTGCGTCATGTTTTCCGTGCTGTTCTTATTTGGCCGCCGTGGCGTCGCGCCGATGGTAGGCGGAATGATGTTGACTAATGAATGGAATTTTCATTTACCTCTGCCACAGGCGATGGTGCTGCTATTTTGCCAGACGTTTCCCGTGTTGCTGGTTTGCGCTATCGTACGCTGGCAGCTGGGCGCGCGCTGGCGCTACGGAATACCCAACCAAGGCATCTGGCTACGCGTTTTCTGGTTAGGGTTAATGACGCCGTTTGGCATAAAAATCAGTATGCATCTGGCGGGGCACTACCTGGCTTTCCCGGTGACCATCTCTACCTTCTTTGGCACCGGCACCGCTATTTTCTCGATTGTTGATTTATTGAGTCTGATTTCTGCCGCGCTTATTTTTACCCTCTTTTTCTATTATCCGCTGCGGATGATAGTCAGCCCGCACTATATTCGTATTTTCTGGCGGAGGGATATCGCTCCTTATCTCGCCAAAGAAAAACGCCTGTTTACGCTTCTCTGGTTTGCCACTCTGGCGACGCTATTAGCGGTGCTGTGTACGCCTTTCGAGACAAAGTATATTGCTGGCTATCTGGTGCCAGTCCTGTTCATTGGATTTACCATCGGCGTGGGGAAAATCAGCTATCCGCTATTGAATTTTAGTTGGGCTCTCACTGCGCTATTCCTGCTTAGCTATAACCGCAATTTTCTGCAGGGCGTGGGCTCAGAATATTCGCTGGCATTTATCCTTTCAGTTCTCATTTCTTTTAGTATTTGTTTGTTGTACATGGCGCGGATTAATCAGCGTAGCGAATGGTTGAATCGACAATGGCACTCGCAGGCGTTGACCGATCCGTTGACGCAGCTGCCTAACCTGCGTGCGCTGGAGCAGTTTCTTTTACAGGATGCCGGGCAAAGCGTGTGTTATTTACGCATGGAAAACTTGGAATTTCTGAGCCGTCATTACGGTATGCAGATGCGCGTGCATTGCGAACGCGAGGTGTTTCGCGTGTTGCAGCCGCTGCTGCTGGAAAAGGAGAAAATTTTCCATCTGCCGGGCAGTGAGTTATTGCTGGTATTGACGGGACCGGAGACGGAAGCCCGCCTGCAATATATGCTCAATGTGCTTAATAACCGCAAAATTTACTGGAACAATACCGGTCTGGACATGGAATACGGCGCATCGTGGGGAACATTCGATGGTCGCCAGGAAACCTTGCAACCGCTGTTGGGGCAGTTAAGCTGGCTGGCGGAGCAATCTTGTTCGCATCGTCGGGTGCTTGCACTGACCCAGAGTATTGAAGCCGCTTCCGGGCAGACGACGGAACGGGTGCTGCGGTTGCAGAAAATCCGTCAGGCGCTGGAGCGTGGTGCGCTGGTTTTGTATGCGCAACCCATTCGCGACGCGCAGGGAAAAGGGTATGACGAGATTCTGACGCGGCTTCGGTGCGACGACGGTATCATGATGCCCAATCAGTTCATTCCGCTTATCGCCCAGTTTAACCTGAGTGTACGGTTTGATATGCAGGTGATGGAAGCGCTCCTGCAATGGTTGTCCGCGCATCCTTCGGCGGAGCAGGGGGCGCGTTTCTCGGTTAATTTGATGCCGCTGACGCTGCTGCAAAAAGAGACGGCGTCGCGCATTATGCAGCTTTTTAAACGCTATGGCGTCCCGCCAGCTTCGGTCATCATCGAAATTACTGAAGAACAGGCCTTCTCTCATTCCGAAATCAGTATGCACAATATCAACCAGCTGCGTAAGTTTGGCCTAAAAATCGCCATTGATGATTTCGGTACTGGTTATGCAAACTATGAACGGCTAAAACGCCTCAAGGCGGACATCATTAAAATCGACGGTTGTTTCGTAAAAGATATTCTGACGGACTCCCTGGATGCGATGATCGTGAAATCCATCACTGATTTAGCGAAAGCGAAATCGTTGAGCGTCGTGGCTGAGTTTGTTGAAACGCCTGCGCAGCGCGATCTGCTATTGCAGCTTGGCGTACACAGTTTGCAGGGATATCTGATTGGCCGCCCGCGCCCGTTAGGTAAATAAGCGGCATAAAAAAACCGGGGATAGCTCCCCGGTTTCTACATTAAACGCAGACTTACAGTACCAGCGCCGCGATAGAGGCGGACAGTACGCTCACCAGCGTAGAACCGTACACCAGCTTCAGACCAAAACGGGAAACCACGTTGCCTTGCTCTTCGTTCAGGCCTTTAATCGCGCCCGCAATAATACCGATGGAAGAGAAGTTCGCGAAGGACACCAGGAAGACGGAGATAATGCCTTCAGCGCGTGGAGAGAGGGTAGAGGCGATTTTCTGCAGATCCATCATCGCCACGAATTCGTTGGAAACCAGTTTGGTCGCCATGATACTTCCTACCTGCAGCGCTTCACTGGACGGTACGCCCATTACCCATGCGACCGGGTAGAAGATGTAACCCAGAATGCCCTGGAAGGAGATGCTGTAACCGAACCAACCGGTAACCGTTGCGAACAGCGCGTTCAGCGCCGCGATCAGCGCGATGAAGCCGATCAGCATCGCCGCGACGATAATCGCCACTTTAAAACCTGCCAGAATGTACTCGCCCAGCATTTCGAAGAAACTTTGGCCTTCATGCAGGTTCGACATCTGAATATTTTCTTCGCTGGCATCAACGGTATAGGGGTTGATCAGCGACAGTACGATAAAGGTGCTGAACATGTTCAGAACCAGCGCTGCGACCACATATTTAGGGTCCAGCATGGTCATATACGCGCCCACAATAGACATGGAAACGGTCGACATCGCCGTTGCAGCCATGGTGTACATGCGGTTACGGGACATTTTGCCGAGGATATCTTTATAAGCGATAAAGTTCTCAGACTGGCCGAGGATCAGCGAGCTGACGGCGTTAAAAGATTCCAGTTTGCCCATACCGTTTACTTTGGACAGCAGGAAACCAATAGCGCGGATGACCACTGGCAGAACACGGATATGCTGAAGAATACCGATCAACGCGGAAATAAAGACGATCGGGCACAATACTTTCAGGAAGAAGAACGCCAAACCTTGATCGTTCATACTGCCGAAGACGAAGTTTGTCCCTTCGTTGGCAAATCCGAGCAGTTTTTCAAACATCTCGGAGAAACCTTTTACGAAGCCAAGGCCAACATCCGAGTTCAGGAAGAACCAGGCCAGTAATACTTCGATAACAAGTAACTGAATGACGTAACGAATGCGAATTTTTTTACGGTCGCTGCTAACCAGCAGTGCGAGTACCGCAACAACGGCAAGCGCCAGGACAAAATGAAGGACGCGGTCCATATTTGCTCCAAATATGAGGCAGGTTTAATTTTCGTGCACATTCTATGCAACAGCCGTAAAGAAAACGAGATCCAACACACACTATAATAAGGACCTGTGACGAGATTCAAAATTAGTGATCTGTAATACACTTTTACTGTACTGAATATGAAAATGAAAAGTTATATCAGTGTGCTAATCTTGTAATGTTAAGCCAAACTGTTCTGATACAGGTCGCCATCGTATCGGTCTATCGTTTCACACTATCAAAGTAATCACCCGTACCCATTGAAATGCACTTGATAATCATTATCAATGAACATAGCATAAAACATAGCAAAGGCTATGTTTTTGAGGCAAAAGATGACTGACAATCGCGTAGAGAATAGCAGCGGACGGGCGGCGCGCAAGCTAAGGCTCGCATTAATGGGACCTGCGTTCATTGCCGCGATTGGTTATATCGATCCCGGTAACTTCGCGACCAATATTCAGGCCGGCGCCAGCTTTGGCTACCAGCTACTCTGGGTGGTGGTCTGGGCGAACCTGATGGCGATGCTGATTCAAATCCTTTCGGCAAAACTCGGAATCGCCACGGGCAAAAACCTGGCGGAGCAAATTCGCGACCATTATCCGCGCCCGGTAGTCTGGTTTTACTGGGTACAGGCGGAAATCATCGCGATGGCCACCGATTTAGCTGAATTTATCGGCGCGGCAATAGGTTTTAAGCTGATCCTGGGCGTCTCTTTATTACAGGGCGCGGTATTGACCGGTATCGCGACGTTTCTGATTTTAATGTTACAACGCCGCGGTCAAAAACCGCTTGAAAAAGTCATCGGCGGTTTACTGCTTTTTGTCGCCGCTGCTTACATTGTGGAGCTGTTTTTCTCTCAGCCTGATATGGCGCAGCTCGGAAAAGGAATGGTTATCCTGGCGCTACCGAACCCGGAAGCCGTATTCTTAGCCGCCGGCGTGCTTGGCGCGACGATTATGCCGCACGTGATTTATCTGCACTCGTCATTAACGCAGCATCTGCACGACGGAACGCGGCAACAACGGTACTCAGCAACAAAATGGGATGTCGCTATTGCCATGACGATTGCCGGTTTTGTCAATCTGGCAATGATGGCGACCGCCGCGGCGGCGTTTCATTTTAGCGGCCACACTGGCATCGCCGACCTCGATCAGGCATACCTGACGCTGGAACCGTTACTAAGCCATGCGGCGGCAACGGTGTTTGGTCTTAGTCTGGTAGCGGCAGGGCTTTCCTCCACCGTGGTAGGGACTCTGGCGGGGCAGGTGGTGATGCAAGGGTTTGTCCGTTTTCACATTCCGCTGTGGGTACGGCGCACCATTACCATGCTGCCCTCATTTATTGTGATTTTGATGGGGCTGGACCCTACCCGAATTCTGGTGATGAGCCAGGTGCTGCTGAGTTTTGGTATTGCGCTGGCGCTGGTGCCGCTCCTGATTTTCACCAGTAACGCTACGCTAATGGGCGAGCTGGTGAACACGCGGCGGGTAAAACAGATTGGCTGGATAATTGTCGTGCTGGTCGTCGCCCTGAATATCTGGTTGCTGGTTGGAACGGTAATGGGATTGTCATAAAGACAGAAAGATAGCAGGCCCGATGCGTGGGCGTCATCGGGCTATTATTCAGCAGGAGGCTTAGTGATGATGTTTGTGACCCCGGCCTCGCCCACGATGATCGTCGCGATCGCGCCAGCCTTCCCGATAACCGCGTTCATACGCTTTACGCTTATCCCAGCCGCGATGATAGCCGTTGTCATGACGCCACCAGCGATTTTTACGCCATTCATAATGGTTGTGCCAGTAATCACGGTCGCGCCAGCGACCACCGTCCCAGTAGTTACCGTAATCATCGCGATCGCCAATCTGTAATTTAATTGAGGGCAACAGGGTGATTTCGCCCGCATTCGCGGCAAGCGGTGTAAAAGCCAGCAAGGCTGCCGCCAGAATCAGTGACCTGAACATACTTTCTCTCCTTCACGATCGAGCCGTCGCCGGCCTGTTAATGCAATATTACAAAGCAGTAAAGATTTGTTTCATCGCCTTAACTCTTAAATCATGAAGGAGAGCATTTTTTGCTAAAACCGGCCCTCCAGAATAGCGTCAATTTCTGCACATTCCGCCGCTGAAAAACGGCGATTGGCCAGCATTCCCACGGCGTCTTCGATTTGCGACGGTTTGCTGGCGCCAATCAGTACCGAGGTAACGTTATCGTTACGCAGCACCCAGGCGAGCGCCATCTGAGACAATTTTTGGCCCCGTCGCGCAGCCAGTTCATTCAACTGGCGAACTTTTTCCAGTTTGTCGGCGGTAATCTGTTCTGGTTTAAGGAAACGGCTTCCGCTCGCCGCGCGGGAATCTTCCGGAATGCCATTCAGATAACGGTCAGTGAGCTGCCCGCCCGCCAGCGGCGAGAAGGCAATACTACCGACGCCTTTTTCCTGCAACAGCGCCAGCAGCCCGTCCTCTACCCAACGCTCAAAAAGCGAATATTTAGGCTGATGAATCAGGCAAGGCGTGCCGAGATCCTCCAGAATATCGATAGCTTGTCTGGCCAGATCGGCAGGATAGTTAGAGATCCCCACGTACAACGCTTTGCCCTGGCGCACAAGGTGATCTAACGCTTTCATCGTCTCTTTAAGCGGCGTTTCGGGATCGGGACGATGGTGATAAAAGATGTCGACATACTCCAGCCCCATACGTTTCAGGCTTTGATCGAGGCTGGCGATAAGGTATTTCCGTGAACCCCAGTCGCCATAAGGGCCATCCCACATGGTGTAGCCCGCTTTGGTGGAGATGATCAACTCATCGCGCCACGGTAAAAAATCTTCCTGCAGAATGCGGCCAAAATTGCATTCTGCGGAGCCCGGCGGCGGCCCATAATTATTGGCGAGATCAAAGTGGGTAATGCCCAGATCGAACGCGCGTTGCAGCAGCGCCCGGCTATTTTCTACCCGTGTCGCATCGCCGAAGTTGTGCCATAACCCCAGCGAAATGGCGGGAAGTTTGACGCCGCTGCGCCCGCAGCGACGATACTCCATTGTGTGATAACGATTTTCATCGGGCTGATAAATCATGACCTTTCCCCCTGTGGCGTGAATAAATAGTGTATACGGTTACACTCGCCAGGCGGTATCCGGATTTTACTGTTCACCGCTGTAAACATTGTTTTCCAGGCTTTCATCCCGCCGTGGCTGGACAGCCATCGCCATTTCTTAATACTCAACATAATGTCAACGTCAGAAGGAAAGCTGTCATGCAAAACCCCTATACCGTGGCCGACTATTTGCTGGACAGACTGGCAGGATGCGGCATTGGCCATCTTTTTGGCGTACCGGGCGATTATAACTTGCAGTTTCTTGACCATGTGATTGACCACCCGACCTTGCGTTGGGTGGGATGCGCTAATGAGCTGAACGCCGCTTATGCCGCGGACGGTTATGCGCGCATGTCGGGCGCTGGAGCGCTACTCACCACCTTTGGCGTGGGAGAACTTAGCGCTATTAACGGTATCGCGGGCAGTTACGCGGAATATGTCCCGGTCTTGCATATCGTCGGCGCGCCCTGTAGCGCTGCGCAGCAGCGTGGCGAATTGATGCACCATACCCTCGGCGACGGCGATTTTCGTCATTTTTATCGCATGAGTCAGGCGATATCTGTTGCCAGCGCAATATTGGATGAACAGAACGCCTGTTTCGAGATTGACCGCGTATTGGGTGAAATGCTTGCCGCACGCAGGCCAGGATACATCATGTTGCCCGCCGACGTGGCGAAAAAAACGGCCATCCCGCCTACGGAGGCGCTGGCGTTGCCCGTGCATGAAGCGCAAAGCGGTGTGGAGACGGCTTTTCGTTACCACGCCCGTCAGTGCCTGATGAACAGTCGGCGCATTGCGCTATTGGCCGACTTTCTTGCCGGGCGTTTTGGTTTACGACCACTGTTGCAGCGCTGGATGGCGGAAACGCCCATCGCTCATGCGACACTACTGATGGGGAAGGGGCTTTTTGATGAGCAGCACCCGAACTTCGTTGGCACCTATAGCGCAGGCGCCAGCAGCAAAGAAGTGCGTCAGGCCATAGAGGACGCCGATAGGGTTATCTGCGTCGGCACCCGTTTTGTCGATACCCTTACGGCCGGATTTACTCAACAATTGCCGGCGGAACGCACGCTGGAGATTCAGCCTTACGCGTCGCGCATCGGCGAAACTTGGTTCAACCTCCCGATGGCGCAGGCGGTGTCTACGCTGCGCGAACTGTGCCTTGAATGCGCTTTTGCGCCGCCGCCGACGCGTTCCGCCGGACAGCCAGTGCGGATTGATAAGGGAGAACTGACCCAGGAAAGTTTCTGGCAAACTTTACAGCAGTATCTCAAACCCGGCGATATTCTCCTTGTCGACCAGGGGACCGCAGCTTTTGGCGCTGCCGCGCTGTCGCTTCCTGACGGCGCGGAGGTTGTGGTACAGCCGCTGTGGGGATCTATCGGCTATTCCTTGCCCGCCGCGTTTGGCGCGCAAACCGCCTGCCCCGATCGGCGGGTGATTCTGATTATCGGCGATGGCGCGGCGCAGCTCACGATTCAGGAGATGGGCTCGATGTTACGCGACGGGCAGGCGCTGGTCATCCTGCTGCTCAACAATGACGGCTATACCGTAGAGCGCGCCATTCACGGCGCGGCCCAGCGGTATAACGACATCGCGAGCTGGAACTGGACGCAGATACCACCGGCGCTAAACGCGGCGCAACAGGCGGAGTGCTGGCGGGTGACGCAGGCTATCCAACTGGCGGAGGTCCTCGAACGGCTGGCGCGCCCACAACGTCTGTCATTTATTGAAGTGATGTTGCCAAAAGCCGATCTGCCGGAATTACTGCGTACCGTGACCCGGGCGCTGGAAGCCCGCAACGGGGGATAATGGCCCCCGCTGCGCCGGATTAGGGTTCGTGACGGTTGGCGGCCAGCAACGGTTTTCCCGCCAGCAATAGCCAGGCGGGGAGCATCACAATGCAGAGCAGCGGCAGCAGATTGGTATCCGGTACGACGACTGCCGCCATAAACAGACTGAGCCAGCCGTCGCGCGTCACTACCAGCACTAAGCCAAGAATCGCGCAGGAGACGGTAATCGCCGCGGGTACGGCCTCAACATGGGCATGGAGCATGAGCCCCAGCGCCGCGCCGATAAACACAGCCGGAAAAATGCGCCCGCCGCGAAAGCCGCTCGCCGCCGCGATGACCAGCGCGGCGAGTTTGACGACGGCTAAGGTAAAATAATCTCCCGCGCCCAACGTCTGGCTAAACGCCATTTGTTGCATTTCGTCCAGTCCTTTAAACAGGGTAAGCGGCCCGCCAATGACGCCCAGAATACCCAGTATAAAACCGCCAATGCCGAGAATCAGGACCGGATTTTTCAGTCGGTGCAGCAACTCATGCAGACGCGGAAGACACCAGACGGCGACCATCCCGGCGGCAATGGCGATCGCCGCGACGATCGCTCCGCTGGCAATGTCCACCAGCCGCATCTGCGTGTAATGGGCGATGGGTAACGAAAAATGCGGATGAAAGAACAGGCTGGTGGTGAGTGACCCCGCCGCTGCCGCCATTAACGGCGCAAACAGGCGATCCCACATGGGAATATCGTTAGAGCCGCTAAGGGTTTGCGAAAAAATCAGCGCTGCGGCGACGGGCGTGCCGAATAGCGCGCCGATGGTGCCCGCTGAGGCCAGAATCGTCCAGTCTAACGCCGTGATACGCGGAAACAGGCGGGAACCGAAAGCCGCCGCCAGCGCGATATTTATTGTCATTATCGGATGCTCTGGCCCCAAACTTACCCCACCAGCAAGGCCGATGATTAAGGCGAGAAGCAGCCCGGGCAGCGCAGATGGCGAGACCGGCATACTGATTAACGGTTCGATGGCCGGATCGGGGCCAGCGTGTCCGGGACTGTAACGGATAATCAAACCCACCACGATCCCAGTTAGCGTGAGCATACCCACTATCCAGAACGGCGAATCATAAGCGATTCCGATGCTGGCGGGCAGTCGTTGCCAAAGAAATTGCTGAAAAACCGACGCGACTTTCATCGAGGCGATTAAAACCAGGCTTGACGCTACGCCAATAATCAGTGCGGGGAGCGACAGCAGCAGCATCGTTCGGGCACGCGGGTGGAACATAATCTCTTCCTTACACGGGGTCGTATACCTATTTTGCACAGCCTGCCCGACGGCATTGCTGCAATTGGTGCTGAAACAAGAAAGTAATTCTGTGATGAAGATCTATATTTATAGGCAGTCAGCCTGATGGCCGTTGTTGTTATGCCCCCATGAATTTACAGTGTGACAAAGACTTATTTTGACTTTAGCGGAGCAGTAGAAGAATGACAAAGTATGCTTTAGTAGGAGATGTAGGCGGCACGAATGCGCGTCTTGCCCTGTGTGATATCGCCAGTGGAGAAATCTCGCAGGCCAAAACGTATTCCGGCCTGGATTATCCCAGTCTTGAGGCCGTGGTGCGCGTTTATCTCGATGAGCATAGCGTCAGCGTGGAAGATGGTTGTATCGCCATAGCCTGCCCGATTACCGGTGACTGGGTAGCGATGACTAACCATACCTGGGCTTTTTCTATTGCGGAAATGAAAAAAAATCTCGGCTTTAGCCATCTGGAAATCATCAACGATTTCACCGCCGTGTCGATGGCGATCCCGATGCTGAAAAAAGAGCATTTAATTCAGTTCGGCGGCGGCGAACCGGTAGACGGCAAACCTATTGCGGTGTATGGCGCGGGAACCGGCTTGGGCGTGGCGCATCTGGTGCATGTGGATAAGCGTTGGATTAGCCTTGCGGGCGAAGGCGGACATGTCGATTTTGCGCCTAATAGCGAAGAAGAAGCTATGATTCTGGAAATATTGCGCGCCGAAATTGGCCATGTTTCCGCCGAGCGCGTGCTGTCTGGCCCCGGGCTGGTGAATCTTTACCGGGCGATAGTTAAGTCCGACAACCGTCTGCCGGAAAATCTGCGCCCGAAAGATATTACCGAACGCGCCCTGGCGGATAGCTGTATCGATTGTCGCCGCGCGTTGTCGCTCTTTTGCGTCATCATGGGGCGATTTGGCGGCGACCTGGCGTTAACCATGGGGACATTTGGCGGCGTTTATATCGCTGGCGGTATTGTCCCGCGCTTCCTGGAATTTTTTAAAGCGTCCGGCTTCCGTGGTGGCTTTGAAGATAAAGGCCGCTTTAAAGATTATGTACACGGTATTCCGGTCTATCTGATTATCCATGATAACCCCGGCTTGTTAGGTTCCGGCGCGCATCTGCGCCAGACATTAGGTCATATTCTATAAGCCAGATGGTGGCATAAACGCCTTATCCGGCCTACAAAAGTGTGTCATCTGTAGGCCTGATAAGCGCAGCGTCATCAGGCAATTAATCATTCTCTTGCCAGTCTCAAACCGCGTGCCTCACGCGGTTTTTTTCATTGCCTTTCCTGTGCAAGAATACTTCAACTGTCTGAATTATTTCACTTTACTCTTGCTGAGCGAAAGGTCAAACACCAGCGCGTTGAGTCATCACGTCATGGCGGTTAGTCAGGCGAAAACAGGGATTTATTTTACTATACGTATCCGGTTCGCTGCCTTATTTACGGTTTCATCGCGGCAGCTTGCCGGAAAGGATCTTTATTTTCGGGGAAATGTCTCTGAAAAATACCGCAATATGACATGATCGAATACCGTTAGCGTTAGTAAGGGTTTTGATTAAAGAGGAAAAACCACAAAATCAAAAGGGGATTATTTGAGATAAGGTTTATTGACAGGAAATTATCGTCGGCTGCGCCACGTTACGTAAATTCAATGATATCAATTTGTTAATAATATAATTTATTTGATGTTATAACTGACACGCTTAAAAAGTAAGTTTTTACGCTTGCTCCTCTTTTTTGTCGCTAAAAATATTTTCATTAGCCTCTCGACAGGAAGAAAATTTTCAGGCTATTTTCTAAAGGAGCCACCATCGTGGCAGCGTCGCTCGGACGGTCCGGGCGCTAACGTTAATCTGAGGATATTATGGCTGACTTCCGCCCTGAACGTCGCTTTACGCGTATCGATCGCCTTCCGCCCTATGTTTTTAACATCACCGCTGAACTCAAAATGGCTGCGCGTCGGCGCGGCGAAGATATTATTGATTTCAGTATGGGTAATCCTGATGGCGCAACCCCTCCCCACATTGTCGAAAAACTTTGCACCGTCGCGCAGCGTCCGGATACGCACGGTTATTCCACGTCTCGCGGCATACCGCGCTTACGCCGCGCGATTTCTCACTGGTATCAGGAACGTTATGATGTCGATATCGATCCGGAAACCGAAGCGATTGTGACCATCGGTTCCAAAGAGGGACTGGCGCATTTAATGCTGGCGACGCTGGATCATGGTGATACGGTACTGGTGCCGAACCCCAGTTACCCGATTCATATCTATGGCGCCGTTATCGCCGGGGCGCAGGTGCGTTCGGTTCCATTGGTAGAGGGGGTGGATTTCTTCAACGAGCTGGAGCGCGCTATTCGCGAAAGTTATCCGAAACCGAAAATGATGATTTTGGGTTTTCCGTCTAACCCTACGGCCCAGTGCGTCGAACTGGAATTTTTTGAAAAAGTGGTCGCTCTGGCTAAACGTTATGATGTGCTGGTAGTGCACGATCTGGCGTATGCCGATATCGTGTACGACGGCTGGAAAGCGCCATCCATTATGCAGGTGCCTGGCGCGCGCGACGTGGCGGTCGAATTTTTCACACTGTCGAAAAGCTATAATATGGCGGGCTGGCGTATTGGGTTTATGGTGGGCAATAAAACCCTGGTCAGCGCGCTAGCGCGCATTAAAAGTTATCACGATTATGGCACCTTTACCCCGCTTCAGGTGGCGGCTATCGCCGCTCTGGAAGGCGATCAGCAGTGCGTGCGCGATATCGCCGAGCAGTATAAACGTCGTCGCGATGTGCTGGTGAAGGGGCTGCATGAGGCGGGCTGGATGGTTGAAATGCCGAAAGCCTCAATGTACGTCTGGGCGAAAATCCCGGAGCAATATGCGGCGATGGGATCGCTTGAGTTTGCCAAGAAGCTGCTGAATGAGGCGAAGGTTTGCGTTT
The DNA here is from genome assembly GCF_046551635.1 of Salmonella sp. SAL04157. Classification (NCBI taxonomy): domain Bacteria; kingdom Pseudomonadati; phylum Pseudomonadota; class Gammaproteobacteria; order Enterobacterales; family Enterobacteriaceae; genus Salmonella; species Salmonella sp. SAL04157. The sequence goes on from NZ_JBGDVS010000008.1 coordinate 15,862, forward strand.
CTCCAGGGATAGGCTTTGGTGATTATGGCGACACCCATGTACGCTTTGCATTAATAGAGAATCGCGACCGCATTCGCCAGGCCGTCAGAGGGATTAAAGCGATGTTCCGCGCTGATGGCGTGCTGCCGTCACATCCAAAACCCGTTGAAGCGAGCACGGAGTAGAAAAGCAAACAGGAGCCCCATGGCTCCTGTTTTTCTTTGCATTGTACTTTTAAATCATCAGGGCGAAAGTACCGGCCCAAACGATGACCATAAATGAAATGCCCATAAAGAAATATTTCACGTTTCATCTCTCCGCGTACCTGTCGTACGCCTAAATGAACTTACACTTACCTGATTATAGAGAGTTGATGCCGGACAATACGAAATTGAGAATTATTCGTGTTTCGACCGCCTGCATCACCTCAGAATTCTGCGCGTCATCGCTCCAGACGGCGCTAATGTACGCCTAAAAATGAGGTGAAACAAGAGGCATTTTCTTATTTACTTTTAGTAACTTACAAGTGTCGGGAATCGGCGACAGTTTAATTTCTGACAGTGATGAATCGCTATTGAGCGACGCCGCCGACACAGTAAAAAATCGCCTGTAAACAGGAGACTTATCGCTAAAAGCAGGAATGAGTAATTTACGATATGAATATTATGGCAATGCGGAATGACAAAATAAAAGGCCTTGCGGCCTTTTTCAGATGTAGAGTGACGCTTCTCCCAACGGGCGAGTCTTGAAACGGCGATGAATCCAGAGATATTGCTCCGGGGCGCGCATGATCTCTTTCTCAATAATTTTATTCATATAGGCAGCGGCTTGATTTTCATCTGCCGGGTAACCTTCCATTTCAGGGGTAATATACAGACGATAACCCGAGTTATCGGATTTCCTTACCATTGTAACGGTCAACATGGCGGCGCCAGACAGCCTGGACAGTACATAGGTACCGTTGGTGGTGGCGACGTTTTCAACCGCGAAAAATGGCGCAAAGGAGCTGCCTTTAGGACCGTAGTCCTGGTCGGGAGCAAACCAAACGGCTTCCCCTTTTTTTAGCGCGCCCACAATGCCGCGCAGATTGTTTCTGCCGATCATCGCTTTATTTGAGCGCATACGACCGCGCGTCTGAACCCACTCCATGAGCGGATTGTTATGCGGACGATAGGTCGCCATCATTGGCTGGCAGAGACCCATTACCCGGCCTCCCAATTCCAGCGACATAAAATGCACGCCAACGACCATTACGCCGCGATTTTGCGCCTGCGCACGGGTGAGGTTGTCCAGCCCGTCCACATCAAACCATTTGCGAACCCGGCTATCAGGCCAGAACCAGGCCATGCCCGTTTCAAGCAGCGCCATGCCAAGAGAGTGGAAATTCTCGGCGATCAGTTTTTCCCTTTCTTCCCGGGAGAGGGTCGGAAAACAGAGTTCAATATTTTTCTGGGCGATCGACTCACGTCGCTTCAGGAAGGGGCGCGCCAGCTTACCGGTGCGGGTGCCCAGAAAACGCAAAACCGGGTAGGGAAGCTGCACCAGTAACCAGAGGACGCCAACGCCAAACCACGTCAGCCAGTAGCGCGGGTGCAAAAACGCGCGTGAAAATTTGCTTTGAGGAAACATAAAATACCTTCTGTAGATACGAAAATAATGTATCGCAGAAGAGTCATTATCCGCAGCGGTACACTCTGAAATACGCATCATCCTTCAAGTTGCGTTCGCTTATCCGAAGCACTTACTTGAGTAAGCCCATCAGGGTAACTTGAATGATTTGCGTATAGTTAGGCCATCATGTACGACAATGGTTCCCGTAAGGAGTGTAAAACTAAGTCAGTACTAAACCACGAGGGCATGAACGCCAGGCAGGCTAATGTACCACCAGTTATTTACTCGCGCCCAGAAATTCTTTATCAAGAAGCGTAAATATTTCTTCCGTAGCAAAAATAAGCTAATCATTATTTTTAATGCATTGTTTTTACAGTAATAATTTTATTTCAGACGAAGGTCATTGAAAAATGATTAGAAAAATAAAATGTGAGATAAATGTTATGGAAATGACGTGCTGATAAGGTTTATCTTAAAGGAGAAGTGAGAGGGACCGTAAGGCTATATGGAAGCCTTGCCATAGACAGGAGGTATTATAGATGATCTATTTATGGACATTTCTTGCAATAAGTATACTTGCCGTGAGTGGCTATATCGGTCAGGTGATGGGGGCTTTTTCTGCGGTTTCTTCTTTTACGGGAATGGTTATCCTTGCCGCGCTGATTTATTTACTCAATGTATGGCTGCAGGATGGCGATGACATCGTTAGCGGATTATTGCTTTTTCTCGCACCGGCATGTGGGTTAATTATTCGCTTTATGGTGGGATACGGTAAGCGTTAGTCAGTACATACCCTTCATACTTCAAGTTGCTTATGTGTTGGCTACGGATTACTCGACCCATCCATGGGCCTCGCCCTGACGGGCCGTCGCACGCGACGTTCAAATCTGCTCCCGGCAGATTTGTCGCTCACCCCAGTCACATCGTTATCTATGCTCCTGGGGACTCACTCCCTTGCCGCCTTTAAGCAACTCGAATTATTTTGGGTATATACGATGTCAGCGAATAGATAGCGCCGACAATGTCGGCGCTTCTGTTCCCCGGGAAGGCTAATCGTTTATTGCGCGTCCGCAAGCTGCAGCGAGTCCTGATTATGTAACGCATTCTGGCGCTGACGTTCTAGTTCCAGCGCGCCGCGATGGGAGAGGTAACAGAATAGAATGCAGCATACGATACCGCCCATCAGAAGATAAAATCCGCCGTACCAGCCCAGTTTATCCACCATTACGCCAAACAGGCTGGTGCCCAACGAGGCGCCGAAAATATAGCTCATGAACCCACGTAATCCGACGGCGGAACCTACGGCAAAGCTGGGGACTATCTCCATTGTCTGTACGGACGCGAGGAATTGCGGGACGTAAATCAGACAACCTACAATGGCGGCGAAAATCGTTACCATCAGCAAAGATTCACTTTTCCAGTATCCGATCAGACAGACAAAAATCAGCGCCATGCAAATCATGGCTAACGGCATTCTGCGGCCCTTAAACAGTTTATCTGACAGCCAGCCTGCCAGTAGCGTAGAGGGAATCGCCGCCCATTCGAAAAAGAGAAACGCGACGCTCATCTGTTCTTTTGAAAAGTGTTTTACTGTCAACAGATAGATAGGCAACCAGCTAATCATGCCAAACCGCACCATATAGACGAAGACATCCACCAGCGAAATATACCAGGCATTTTTATTGCGCAGCACATAAGTACAGAAGATTTGCCATGCGCTCATATTTTCCGGCGCTTTTGCCGTATTCTTCGTTTTCAGTACGACTTTTTCTTCCGGCATCATCTGTTCCAGGGAGGGAAGACCTTCTTCGCGCGGCGAACCTTTTCCCAATACCAGAACAATTAAGGCAAAAATGACGGCGACGCAGGCCGGAACGATATAACTGGCGCTTTGCCAGTGTTCGCTGCCCAATATCGCAAAAGCCGCACCGACGATAGGCGCGACGATCCCGCCGCCAACGTTATGCGAGATATTCCAGAAGGCGCCTACGCGTCCGCGTTCCCGGCGAGGGAACCAGTTTGCAATGGTAATAAACGAGGGGCCGACGCCCATGCCCTGAAAAAGGCCATTGAAGACCACCAGAGCGGCAAATATCCAGAATGCGCTACTGAATCCCAGCCCAACGTTAACAATCGCGCAGAGTACCAGACCGCACGCCATGAAGACTTTTGGGCTGGCTTTATCCGCCAGACTGCTCATTACGCCTTTACTGATTCCGTAAGCAATAAGCATACAGCTACTCAGCAGGCCGATTTGCGTAGCGCTGAGATCCAATTGCTCTTTTAAATAAGGCGTCGATAATGTGAAGTTGTTTCTGACTATATAGTAAGCGAGATATCCCAGAAATACGCTTAACAATGCCTGTATACGATATCGACCATACGTAGCCTGGACTTTTTCCGGTGGGACTTTATGCGCCGATTGCCCTGTTTTTAATATTGTTAACATGGAGTCACCTGTATTTTATAGTGAGATGAACATCAGGAGGTTTTGTCGGTAGAGTGAAAGGAGTGACAATAAAATTCAAGTCGAAGAAATGTGTCAAAATTGACTCAATTGGGTGAATTTAAAGGTTATTTTTGACCCATCCTGAAGGGTGTGGTGAAACTTTAATTATTGGCATGGCCGTTTTATCGTTAGCATGTGCGGATATTAACAAATTTGCTGCCAGTGATCTGATACGCTTTATTGATGTTTTCGGGCGACGGACCCGTTATTATTCAAATAACGTTGTTCTGGATGCTAACAGAAATAAAAGGGTAAGTTTTGTCTCAATATTTTCTTTATGTGATATCGATATTTATGAACGGGATCACAAATCGACTTTTCTCATGCTGTAGTCGTTTCGCCAGAGTGGGCGCTTTTACGCTATGGCTGGCGGCAATGTTCGGTTCTTGCCAGGCGTACAGCCGCGAGCTGGTGATGGCAACGACCTTTTCACCCAGCGCGACCGCCTGGATTATCCAGCGCTGGCAGACGGAGCCGGGTTCCGTCATGATTCGTACGCTCAACCGTACCAGCGGTTCTTTAGAGCAATTACTTGATACGGCAAATGCGGAAAATGTCGATCTGATCCTGACGTCATCCCCCATGCTGTTGCAACACCTTCAGGAGCACCAAAAGCTGGCGCTATTGGATAGCGCGCCTGCCGCCAGCCAGAAGCTGGTGCCGCGTTCTATCCGCTCAACTTCAGTGGCGGTAGCGGTATCCGGATTTGGGCTATTGATCAATCGTTCAGCGCTCGCTGCGCGCCATCTTCCGCCGCCTGCCGACTGGCAGGATATGGGCCTGCCCAGTTACCAGGGCGCTCTATTAATGAGCAGTCCGTCACGCTCAGACACCAATCATTTGATGGTGGAGTCGCTGTTGCAGCAAAAAGGCTGGACGGCAGGGTGGGCGACGCTGCTGGCAATCTCGGGTAATTTGGTCACGATTTCCTCTCGCAGTTTCGGCGTAGCGGATAAAATCAAAAGCGGGCTTGGCGTTGCCGGGCCGGTCATTGATAACTATGCTAATTTGCTACTTAACGATCCTAATCTTGCTTTTACCTATTTCCCGTATTCTGCGGTGTCGCCCACTTACGTCGCGGTGTTGAAAAACAGCCGTCATGCAGACGAAGCGCGTGCTTTTATTCATTACTTATTAAGTCCGAAAGGGCAAAGGATACTGGCTGACGCGAATACCGGTAAGTATCCCGTCGCACCGCTTAGTGCCGATAATCCTCGCGCCGCGCAACAACAGCGTTTGATGGCACAGCCGCCGTTGAACTATCGTCTGATCCTGAAGCGTCAGCAACTGGTACAACGCATGTTTGATACCGCGATCAGTTTTCGTCTCGCGCAGCTTAAAGATGCATGGCGAGCGTTGCACAGCGCAGAAACGCGGCTTAAACGCCCCTTACCTGAAATCAGAGCCTTATTGACCAGCGTCCCGGTGGATGCGGCAAGCAGCGAAGATGAAACCTGGCTGGCGCAGTTTGATAATAAAAGCTTTGCCGAACAAAAAATGATGGAGTGGCAGATCTGGTTTCTGAACAATCAGCGGCTGGCGATTCACAAACTGGAAGAGCTGAAATGAAGGGGAGATTATTGCAACGGCTTCGTCAGCTCAGTATCAGCAACAGTTTACGGGGTGCATTTTTAACGGGCGCATTACTGACGCTGATTGTCAGTATGGTCAGCCTTTATTCCTGGCATGAGCAAAGTTCGCAGGTTCGCTATTCGCTTGATGAATATTTCCCTCGCATCCATTCCGCTTTTTTAATTGAGGGGAACCTGAATCTGGCCGTGGATCAACTCAATGAATTTTTGTTGGCGCCGAACACGACGGTACGTTTGCAGTTACGTACGCAGATTATTCAGCATCTGGATAAGATTGAGCGTCTCAGTCAGGGGCTTCAGCTTGCTGAGCGCCGGCAACTGGCCGTCATTTTACAGGATAGCCGGACCTTGCTGGCGGAGCTGGACAACGCCCTCTACAACATGTTTTTGGTGCGGGAGAAAGTTAGCGAGCTTTCCGCTCGCATTGACTGGCTCCATGATGATTTCACCACGGAGCTAAATTCGCTGGTACAGGATTTTACCTGGCAGCAGGGGACGCTGCTCGATCAAATTGAGGCGAATCAGGGCGATGCAGCGCAGTACTTGCAACGTTCGCGCGAGGTGCAGAACGAGCAGCAACAGGTATATACCCTGGCGCGAATTGAAAATCAGATTGTTGACGACCTGCGCGACAGATTGAATGAGCTCAAGTCCGGCAATAATGACGGGATGCTGGTGGAGACCCATATTCGCTATCTGGAAAACCTAAAAAAAACGGCGGATGAGAATATTCGTGCGCTCGATGACTGGCCCAGTACGATCACGCTGCGGCAAACCATCGACGAACTATTGGAAATCGGGATGGTAAAAAATAAGATGCCCGATACCATGCGCGATTATGTTGCGGCGCAAAAAGCCTTACTGGACGCCAGCCGCGCCAGAGAGGCTACGCTAGGGCGCTTTCGCACGCTGCTTGAGGCGCAGTTAGGTAGTAGTCACCAGCAAATGCAGACGTTCAATCAACGCCTGGAACAGATTGTCCGCGTTAGCGGCGGGCTTATTTTAGTGGCGACGCTCCTGGCGTTGTTGCTGGCCTGGGGACTCAACCACTATTTTATCCGTTCCCGGCTGGTAAAGCGTTTTACCGCGCTTAATCAGGCTGTGGTACAGATAGGGCTGGGGAGAACCGACTCGACTATCCCGGTTTACGGGCGCGATGAGCTAGGACGGATAGCCCGTTTGCTACGTCATACGCTGGGCCAGCTCAATATGCAACGCAGGCAGCTTGAACAAGAGGTCGCCGAGCGCAAAGAGATAGAAGCCGACCTGCGCGCCATGCAGGATGAGTTGATTCAGACGGCGAAACTGGCGGTAGTCGGCCAGACCATGACCACGCTGGCGCATGAAATTAACCAGCCGCTGAATGCGCTTTCAATGTATTTATTTACGGCGGGACGCGCGATTGAACAAGGTCAGAGCGGACAGGCGAGAAATACTCTCACCAAAGCGGAAGGGCTCATTAACCGGATTGACGCCATCATCCGTTCGCTGCGGCAGTTTACCCGCCGGGCGGAGCTGGAAACGCCATTGTATCCCGTTGATCTGCGCCAAACTTTCGTGGCGGCATGGGAGTTATTGGCCATGCGCCACCAATCCCGGCAGGGAGCGCTTTCACTGCCAACCGACACCGTATGGGTTAGCGGCGATGAAGTGCGTATTCAGCAGGTTCTGGTGAATGTACTGGCGAATGCGCTTGACGCCTGTTCGCATGATGCGGCGATCGCGGTGACGTGGCAGACGCAGGGAGAGGCGCTGGAGGTTTATATTGCAGATAACGGCCCTGGCTGGCCTGTGGCGCTGTTGCCCTCTTTACTCAAGCCATTTACTACCAGTAAAGCTGTCGGATTGGGTATTGGGCTGTCGATTAGCGTGTCGCTGATGGCGCAAATGAAGGGCGACCTGCGTCTGGCGTCGACGCTGACGCGTAACGCTTGCGTGGTGCTGCAATTCTCGGTAACGGATGTCGATGATGTTGAATGATGAATGTTCTATTTTGCTGATTGATGATGACGTTGATGTACTTGACGCCTATACCCAAATGCTTGAGCAGGCAGGCTACCGCGTGCGTGGCTTTACCCATCCTTTCGAGGCCAAAGAGTGGGTAAAAGCGGATTGGGAGGGGATCGTTTTGAGCGATGTATGTATGCCGGGGTGTTCCGGTATCGATCTTATGACGCTGTTTCATCAGGATGACGATCAACTGCCAATCTTATTGATTACCGGACATGGCGATGTACCGATGGCGGTTGATGCGGTGAAAAAGGGCGCCTGGGATTTTCTGCAAAAACCCGTCGATCCGGGCAAGCTGTTGATATTAATTGAAGACGCGCTACGCCAGCGCCGGTCGGTCATTGCACGGCGGCAATATTGCCAGCAGACGTTACAGGTTGAACTGATTGGGCGCAGCGAGTGGATGAATCAGTTTCGACAACGGTTACAACAACTGGCGGAAACGGACATTGCCGTATGGTTTTACGGTGAGCATGGCACTGGACGTATGACTGGCGCCCGTTATCTCCATCAACTGGGGCGTAACGCGAAAGGGCCGTTTGTACGCTATGAACTCACGCCGGAGAATGCCGGGCAGTTGGAGACATTCATCGACCAGGCGCAAGGAGGTACGCTGGTGTTGAGTCATCCCGAATATCTGACACGCGAACAGCAGCACCATCTGGCGCGTTTACAAAGCCTGGAGCATCGGCCTTTTCGTTTGGTGGGCGTTGGCAGCGCTTCGCTGGTGGAGCAGGCGGCAGCTAACCAGATTGCGGCCGAGCTTTACTACTGTTTCGCCATGACCCAAATCGCCTGCCAGTCTCTTTCTCAGCGACCGGATGATATCGAGCCGTTATTTCGCCATTATCTTCGAAAAGCCTGCCTGCGACTCAATCATCCCGTGCCGGAAATAGCGGGGGAATTACTGAAAGGAATAATGCGACGCGCCTGGCCAAGCAATGTGCGCGAACTGGCTAATGCGGCAGAGCTTTTTGCTGTTGGCGTGCTGCCGCTGGCGGAAACGGTCAACCCGCAGTTGCTTCTTCAGGAGCCGACCCCGCTTGACCGGCGCGTTGAAGAGTATGAGCGACAAATTATTACCGAAGCATTAAATATTCATCAGGGACGAATTAATGAAGTGGCGGAGTACCTGCAAATTCCCCGTAAAAAACTTTATCTGCGCATGAAAAAATATGGTTTAAGTAAAGAGCATTATAAATTCTGATATTACAGTTACTTTCAATCTGGCTGACAACATCAGCAACGATGTCGTTAGCCAGATAACGCCGCATCACCGTAATGGTAAATCATTCCATCATGATTATAGCTTGCTTATTATTCTCCTGAGCATCGAATTCTATTTCTTAACTTCAATATAAAGTAAAAATGCGTCAATTTCTCTGGCATAATAAATGTACTCTTGTCCGACGATTTGACAAGATGAAAACTTCATTACCTCTCCAGATTACATCTGAATATGAGGACAAGAGAAATGAAAAAACATGCTATTGCAGTAATGATGATCGCCGTATTTTCTGAGTCGGCTTATGCGGAGTCTACCTTATTTATTCCGGACGTCTCTCCTGAGAGCGTCACGACATCCCTTTCTGTGGGGGTGTTAAATGGTAAATCCAGGGAGCTGGTTTATGATACCGACACCGGGCGGAAGCTGAGTCAACTGGACTGGAAAATAAAAAATGTCGCCACGTTGCAGGGGGATTTATCATGGGAACCCTATTCGTTCATGACGCTGGACGCCCGCGGCTGGACGTCTTTGGCGTCGGGATCGGGTCATATGGTTGACCATGACTGGATGAGCAGTGAGCAGCCTGGCTGGACCGATCGTTCAATTCATCCGGACACCAGCGCCAACTATGCTAATGAATACGATTTGAACGTGAAAGGTTGGTTATTGCAGGGCGATAACTACAAGGCGGGCGTAACAGCGGGCTATCAGGAAACCCGTTTTAGCTGGACGGCAAGAGGCGGGTCTTATATTTATGATAATGGTCGGTATATTGGTAATTTTCCTCATGGCGTGCGCGGCATAGGTTATAGCCAGCGTTTCGAAATGCCCTATATCGGGCTGGCGGGTGATTATCGTATTAATGACTTTGAGTGTAATGTACTGTTAAAATACAGCGACTGGGTAAATGCGCATGATAATGACGAACACTACATGCGCAAACTTACCTTCCGTGAAAAAACGGAAAATTCACGATATTATGGCGCTTCTATTGACGCCGGATATTATATTACCAGTAATGCAAAAATCTTTGCTGAGTTTGCTTACAGTAAATATGAAGAAGGTAAGGGCGGTACGCAAATCATAGATAAAACCAGCGGTGATACGGCTTATTTTGGTGGCGATGCCGCAGGTATAGCTAATAATAACTATACGGTTACCGCGGGGTTGCAGTACCGCTTCTAGACCACATCAGGATGTCATCGGTCATAACCGGCCGATGACGACTTTTTGCTGAACGTATGGCATGTCCGGTGATATTGCATAGGGGCAATAAAAGCAACATGAAAGGGGAACCGCTCGAAAGGTTATGCAGCAAGAAGAGAATGTCCTGGGTATCAATGGTGTCCCCTGCAGGAATCGAACCTGCAACTAGCCCTTAGGAGGGGCTCGTTATATCCATTTAACTAAGGGGACAACGCGCCGCCAGTATAGCGTTTTTTATTCGCCGGAGTAAGTGTAGCGCCGCCTGACTGGTTAAACCGTCGCCACTCAGCGCTGTTTTTCCGCTTTTTTCCGCTCCCGTTCCAGGCGCTCGCCGCGTAGCCTCGCTTCTTCCTTACGCTTATTGCTCATATCGTTGCGGATCTGCGCGTGGCTCATCAATGCGAAAATAAAGGTGCCGCCGCAGATATTTCCGGCAAGTGTGGGAAGGGCGAAGGGCCAGAGAAAGTCGCTCCAGGGCAGCGTGCCGTTGAAAACCAAATACAAAATTTCAACGGAACCGACGACAATATGGGTGGTATCGCCCAGCGCGATAAGCCAGGTCATCAAAATAATGACCACAATTTTTGCCCCGCCTGCAGCAGGAAACATCCATACCATTGTGGCGATGATCCAGCCAGAGATAATCGCGTTGGCAAACATCTCCGTTGGGCTATTTTTCATGACCTCCATACCAATTTTGACAAAGGCGTCGCGGGTCTCTTCATCAAATATAGGCATATATTCAAATGCCCACGCCGCAACCCCGGTGCCAATAAGGTTGCCCAATAAGACTACGCCCCATAAGCGCATCAGCAGGCCAACGTTACTCAGAGTGGGATTTTGCATTACCGGCAATACGGCAGTAACGGTATTTTCAGTAAATAATTGCTGGCGGGCCATGATGACAATGATAAAACCAAAGGTATAGCCGAGATTTTCCAGTAAAAAGCCGCCGGGAACGCCTTCAAGCTGCACGTGGAAAATTCCTTTCGCCAGGAGTGATGCCCCCATAGAAAGTCCTGCGGCAATGGCTGACCAGAGCAAAGCCATCGCATCGCGTTCCATCTCTTTTTCACCATCCTGGCGAATATGTTCATGAATCGCCATGGCGCGGGAAGGAAGACGATCTTCATCCACCTCAATCTCTTTACCGCTTTGTTTTTCTTCGCTTTCAACTTCCAGGTCACTGCTGTGCCGGTTAATTTTATCGTCGTTAAGGCTATCCATGATGATCCCTGCTGATTAACACATATTAATAAAGCGTAGCGGTTTTTCATTTACCCAGGCCGGGGCATTCTCCGAAAAAATAAAAATGATCACGCTCGTTTTTATCTGTTTCGTTAGAATGGGGCCGTCACGTTGTTGCGTTACCAGGCTATGCTCAGAGCAATGAGATCGCGCATATAGACATCGTTTGACGTGCTGTTAAAATCGCTCACACCTAAACAGGCGGATACGGTAGCGTTCCGTCATGGATGGCAATCAGCGATAGCCATAATTCACAGGGAGACATCTATGAAGCTTCGCCTGTCGGCGCTGGCGCTGGGAACCACACTGCTGGTCGGGTGTGCGAGTTCCGGTACAGAACAGCAGGGGCGTTCAGACCCATTTGAAGGGTTTAACCGCACCATGTACAACTTCAACTTTAATGTGCTGGACCCGTATGTTGTTCGGCCGGTCGCGGTCGCCTGGCGTGATTATGTTCCACAGCCTGCGCGTAACGGTTTAAGTAATTTCACCGGCAACCTCGAAGAACCGGCGATCATGGTGAACTATTTCCTGCAGGGCGATCCTTATCAGGGTATGGTGCATTTCACCCGTTTCTTCCTGAACACCTTATTAGGGATGGGCGGCTTTATTGACGTCGCGGGAATGGCGAATCCTAAGCTGCAGCGCGTTGAACCGCATCGCTTTGGCAGTACGCTGGGCCATTATGGCGTGGGGTATGGGCCTTATATGCAACTTCCGTTCTACGGCAGCTTCACGCTGCGTGAAGATGGCGGGGATATGGCGGATACCTTGTATCCGGTGCTTTCGTGGTTGACCTGGCCAATGTCCATAGGAAAATGGACTATCGAAGGGATAGAAACCCGCGCGCAGTTGCTGGACTCCGATGGTTTGCTGCGCCAGTCTTCCGATCCTTATATTATGGTGCGCGAGGCGTACTTCCAGCGTCATGACTTTATCGCCAATGGCGGAAAACTCAAGCCGCAGGAAAACCCGAACGCGCAGGCGATTCAGGACGAACTCAAAGAGATCGACTCGGAATAAACGGCAGTAAATAAAAAGGTGAGCGCAATGCTCACCTTTTTGATCCGTTTCAGAAAGAGATTAGAACGCGTAGTTAAAGTTAGTACCGAACAGCCAGGCTTTCCCTTCAGATTCAAACTGATAAGGGCCTTCATTAATTTTCACGCTCTGACCATGCATATAAGAGACGCCAACGTCGACAGACGCATCTTTATTAAAGGCGTAAGTCGTACCGGCGCTCAGCCAGAAACGGTCCTGGTCCGGAATAGAGATAGAACGGTTTTGCGCTGGTACCGGGCTGTCATCGAAGGCGATACCGGTACGGAACGTCCAGTTGTCATCGTAGTAATAGGTGGTACCCAACGCAATGCGGTAAGCGTCTTTAAAGCCTTCATGCTTCTCAAAGAGCGTATCGCCAGCGGTCGATTTTGCCTTCAATTCCTGGAACTGGCTCCAGCTGGTATAGGCCAGGCTATAGTGGATGGCCCACTGTGGCGCCACACGGTTATAACCGGACACTTCCCACATTTCCGGCAGATTCAGCGTCAGGTAGCCTGACTGCGTCGCGCCACCGGTTGCCGTTGGGATAGGCAGGTTAAATCGGTTTATAGCGATGGGAAGATCGCTACTGTAGTTGCCTTTAAAGTCAATTTTGACTTCCGAGCGGTAGGTCAGCGCGTAGCGGTTATTTTTATCCAGTTCATAAAGGATACCGGCATTCCAGCCAAAGCCCCACTGATTACCGTTCAGGTGGGCAATCTTGGTGTCGCTGGGAATCTGACCCGCGACCGGCGCCAGCGCCGGATTCTGTGCCGCGACCAACTGGCCTAAATCGCCCGCAAAACGTTCGATTTTCGCGCGCGCGTATACCGCATCAAAGCCAAGGCCGAAGCTCCAAGCCTCATTTAAGCGATAAGCGCCGCTTAAATTCAGGTTCATGGTTTCAAGATCGGTCGTACCGCCAACCGAGCCGCCGGCGTATGTGTCGTTAAACTCTGTCGCCAGACCATAGTTAGAGGTAATAGAAGCCCCCCAGCCAAACTGATCGTTAATCGGGGCGACAAAATGGACGTTCGGCACCCAGGCCGTCGGCGCGATGTTATCCGCATCTAACGTCCGACGAGATGGCGATGTCCCGCTAATATTAACATCAGGATCAATATAAACCGCGCCCGCTGAAAACGTCGGGCGGTCAAACATGGTAATTAACGCCGGGTTGCGGCTAACGTTACCTGCATCATCTGCGATTGCGCCTTCACCCGAATAGGCCCGGCCAAGGCCAGAGGAAGAAAATTCGTTTAACTGAAAGCCTGCAGACCAGGCCTGGGTGGAGATGATTGCCACTGCGACTGCGAGAGCAGACTTTGTAAACAGGGTTTTCTGGCTCATGACCATAACCTCATTGATTATTTTTATACAAACTATGTTACATGCTGTAACAGGAGCGCGAAGTGTAGGGTCTGCGGTACGACTTAGAAATCAGACCAGTGGCGAGAGTATAGGTCTGACCAGCTAGAATGTTGCAAGTATGTTTATAAGTTTTTTCAATTGTGATCTTAGAAACGAGATCTGGCTGGCAAAATCGGCGGGCTTAACGGTCACCCGATCGCGCGATTTTTGTTTTAGATCATTTTTAAGTGTGATTTCGGTCACTTAACGCGTTTCCCACCATTAACGACTGGAGAGGCGAATGCCGGGAGCGTAAAATATCCCCATCGTTTATCTGGCACCCTGGGTGCAAATACAGAGGAAATCTACAATGAGTAAATGCAGTGCTGATGAAACCCCGGTTTGCTGCTGTATGGACGTTGGAACCATCATGGACAACTCCGATTGCACCGCGTCATACAGCCGCGTATTCGCTACCCGCGCAGAGGCTGAAGAGACGCTGGCGGCGTTAACCGAAAAAGCGCGTAGCGTGGAGTCTGAACCTTGCCAAATTACGCCAATCTTTACCGAGGAATCCGAAGGCGTTCGTCTGGATATTGATTTTGTTTTCGCCTGCGAAGCAGAAACGCTGATCTTCCAGCTCGGCCTGCGTTAATCCGTTCATTCACGACGCCTCCGTCATCATCTGGCGGAGGCGTTTTCTTTTTTTGTCGCTTCCCTTCACTGTGCCTTAGCTCCCACTTTCTTTTCTCTCTGCTTGGCTAAATGTAAAAAATTGGTTAAGACTGTGATCAGGTCAGACCACTAATTTATTTTTTTACAGGGGAGTACTATGCGTCAGGCTTTACCGTTGGTCACCCGCCAGGGCGATCGCATTGCAATTGTCAGTGGGTTACGAACCCCCTTCGCTCGTCAGGCCACTGCATTTCATGGTATTCCCGCTGTTGATCTCGGCAAGATGGTGGTAGGCGAGCTGCTGGCGCGCAGTGAAATTCCAGCCGATGCCATTGAGCAACTGGTTTTTGGTCAGGTAGTACAAATGCCGGAAGCGCCCAACATTGCGCGCGAAATTGTGCTGGGTACGGGGATGAATGTTCATACCGATGCCTATAGCGTAAGCCGCGCCTGCGCCACCAGTTTTCAGGCGGTAGCGAATGTGGCGGAAAGCCTGATGGCCGGCACGATACGCGCGGGTATCGCTGGCGGCGCAGATTCGTCGTCGGTACTCCCAATAGGCGTGAGTAAAGCCCTGGCGCGGGTACTGGTTGATGTCAATAAAGCCCGGACGACCCGCCAACGGCTGACGCTTTTTTCTCGTCTGCGCTTACGCGACCTGCTGCCCGTTCCTCCCGCCGTCGCTGAGTATTCCACCGGTCTGCGCATGGGCGATACCGCCGAACAGATGGCGAAAACGTATGGTATTACGCGTGAACAGCAGGACGCGCTGGCGCATCGTTCACATCAGCGCGCCGCGCAGGCATGGGCGGAGGGCACACTGGCGGAAGAAGTGATGACGACCTATGTGCCGCCGTATAAAAACCCCTTTGCAGAAGACAACAACATTCGCGGCACCTCCACGCTGGCGGACTACGCTAAACTGCGTCCCGCTTTTGACAGAAAACATGGCTCCGTGACCGCCGCCAATAGTACACCGCTGACCGACGGCGCTGCCGCCGTTATTCTGATGACCGAATCCCGCGCTAAAGAGCTGGGGCTGCACCCGCTTGGTTATCTGCGCAGCTACGCCTTTACCGCTATTGATGTCTGGCAGGACATGCTATTGGGGCCGGCCTGGTCAACGCCGCTGGCGCTGGAGCGGGCCGGGTTGACGATGGCCGATCTGACGCTTTTTGACATGCATGAAGCGTTTGCCGCCCAGACTCTGGCGAACTTACAACTGCTGGGCAGCGAACGATTTGCCCGTGAGGTGCTTGGTCGTGCGCAGGCGACAGGGGAGGTGGATGACGCTAAATTCAACGTGCTTGGCGGCTCAATCGCCTACGGGCATCCTTTTGCCGCAACGGGCGCGCGGATGATAACCCAAACGTTGCATGAATTACGGCGTCGGGGCGGAGGTTTTGGCCTGGTCACAGCCTGCGCGGCTGGCGGTCTTGGCGCGGCGATGGTTCTGGAGGCGGAATAATGACTACCACATCAGCTTTTATGCTTAACGTGCGTCTGGATAATGTCGCGGTTGTCGCTATTGATGTCCCTGGAGAAAAGGTGAACACCCTGAAAGCGGAGTTTGCCGCGCAGGTACGCGCCATCCTGAAGCAGATCCGGGAAAATAAAGCGTTGCAGGGCGTTGTTTTTATCTCAGCCAAAGCAGATAACTTTATTGCTGGCGCTGATATCAACATGATAGGTCACTGCCAAAATGCGCAGGAAGCGGAAACGCTGGCGCGTCAGGGGCAACAACTGATGGCGGAGATCCAGGCGTTGCCTGTTCCGGTTATCGCCGCCATTCATGGCGCCTGTCTGGGGGGCGGCCTTGAAATGGCGCTGGCCTGCCATCGACGTATCTGTACCGATGACGTTAAAACTATTCTCGGACTGCCGGAGGTACAGTTAGGGCTTTTACCGGGATCGGGCGGAACGCAGCGTCTTCCGCGGCTGGTGGGGGTCAGTACCGCGCTGGATATGATCCTGACAGGTAAACAGCTTCGCGCCAGACAGGCGCTTAAAGCCGGGCTGGTTGATGATGTGGTGCCGCAAACTATTTTACTGGAAGCGGCTGTCGAGCTGGCTAAAAAAGAACGCCTGGCGCAACGGACATTACCGGTCCGGGAACGTATCCTGGCGGGGCCGCTGGGGCGCGCGCTGTTATTTCGCCTGGTGCGTAAAAAGACGGCGCAAAAAACGCAGGGTAATTATCCGGCGACGGAGCGGATCATTGATGTGATTGAAACGGGACTGGCGCAGGGCAGCAGTAGCGGCTATGACGCGGAAGCGCGCGCTTTCGGCGAGCTGGCGATGACGCCTCAATCGCAGGCGCTGCGCGCTATTTTCTTTGCCAGTACCGAGGTGAAAAAAGATCCCGGTAGCGATGCGCCGCCCGGCCCGCTGAACAGCGTGGGCATCTTAGGCGGCGGGTTAATGGGTGGCGGTATCGCCTGGGTTACGGCCTGTAAAGGCGGATTGCCAGTACGAATTAAGGATATAAATACTCAGGGGATCAATCATGCTCTGAAGTACAGCTGGGATCTGCTTGAAACAAAAGTACGCCGCCGCCATATCAAAGCCAGCGAACGCGATAAACAATTGGCGTTGATATCAGGTTCGACAGATTATCGTGGTTTCAGTCATCGTGATCTGGTCATTGAAGCGGTGTTTGAAGATCTGCCGTTAAAACAACAGATGGTGGCGGAAGTGGAACAAAATTGCGCTGCTCACACCATTTTTGCCTCCAATACTTCTTCCCTGCCGATTGGCGATATTGCGGCGAATGCGGCCAGACCGGAACAGGTGATTGGATTGCACTTTTTTAGCCCGGTCGAGAAAATGCCGCTGGTTGAGGTCATTCCTCACGCGTCTACTTCCGCGCAGACCATCGCCACGACCGTTAAGCTGGCGAAAAAACAGGGTAAAACCCCGATAGTCGTCAGCGATAAAGCCGGGTTTTATGTTAACCGAATTCTTGCGCCATATATCAATGAGGCGATTCGGATGCTGACTGAAGGCGAACGTGTCGAACATATTGACGCCGCCCTGGTAAAATTTGGTTTTCCGGTGGGGCCAATCCAACTTTTGGATGAGGTAGGAATCGACACGGGCACTAAAATTATTCCTGTGCTTGAGGCGGCGTATGGAGAACGTTTTAGCGCGCCTGCAAATGTTGTCGCTTCAATTTTGAATGACGATCGCAAAGGTAGAAAAAATGGCCGCGGTTTCTATCTTTATGGCGAAAAAGGGCGTAAAAGCAAAAAACAGGTTGACCCTGCTATTTATAAGCTTATTGGCGTGCAAGGGCAGAGTCGACTATCTGCGCAGCAGGTGGCAGAGCGCTGTGTCATGTTAATGCTTAACGAAGCGGCGCGCTGTTTCGACGAAAAAGTGATTCGCAGCGCGCGCGATGGCGATATTGGCGCCGTGTTTGGTATCGGTTTTCCGCCGTTCCTCGGTGGCCCGTTCCGCTATATGGATGCTCTCGGGCCGGGTGAAATGGTGGCGACATTACAGCGCCTGGCCGCACTTTACGGTCCTCGTTACGCGCCTTGTGAACAATTAGTGCGCATGGCGGAGCGCAGGGAGCATTTCTGGACGAATGGGGAAACTGACCAGGGAAATTGAGGTCAAAGAGAATATGAATCCGCACTGAATGCCTCCTTAATGGCGAAATAATAATCAAGGATTGACTATACTTACGCCATTGAGGTAAAAAACAGCGTTTCATTCGGTGAATGGATAAGGCACAATGCCGGCCACCGCATTTTTGCCGCAGCCAATAGGGGCATGTGGTAAGCGTGTTGGTGAAACTGGTTAACAAAAGCGGTGCAATATGCAAGTTTTTATCATGCGTCACGGCGACGCAGCCCTCGATGCCGCCAGTGATTCGGTTCGTCCCTTGACCCCTTGTGGGTGTGACGAGTCTCGCCTGATGGCGAACTGGCTGAAAGGTCAAAAAGTGGATATCGAACGTGTTCTGGTGAGTCCGTTTCTTCGGGCCGAACAGACGTTAGATGTGGTCGGCGATTGTATGAATCTGCCGGCTCAGGTGGATGTCCTGCCGGAGCTAACGCCCTGTGGCGATGTCGGTCTGGTCAGCGCCTACCTCCAGGCGCTGGCCAATGAAGAGATCGGATCGGTGCTGGTGATCTCTCACTTACCTCTGGTCGGATACCTGGTATCTGAGCTTTGTCCGGGCGAAACGCCGCCGATGTTCACGACGTCCGCAATTGCCAACGTTACGCTTGATGTAAGCGGCAAGGGGACATTCAACTGGCAAATGAGTCCCTGCAATCTGAAAATGGCGAAAGCGATTTAATCTTTGCTGCCTGATGGCGCTTCGCTTATCAGGCCTACGACAGCGCTGGCTGTTCGTAGGCTGGATAAGCCGCTTGCGCCGCCATCCGGCAATTCCGCATCAGGGTAATTCGGGCGGTTGCCACTCTTCCACTTCAATCAACACCAGCAGCGCGGCGTCGCCGCCGTACTCTTTTGGTGCCTGATGAAAGGCCATCACATGCGGATGCTGCGCCAGCCATAACGGCGTTTGCTGTTTCAGAATATGTTTACCGTGTCCATGCATGACGCAGGCGCAAAAAATATGTTCCCGACGGCAGGCGGCAATTAGCGCTCCCAATTCCTGCTTGGCCTGAAGCTGCGTTAAGCCGTGTAAATCCAGAAACAGTTCTGGCGAATAGTCGCCGCGGCGCATTTTTTTTAGCTCGAAATGGCTGACATCTTCACGGACATACTTTACCGGCCCTTCCGTATTGAGCAGCGGCTGGAACTCATCAGAAAAATAGTGGCTGGCGTCCGCCTGTTCCTGAATTAACCTTCGGGTAGGGACTTCCGTGATTTTCTTGCGCAGTGGCCGATGGACGATAGTATCCTGTTTAATCTTTCGGGTGCCGACCATCAGCTGACGGAACAGCGCCTGGTCCTCCTCGCTGAGCGATGTTTTCTTTTTCATTCGTGGGTCTCGTCTGATCTTTTGCCTTAGTTTACCCGACCCGGAGGATATCCGAACGGTCAAAACGGATTTTTCGTATTCTCCCGCCGCGTCAATGCTGATTTATCCCTGTCTTCGTGGCAAACTAGCCGCCGAATTTAATGCGAGCATGCCCTGGAGGAATACGTGGATAAAATTTTCGTCGATGAAGCAGTAAGTGAACTGCATACCATTCAGGACATGTTGCGCTGGGCGGTAAGCCGCTTTAGCGCGGCGAATATCTGGTATGGACACGGTACCGATAACCCGTGGGATGAAGCGGTACAACTGGTGTTGCCGTCTCTTTATCTGCCGCTGGATATTCCGGAAGATATGCGAACCGCGCGGCTGACGTCCAGCGAAAAACACCGCATTGTCGAGCGAGTGATTCGTCGCATTAACGAACGTATCCCGGTCGCCTACCTGACCAATAAAGCCTGGTTCTGCGGCCACGAATTTTATGTCGATGAGCGCGTGCTGGTGCCGCGTTCGCCCATTGGCGAGCTGATTAATAACCACTTCGCCGGCCTTATTAGCCAACAGCCGAAATATATTCTGGATATGTGTACCGGTAGCGGCTGCATCGCCATCGCCTGTGCTTATGCTTTCCCGGACGCAGAGGTTGATGCGGTCGATATTTCGCCGGATGCGCTGGCTGTCGCCGAGCATAACATTGAAGAACACGGTCTTATCCATCACGTGACGCCAATCCGTTCCGATCTGTTCCGCGATCTGCCGAAAGTTCAGTACGATCTGATTGTCACTAACCCGCCTTATGTCGATGCGGAAGATATGTCCGATCTGCCGAACGAATATCGCCACGAACCTGAGCTGGGGCTGGCGTCCGGCACTGACGGCCTAAAATTGACCCGCCGTATCCTGGGGAATGCGCCGGATTATCTGTCCGATGATGGCGTTCTGATTTGTGAAGTCGGAAACAGCATGGTACATCTGATGGAGCAGTATCCGGATGTGCCGTTCACCTGGCTGGAGTTTGACAACGGCGGCGATGGCGTCTTTATGTTGACCAAAGCGCAGTTGCTCGCGGCCCGTGAACATTTCAATATTTATAAAGATTAAAACACGCAAACGACAACAACGATAACGGAGCCGTGATGGCAGGAAACACAATTGGACAACTCTTTCGCGTAACCACTTTCGGCGAATCACACGGGCTGGCGCTTGGGTGTATCGTCGATGGCGTGCCGCCCGGCATCCCGTTGACGGAGGCCGATCTGCAGCACGATCTCGACAGACGCCGCCCAGGCACCTCGCGCTATACTACTCAGCGCCGCGAACCGGATCAGGTAAAAATTCTCTCCGGCGTGTTTGATGGCGTGACGACCGGCACCAGCATTGGCCTGCTGATTGAAAACACAGATCAGCGCTCGCAGGACTACAGCGCGATTAAAGATGTTTTTCGTCCGGGACACGCGGATTACACCTATGAGCAGAAATACGGCCTGCGCGATTACCGTGGCGGTGGACGTTCTTCCGCGCGTGAAACAGCGATGCGCGTAGCGGCAGGGGCGATTGCCAAGAAATACCTGGCGGAAAAGTTCGGCATCGAAATCCGCGGCTGCCTGACCCAGATGGGCGACATTCCGCTGGAGATTAAAGACTGGCGTCAGGTTGAGCTTAATCCGTTCTTTTGTCCCGATGCGGACAAACTTGACGCGCTGGACGAACTGATGCGCGCGCTGAAAAAAGAGGGCGACTCCATCGGCGCGAAAGTGACGGTGATGGCGAGCGGCGTGCCGGCAGGGCTTGGCGAACCGGTGTTTGACCGACTGGATGCGGACATCGCCCATGCGCTGATGAGCATCAATGCGGTGAAAGGCGTGGAGATCGGCGAAGGATTTAACGTGGTGGCGCTGCGCGGCAGCCAGAATCGCGATGAAATCACGGCGCAGGGTTTTCAGAGCAACCACGCTGGCGGCATCCTCGGTGGCATCAGTAGCGGGCAACACATTGTGGCGCATATGGCGCTGAAACCTACCTCCAGCATTACCGTGCCGGGACGTACGATCAACCGGATGGGTGAAGAAGTCGAGATGATCACCAAAGGGCGCCACGATCCGTGTGTGGGGATTCGCGCAGTGCCGATCGCAGAAGCCATGCTGGCGATCGTGCTGATGGATCACCTGCTGCGCCATCGGGCACAGAATGCGGATGTAAAGACAGAGATTCCACGCTGGTAAGAAATGAAAAAAACCGCGATTGCGCTGCTGGCATGGTTTGTCAGTAGCGCCAGCCTGGCGGCGACGCCGTGGCAGAAAATAACTCATCCTGTCCCCGGCGCAGCCCAGTCTATCGGTAGCTTTGCCAACGGATGCATCATTGGCGCCGACACGTTGCCGGTACAGTCCGATAATTATCAGGTGATGCGCACCGATCAGCGCCGTTATTTCGGCCACCCGGATCTGGTCATGTTTATCCAGCGGTTGAGTCATCAGGCGCAGCAACGGGGGCTCGGAACCGTCCTGATAGGCGACATGGGGATGCCTGCCGGAGGCCGCTTTAATGGCGGACACGCCAGTCATCAGACCGGGCTTGATGTGGATATTTTCTTGCAGTTGCCGAAAACGCGCTGGAGCCAGGCGCAGCTATTGCGCCCGCAGGCGTTAGATCTGGTGTCCCGCGACGGTAAACATGTCGTGCCGTCGCGCTGGTCGTCGGATATCGCCAGTCTGATCAAACTGGCGGCACAAGACAATGACGTCACCCGTATTTTCGTCAATCCGGCCATTAAACAACAGCTTTGCCTCGATGCCGGAAGCGATCGTGACTGGCTACGTAAAGTACGCCCCTGGTTCCAGCATCGCGCGCATATGCACGTGCGTTTACGCTGCCCTGCCGACAGCCTGGAGTGCGAAGATCAACCTTTACCCCCGCCGGGCGATGGATGCGGCGCTGAACTGCAAAGCTGGTTCGAACCGCCAAAACCTGGCACCACAAAGCCTGAGAAGAAGACACCGCCGCCGTTGCCGCCTTCCTGCCAGGCGCTACTGGATGAGCATGTACTCTGATGGACAATTTTTATGATCTGTTTATGGTCTCCCCGCTGCTGCTGGTGGTACTGTTTTTTGTCGCCGTACTGGCAGGATTTATTGATTCTATCGCCGGGGGCGGAGGGCTGCTCACTATCCCTGCGCTGATGGCCGCCGGGATGTCGCCGGCAAATGCGCTGGCGACCAATAAATTACAGGCGTGTGGCGGCTCCCTCTCATCTTCGCTCTATTTTATTCGCCGTAAAGTGGTAAACCTGGCGGAGCAAAAGCTCAATATTCTGATGACGTTCATTGGCTCGATGAGCGGTGCGCTGCTGGTGCAGCACGTGCAGGCGGATATTTTGCGCCAGATCTTGCCTATCCTGGTGATTTTCATCGGCCTCTATTTTTTATTGATGCCGAAGCTGGGCGAGGAAGATCGCCAGCGCCGCCTGTATGGATTACCGTTCGCGCTGATAGCCGGGGGATGCGTCGGGTTTTACGACGGTTTTTTCGGGCCTGCCGCCGGGTCGTTTTACGCTCTGGCGTTTGTCACCTTATGTGGCTATAACCTGGCGAAATCCACGGCACATGCCAAAGTGCTTAACGCTACCTCCAACGTTGGCGGCCTGCTGTTATTTATCATCGGCGGCAAAGTGATCTGGGCGACGGGCTTCGTGATGCTGGTTGGTCAGTTTTTAGGGGCGCGAATGGGGTCGCGTCTGGTGTTGAGCAAAGGCCAAAAACTTATCAGACCGATGATCGTTATTGTCTCGGCGGTGATGAGCGCCAGGTTACTTTATGATAGCCACGGACAGGAGATCCTCCACTGGTTGGGGATGAATTAATGAACAGTACGCACCATTACGAACAGTTAATTGAGATTTTTAACGGCTGCTTTGCCGAAGAATTTAATACCCGTCTGATTAAAGGCGACGACGAACCGATCTATCTTCCTGCTGACGCGCAGGTACCGTACCACCGCATCGTCTTTGCGCATGGGTTTTACGCCAGCGCGCTGCATGAGATTTCTCACTGGTGTATCGCCGGTAAGGCGCGCCGCGAACTGGTTGACTTTGGTTACTGGTACTGCCCGGACGGACGCGACGCGCAGACCCAAAGTCAATTCGAAGACGTTGAGGTGAAGCCACAGGCTTTCGACTGGTTGTTTTGCGTGGCGGCGGGGTATCCCTTTAACGTCAGTTGCGACAATCTGGAAGGCGATATTGAGCCGGATCGCGTGGCGTTTCAGCGCCGGGTTCATGCGCAGGTAATGGCGTATCTGGAGCAGGGCATTCCTGAACGTCCGGCCCGCTTCATCAAAGCGCTACAGAATTACTATCACACGCCCGAACTTAAGGCGGAACAGTTCCCGTGGCCGGAAGCGCTTAATTAAAGCCAGCGCCACGTTTACAATGAGGAAAGAAGATGATCGCGGAGTTTGAATCACGCATTCTGGCATTAATTGACGATATGGTAGAGCACGCCAGCGACGATGAGCTTTTTGCCAGTGGATACCTGCGTGGCCACCTGACGTTAGCCATTGCCGAGCTGGAGAGCGGTGATGACCACTCCGTTGAGGCGGTCTATGCCAACGTTAGCCAAAGTCTGGAAAAAGCGATCGGCGCTGGCGAACTGTCGCCACGCGATCAGGCGTTAGTCAAAGCGATGTGGGACAATTTGTTCGACAAGGCAAAACAATAACGCCGAGGGCCGGAAGGCGACGCTTGCCGCCTTCCGCTATTGACTGGCCCATTACTTCACCGCTTTTCCCTTCAATAACTTTCTCACCCATAACCGATTCGGATTTAACGCCGCCAGCGTACCGGCATCCAGTGGAATCGGCTCGTTACTCATCTGCGCCGCCAGAATTTCTGCGCATAATGGCGCTGAGCACAAACCACGCGATCCCAGCGCGCCGAGCATAAATAAACCCGGATACACAGGCGCAGGCGCCGCCGACGTTTTATTATCGGCTAAATCGGCATAATGCGTCAGCGTGGCGTGGTAATCCGGGACATTGCCCACCATCGGCAGATGGTCGCGGGTGGCGCAACGCACGCCGCAACGGGCGCTGTTGCCGCTAACGTCAACCTCTGTGGCCCATTTCGCATCCGGAAAACAGTCAAGCAGACGCTGTCGGTTCTGACGCTGATCTTCTTCGCGCCAGACGGTGCTTTCATCGCCCCGGTGATAGCTGGCGCCAATACAGTGCTGCTGATTATGCGGATTTTGCGGCGTCAGATAGCCGTCGTAGCATAACACCTGACGCAACGCCGAGAGGGCGGGGGTGGTGGGAATATGACTGACCTGCCCCCCGACGGCATACACCGGTAGCGGCCGGGTCTGATCAAAACGGTTAATCTGATGGCCGTTCGCCAGGACGACGGTCTCATGGCTGGCGGTTTCACCTGACGTAAAGCGCAGTTGCCAGCGCGACTCCTGCGCAACGAGCGACGTGAGCGTATGGCGAAAGCGCGTTTGTAAACCCTGTTCGGTCGCCAGTGCGATGACTGCGCGAGTTAATTGTTCCGGGCACAGCCAGCCGCCTGCCGGATAGGTAATTCCTCCGCAGCGTGTCGTCACGCCAACCGCCTGTTCCGCCTCTTCGGCATCGAGCGCCGAGGCCAGTCCGGCGGGCAGCGCCAGGGACAGCATCTGGGCAATTTTCTGCTGGCTTTTCTCATCCCATCCGAGCTGCGTCACGCCGCACCAGTCATGATCAAAAGAGACGGGCAGGGCATCATACAGGCGACGGGCAAAGGTGAATGCGGTCGGGAAAAAGCGATTAATGGCGGCGTCATGTTTGCTAAGGAGCGGATAAAGCGCGCCCTGTCGATTACCGGAGGCGCCCTGGGCGGGCTGGTCGTCCGCGCAATAGAGCGTCACCTGCCAGCCGCGACGCAGTAACGCCAGTGATAACAGCGCGCTGGCGATGCCGCCGCCAATGATTGCCGTTTCACGTTTTTCGCTTCCGCTGCGGTAAAACCAGGGCGCGGAAAGGGTCGGCATGAGGTGTTGTTCCATCACTCCGCAAAGCATCTCGCGTTTACGTCCGAAGCCTTTGCGTTTTTGCATGGTAAAACCGGCTTCCTGTAATCCCCGACGAACGAAACCCGCCGAGGTAAACGTCGCCAGCGTTGCACCGGGCCGCGCCAGCCGCGCCATCGCGTTAAACAGGTTTGGCGTCCACATATCCGGATTTTTCGCCGGGGCAAAACCGTCGAGGAACCAGGCGTCGACTGTTTGATTCAGCGTGGCGTCCAGTTGGTCGGTCAGTTCATTAATATCGCCAAACCACAAATCCAGCGTCACCCGGCCCCGATCCAGCAATAGGCGGTGGCATCCCGGGAGCGGCAGCGGCCATTGCGCCTGCAGCTGCTCTGCCCAGGGCGCGAGCTCCGGCCAGTGTTGGTGCGCCAGCGCCAGATCGCCGCGCGTTAACGGGAATTTCTCAAAACTGATGAAATGTAGCCTTTTCAGCGTCGCTTGTGGGTGCGCAGAACGAAAGCTGTCAAACGCCTGCCACAGCGTCAGGAAGTTGAGTCCGGTGCCAAAACCGCTTTCCGCGACTATAAATAATGGATGTGAATGTACGGGAAATCGCTCCGCAAGACGATTGCCGCCAAGAAAAACGTAGCGTGTCTCTTCGAGTCCATTGTCATTAGAAAAATAGACATCATCAAAATCTCGGGAAACAGGTGTACCCTCAGCGTTAAATTCGAGTGTGGCGGGTTGTATGGCGTATTGTTTCACGTAAGTTACTCGTCTGACGGGCGGTATCGCGATCTTAACGATGTGTGCCTGAAGGCGCAAATTTCCGTACTAAATGGCTGATCGGACTTGTTCGGCGTACAAGTGTACGCTATTGTGCCAATCGAAACTTAAAAATAGTGCGAATTACAGAGGTATTGAATGAAACGTGCAGTGATTACTGGCCTGGGCATCGTTTCCAGCATCGGTAATAACCAGCAGGAAGTCCTGGCATCTCTGCGTGAAGGACGTTCAGGGATCACTTTCTCTCAGGAGCTGAAGGACGCCGGCATGCGTAGCCAGGTATGGGGCAACGTAAAACTGGATACCACTGGCCTCATTGACCGCAAAGTCGTGCGCTTTATGAGCGACGCCTCCATCTATGCTTATCTGTCTATGGAGCAGGCAGTGGCCGACGCCGGTCTGGCGCCGGAAGTCTATCAGAATAACCCGCGTGTCGGCCTGATTGCAGGTTCCGGCGGCGGCTCCCCGAAATTCCAGGTCTTTGGCGCAGACGCCATGCGTAGCCCGCGTGGTCTGAAAGCCGTGGGCCCGTATGTGGTGACGAAAGCAATGGCATCCGGCGTTTCCGCCTGCCTCGCTACGCCGTTTAAAATTTATGGTGTGAACTACTCCATTAGCTCCGCTTGCGCGACCTCCGCACACTGTATCGGCAATGCGGTTGAACAGATCCAACTGGGCAAACAGGACATCGTTTTTGCTGGCGGCGGCGAAGAGCTGTGCTGGGAAATGGCCTGTGAGTTCGACGCGATGGGGGCATTGTCCACCAAATATAACGATACGCCTGAAAAAGCGTCCCGTACCTATGATGCGCACCGTGATGGGTTTGTCATCGCAGGCGGTGGCGGTATGGTTGTTGTCGAAGAGCTGGAACACGCTCTGGCGCGCGGCGCGCATATCTATGCGGAAATCGTCGGTTACGGCGCAACATCCGATGGCGCAGACATGGTTGCTCCGTCTGGTGAAGGCGCAGTACGTTGCATGCAGATGGCGATGCACGGCGTAGACACGCCGATCGACTACCTGAACTCTCACGGTACCTCTACTCCGGTAGGCGACGTGAAAGAACTCGGTGCAATCCGTGAAGTGTTTGGCGATAACAGCCCGGCTATCTCCGCGACCAAAGCGATGACCGGCCACTCGCTGGGTGCCGCAGGCGTGCAGGAAGCTATCTACTCTCTGCTGATGCTGGAGCACGGTTTTATCGCGCCGAGTATCAACATCGAAGAGCTGGATGAGCAGGCCGCGGGCCTGAACATCGTGACCGAAACGACCGAGCGTGAACTGACTACTGTAATGTCTAACAGCTTCGGTTTTGGCGGCACCAACGCCACGCTGGTGATGCGTAAGTTGTAAGCCTGACTATTACGTTGTAGTATCAATAATGAAACAGGTCGCTAATGCGACCTGTTTTTTCATTCAGGGAACAACAAATTATATGGATATTCTATAAATGCCAACTAATACATTAGATAAAATTAGGCATAGTTTGAGTTGTGTGGCTGTTTTATTTGGTTTGCTTGGCATTTTTGTTTTTGCCTCATTTTCGCCTTCCTATGCCTGGCTTTATTTGGCAGGTCTGGCTGCGCCTTTTATATATAGTATTGTTTTTGTCTATGCGATTGCCGCCTGGAGTATTTATTCAAAGTATTATCCGTTTTTATCATTGGGCCGCTTATCATTTGTGGAATGTTTTTTTCCGGCGTTGGCCCTGGTGTGCCTTACCGTTCTCTACAATGCTTTTAGTGGCCCGGAACCCTGGATGGCCGAGTTATCAAGGCAATTTTTTCTTCATAAATTTCTTAACACGCTGGCGATGTGCTTTCTGGCTCCTGTGGCGGAGGAAATTATATTCAGAGGGTTTTTATTAAACAGCAGTATCGGTTGGGGTCGGTACTCAAGAGTTTCCGGTATTATTATTACCTCACTCGCTTTTGCATTTATGCATACACAATATCTCTTTGCGGTGACTTTTGTTTATCTGTTTGTTTTTTCATCGATATTATGCGTTGTTCGAATGAGAAGCCGTGGGCTAATGATACCGATAATACTTCATATTTTAAATAATGCCTGGGTTATTTTCGGCTTACTGTTTTCAGCGACGGAATAAGCGCCTGATGCAATAGGCGCTTTAACCTCTCCGGTACGAACAAGAGACCGATGGCGGTTCCCTTTTTTAATGCCTCTTATATTCCGGCGCGACTTTCGCTGACCAGGCCTCAGCCTGGGTGATGGCGCCTGCGTCATAAATCGGCTGTTCATAACCTTTATCAGCATCCCGAACGCGGTAAATTTTCCAGCGTCCCTCTTCCCAACGGGTATAAACTTCCAGGTGGATGGGCGTTGACTCTGTAGCCAACAGAACATCCACTTTTTCTCCGCCGAGGAAAGGGTGTGCCTTCCCAACCCGTAACTGTGGAATCCACTCTGGCGCATAGTCCTGCGCATACATAAAATAATCAGCCCCCACAATCTCCTGTTCATAAAGGGACTGTATTAGCGCCAGGCGATGAATAACCTCTTTAGCGACGTAACGTTGCATTAAGGCGGTGGTGTCGTCAGGGGGATTCACATCGTTCGTGAACGTCGTCATCCATGAGGTATAGAACTGCTTCACGGCCTGCGTACTGTCGTGATGAGGCGCAGAGCAACTACAAAGCAACAGGATAAGCGCGACAAGGGAGAACGTTTTCATTAATTCTTCCTGTAGATGGTATATGAGGGCCTGGCTGCCCGGTAGCCCGGGCCGGCCCACATATCGCGTTGTTTAAAATCTGAATACCACTCTGTGCCATCATATATCGCCATGTGACCACTCGGGTTTCCGCCAGCGTAAGGTTGAATAATGATGACGTCACCCTCGCGCGGCATTTCATAGGTACCAATAGCGGTGAATCCGGCGCTTCTTAACATTGGGCCATAATCTTTCGCATGATATGTATGCCCCAGCGTGATACCGCCCGCCTGAATTGCCTTTCGGGTAAATTCCGCACACCGGCCTTGAGAATGAGAACCTGCATGCGTTTTGGCATAATTAACCGCCATTCTTTTATCCCAACTCATAATGATTCCTGTTAATAAAATACATAATAGCAATGACGTAATGCTTTAACAGTATTTAATTCGGGAAGCATGACAAATAGTGCTATTACTATTTTCAATAGAATAAGTTTAAATATTTATTAATTGTTGAGATTGATAAGTTAGGGCCAATTTATTCAACATTAATTATTATTCTGCGGTATTGGCATCATTTTTTATTTGCATATCGCCATAGCGCGACGGCCAGATCTCCTGCGGCGTGATGCCAAGCGCGTCCGCAATAATCCGTTCGGCTCTCGGCCAGGAGCGGGTAAAGACATTGCGCAGTGAATCAGGTGATAAACCGGCCTGACGAGAAAGATCTCTGAGCGTAATACCTCTTTTTTCCAGTGCACTTTTAATATCTGCACGATGCCAGTCTTGGCTTTTTGGTTCCATTCTGTAATCCTAAGAAGATGTGTTATCGGCACCGATATTTTTAAAGTGAAAATTAGCGTGAGAAAAAGAAAGTTACTTTCTTTTTCACTCTAAGAATAGTGCCAGAAAGAAAGCAAAATTTCGCGCAAAAGAAGAAATATTTTTATTTCATCAGAGGAAAGGAAAGAAACCGATGGCAAAGGAATGGTTCACGGTTAAGGAATGTCTTGGCTTACCGGGGTTTCCGGGAAGCGAGCCTGCGGTTCGCGAACGTTTGTATAAGTACAGCGAAGGGAAAGAGGGTGTCAGGCGTAAGCGTGTTAAATCAAAGGCCGAGGAGTTTCATATATCTGTTTTCCCTCTTTATGTTCATCGTTATCTGGACGACAGCGGAGAGGAACCGACGCCAGAACCCATTTCCTTACAGGAAGCGGAGCCTGAAGATATCTGGGAGATGATGTTCAGGTTACTGACGCCAGAACAGCGCAAGCAGGTGACCGGACGGTTTAAGGTGAGAGGGATGAAAGCGGTCTTTCCCTTTCTGTTTGATGACACGCCGCCGCGTTGATACCCTGGCTGCAATTTCAAGGTTGACAAGTTTCGCGTCTCACAGGCAGACTTCACTCTCTACATTATCCTTCCGATAATGCGTAAGCGTTTAACGTTATCCAACGCACCTTAATCCTGACGTTCAGGTAGAGGGGGGCGTGGCCTTTCCCCGCCTTACTCTGCATTCTGGAGTAATGCATGACAGCAGTTAGCCAAAAAACAACGACCCCGTCTGCGAATTTTTCGCTGTTCCGCATCGCCTTTGCGGTTTTCCTGACCTATATGACGGTCGGCCTGCCGTTACCCGTCATCCCGCTTTTTGTCCATCACGAACTGGGCTATAGCAATACGATGGTTGGGATCGCCGTGGGCATTCAGTTTTTTGCGACGGTACTGACGCGCGGCTATGCCGGACGGCTGGCGGATCAATATGGCGCTAAACGATCGGCGTTACAGGGGATGTTTGCCTGCGGGCTGGCGGGCGCCGCCTGGCTCCTGGCCGCGCTGTTGCCGGTTTCCGCGCCGGTAAAATTCGCGCTGCTTATTGTCGGGCGCTTAATTCTCGGTTTCGGCGAAAGCCAGCTGCTGACCGGAACCCTGACCTGGGGACTGGGGCTGGTTGGCCCAACGCGTTCCGGTAAGGTGATGTCGTGGAACGGAATGGCGATTTACGGCGCGCTGGCGGCCGGTGCGCCGTTGGGCTTGCTGATCCATAGCCACTTTGGCTTCGCGGCGCTGGCGGGAACGACGATGGTTTTACCGCTGCTGGCCTGGGCATTCAACGGCACCGTGCGTAAAGTGCCTGCGTATACGGGGGAGCGACCTTCACTGTGGAGCGTGGTCGGGCTTATCTGGAAACCGGGCCTGGGCCTGGCATTGCAGGGCGTGGGCTTTGCCGTCATCGGTACGTTTATTTCACTTTATTTTGTCAGCAATGGCTGGACGATGGCGGGATTCACCCTGACCGCGTTTGGCGGTGCGTTTGTACTGATGCGCATGTTGTTCGGTTGGATGCCGGACCGCTTTGGCGGCGTGAAGGTCGCCGTTGTCTCATTGCTGGTTGAGACGGCAGGACTGCTGCTCTTGTGGCTGGCGCCGACGGCCTGGATAGCGCTGGTAGGCGCGGCGCTCACCGGGGCAGGGTGTTCACTGATTTTCCCGGCGCTGGGCGTGGAGGTTGTGAAACGCGTACCTGCACAGGTACGCGGTACGGCGCTCGGCGGCTACGCCGCGTTTCAGGATATCTCCTACGGCGTTACCGGCCCGCTGGCGGGCATGCTGGCCACGTCATGCGGCTATCCTTCCGTATTCCTCGCGGGAGCGATCTCCGCGGTGGTTGGCATCCTGGTGACGATATTATCGTTCCGGCGTGGTTAAGAAACCAGCCAGAAAAGCGCCAGTACAATTATTAGCGCGATAAACAACAGGCCTGGTCGCGCAGACAGATTTTTCACGGTTTCAATCATCGGCGCGAACGGGCGGTAGATGGGTTGAATAGAGAGCGGTTCCAGCTCATTCGCCTCCCGCTCTACGCGACGCAGGAAAATATGGTTAAGTAAGTCCTGCACCTGGGCGGTGGTCAGCACCGTTTGCGGCTGAATTTGATAAGTGTGTTGGGCATACTCTTTGATCGCTGTGAGCTCGTCTGGCTCAAGCGGTTGTTTTAACGCAGCCTGCAGCGTATGTAGCGTAGGCGCGTGTTGTAGTGACAGCGTCTGCCGCGCCTGTAGCCATGTCGCCAGATGGGTAAACTGCTTTGCCGGAATGAGCTCGCCGCTTTTCACGCCGGAGAGTTCCAGCATTGATTGCCAGATAAGTTTGTTTGACTCGCCGGTCGCGGCCGCCAGCTTCGTCACCAACTGATTCAACGTATTATGTTCAGCAGGCAATAATGGCCGATCCGTTGCCGGACGTTGCTGCGGCTGCGGAATGGAAAGCTGCCCCTGTTGCAGGAGCGTCAGTACGTTTTTGAGTTGATCGGGCGTAAGCTGGCTAAGCGCGGTTTGACCGTATTGCTGACGGATAAAATCGCTGACGGCCTGACGATTATTCCCGACGCCAAGCAGCTCTGTTAGCTGTGAAAGTACCTGACGATTGGCGTGATTTTGCTGCGCTACGCCCAGACGCTGGGTAAGATTCTGTTCAGCGGCGGGGAAGTGGCGCGACAGTAGCGGCGCGTCATTTTTTATCCCCAGATCGTGTTTCATTCCGGCCCATACTTCCGCGCTTTGCTGCTGGGTCAGTGAAATCAGGCGCGTGATCAGCCTTTCCAGTACCGTACGCTGTTGCATGGAAAGCGGCTGCTCGCTCGCAGCGGAAAGAGGATTACGCCCTTCGCCTGGAGGCTGTGCAGGGGCACCGGAGATGGGATGCATAATTAATTATCCTTTAACCATAAATCTGAGCAATATATGCCTGGCGGCCAGATTATGGCACACTTGTTCGGTTAACTCTCGTTCTCAAACAGGTACGACAGTCGTGAAAATTCTCGTTGATGAAAATATGCCTTACGCCCGCGAATTATTTAGCCGCCTGGGTGAGGTAAAGGCAGTGCCGGGTCGCCCGATCCCCGTTGAAGAATTGAACCATGCCGATGCGTTAATGGTGCGTTCGGTCACGAAAGTGAATGAATCGCTGCTGAGCGGCACGCCGATTAACTTCGTTGGTACTGCTACGGCAGGCACCGATCATGTGGATGAGGCATGGCTGAAGCAGGCGGGCATCGGTTTTTCAGCCGCGCCCGGCTGTAATGCTATCGCCGTGGTGGAGTATGTGTTTTCCGCGCTGTTGATGCTGGCCGAACGTGACGGCTTTTCGTTACGCGATCGCACTATAGGGATTGTCGGCGTGGGTAACGTCGGAAGCCGGCTACAGACCAGGCTTGAAGCGTTGGGTATCCGCACGTTGCTGTGCGATCCGCCACGCGCCGCACGCGGGGACGAGGGTGATTTTCGTACGCTGGATGAGCTGGTGCAGGAAGCGGATGTCCTGACTTTCCATACGCCGCTTTATAAAGACGGACCGTACAAAACGCTGCATCTGGCCGATGAGACGCTGATCCGTCGACTGAAACCCGGCGCCATTCTCATTAACGCCTGCCGCGGTCCGGTGGTGGATAACGCCGCGTTGTTGGCGCGACTTAATGCCGAGCAGCCGCTGAGCGTGGTGCTTGATGTGTGGGAGGGCGAACCGGATCTTAACGTCGCGCTACTGGAAGCCGTGGATATCGGCACGTCGCATATTGCCGGCTATACGCTGGAAGGCAAAGCGCGCGGCACCACCCAGGTCTTTGAGGCGTATAGCGCGTTTATCGGTCGCGAGCAGCATGTCGCGCTGGAGACATTACTGCCTGCGCCTGAGTTTGGTCGTATTACGCTTCACGGCCCGCTGGATCAACCGACGCTGAAAAGACTGGCGCATTTGGTGTATGATGTGCGCCGCGACGATGCGCCACTGCGTAAAGTCGCTGGAATTCCGGGTGAATTTGATAAATTGCGTAAAAATTATCTTGAGCGCCGTGAATGGTCGTCTTTATACGTGATGTGTGACGACGAAACGGCAGCCGCCTTGCTGTGTAAGCTAGGTTTTAACGCTGTTCATCACCCGGCACATTAATGTCTTCTTAATGCTCCCTGTCGAATAATGCGACAGGGACGCTTATGTATTTCTGGAGTAAATCACCATGTCTGAAGGCTGGAACATTGCCATTCTGGGCGCAACGGGCGCCGTAGGCGAAGCCCTGCTTGAAACACTGGCTGAACGCCAGTTCCCGGTCGGTGAAATTTATGCGTTGGCGCGTCATGAAAGCGCGGGCGAGCACCTCCGTTTTGGTGGCAAGTCGGTCATTGTCCAGGATGCGGCGGACTTTGACTGGACGCAGGCGCAGTTGGCGTTTTTCGTTGCCGGCGCAGAGGCATCGGCTGCCTGGATAGACGACGCGACCAATGCAGGCTGCCTGGTGATAGATTCCAGCGGTCTGTTCGCGCTGGAGCCTGATGTGCCGCTGGTCGTGCCGGAAGTTAACCCGTATGTACTGGCGGATTACCGTAACCGTAACGTGATTGCGGTCGCCGATAGTCTGACCAGTCAACTGCTCGCGGCGCTCAAGCCGTTAATCGATCAGGGGGGACTGTCGCGCATCGCCGTCACCAGTATGTTATCAGCGTCCGCACAGGGGAAAAAAGCGGTCGATGCGCTGGCCGGACAGAGTGCGAAGCTGCTTAACGGCATACCGATTGATGAAGATGATTTCTTTGGCCGCCAGTTGGCGTTCAATATGCTGCCGCTGCTGCCGGATCGTGAAGGCAGCGTGCGCCAGGAACGTCGTATCGTCGATGAAGTGCGTAAAATTTTGCAGGACGATGGCGTGATGATCTCCGCCAGTGTCGTGCAGTCGCCGGTGTTCTATGGCCATGCGCAGATGGTGAGCTTTGAAGCGCTCCGTCCGCTGGCGGCGGAAGAGGCGCGCGAGGCGTTTTCCCGCGGTGAAGATATCGTACTGTCAGAAGAGACGGATTACCCGACGCAGGTGGGCGACGCTTCCGGCAATCCACAGCTTTCTATTGGCTGTGTGCATAATGATTACGGTATGCCGGAACAAATTCAGTTCTGGTCAGTGGCGGACAACGTGCGTTTCGGCGGCGCGCTGATGGCCGTTAAAATTGCGGAGAAGCTGGTGCAGGAGTATCTGTACTGATGTCCGGACAGCAATCATCGCCGGTCTATAAAATTGCGCTGGGTATTGAGTACGACGGCAGCAAGTATTATGGCTGGCAGCGTCAGAATGAAGTGCGCAGCGTGCAGGAAAAGCTGGAAAAAGCGCTCTCGCAGGTGGCAAATGAACCTATTAACGTGTTCTGCGCCGGGCGTACCGATGCCGGCGTTCACGGCACCGGGCAGGTTGTCCATTTCGAAACGACCGCATTGCGCAAAGATGCGGCATGGACGCTGGGGGTAAATGCGAATTTGCCTGGTGACATTGCCGTGCGCTGGGTGAAAACTGTACCGGATGATTTTCACGCGCGATTTAGCGCTACGGCTCGCCGTTATCGCTATATCATCTACAATCATCGACTGCGTCCCGCGGTATTAGCAAAAGGCGTGACGCATTACTATGAGCCGCTGGATGCAGAGCGGATGCATCGCGCGGCGCAGTGTCTGCTTGGCGAAAATGATTTTACCTCGTTTCGTGCGGTGCAGTGCCAGTCGCGCACGCCGTGGCGTAATGTGATGCACATCAACGTTACCCGCCACGGCCCTTATGTGGTGGTCGATATCAAAGCGAATGCCTTTGTTCATCATATGGTCAGGAATATTGTCGGCAGCCTGCTGGAAGTAGGCGCTCACAACCAGCCGGAGAGCTGGATCGCAGAGCTGTTAGCGGCCAGGGACAGAACGCTGGCGGCGGCAACGGCGAAGGCGGAAGGGCTATATTTGGTTGCGGTAGATTACCCTGACCGGTTTGACCTTCCAAAACCGCCAATGGGCCCGCTATTTCTTGCGGACTAATCCGAATCGCACACCCGAAACGTGTCGGGTAGAAAGGCAAAGACAAATATGGACCTGATCTACTTTATTATTGATTTTATTCTGCACATCGATGTGCATCTGGCGGAGCTGGTCGCGGAGTACGGCGTCTGGGTGTACGCTATTTTGTTTTTGATTCTGTTTTGTGAAACCGGCCTGGTCGTCACGCCGTTCCTGCCGGGCGACTCGCTGCTGTTTGTCGCCGGGGCGCTGGCTTCGCTGGAAACCAACGATCTCAATGTGCATGTCATGGTGGCGTTAATGCTGATCGCCGCAATTGTCGGCGATGCGGTAAATTACACGATTGGTCGACTGTTCGGCGAAAAACTGTTCAGTAATCCGAATTCGAAAATTTTCCGCCGCAGTTATCTGGATAAAACCCACCAGTTTTATGAAAAACACGGCGGTAAAACTATCATTCTCGCTCGCTTCGTGCCGATCGTCAGAACCTTTGCGCCGTTTGTGGCAGGGATGGGGCACATGTCCTATCGGCATTTTGCCGCTTATAACGTCATCGGCGCGCTGCTGTGGGTGCTGCTCTTTACCTACGCCGGTTATTTCTTCGGTACGATACCGTTGATTCAGGATAACCTTAAGCTGCTGATTGTGGGGATTATCGTGGTTTCGATATTACCTGGCGTCATTGAGATTGTCCGGCATAAGCGCGCTGCGTCGCGTGCCGAAAAATAGAAAGTAACTCAGCGGTTCGACCACTTTTTTATCCAAAGTTTCGGGCTGTTATGTTTTAATGTGCAACATTCATGGTCTGTTGGGGGCAAAAATGGCATTATGCGCCCCTTATAATAAAGCTGACTAAGGTTCAGGCAGAAAGGTCACCAATGAGCTGGATTGAACGAATTAAAAGCAACATTACTCCCACCCGCAAGGCAAGCATTCCTGAAGGGGTGTGGACCAAGTGTGATAGCTGCGGTCAGGTTTTATACCGCGCTGAGCTGGAACGTAATCTTGAGGTCTGTCCTAAGTGTGACCATCATATGCGCATGTCGGCGCGCAATCGCCTGCATAGCCTGTTAGATGAAGGTTCCCTTGTGGAGTTGGGTAGCGAGCTGGAGCCAAAAGACGTGCTCAAGTTCCGCGACTCCAAAAAATATAAAGACAGACTGGCGTCCGCGCAGAAAGAAACCGGCGAGAAAGACGCGCTGGTGGTCATGAAAGGGACGCTTCACGGTATGCCGGTTGTCGCCGCCGCGTTTGAATTCGCGTTCATGGGCGGCTCAATGGGGTCTGTCGTTGGCGCACGCTTCGTTCGTGCCGTTGAACAGGCGCTGGAAGACAACTGTCCGTTAGTGTGTTTCTCTGCTTCCGGCGGCGCGCGTATGCAAGAAGCGCTGATGTCGCTGATGCAGATGGCGAAAACCTCGGCGGCGCTGGCTAAAATGCAGGAACGTGGTCTGCCCTACATCTCGGTATTGACCGATCCGACAATGGGCGGCGTTTCCGCCAGTTTTGCGATGCTGGGCGATCTCAACATCGCCGAGCCAAAAGCCCTGATTGGCTTCGCCGGCCCGCGCGTTATCGAACAAACCGTTCGCGAAAAACTGCCGCCGGGATTCCAGCGCAGTGAGTTCCTGATCGAAAAAGGCGCTATTGATATGATCGTCCGCCGCCCGGAAATGCGCCTGAAGCTGGCGAGCATTCTGGCGAAGCTGATGAATCTGCCCGCGCCGAACCCGGACGCCCCGCGTGAAGGCGTGGTGGTGCCTCCGGCGCCGGATCAGGAGTCTGAGGCCTGATAACTGAAAAGGGCAGGGCCGCAGGCTCTGCCCTTTTGCTTTTCACCGTAAAGAAGCAGCGGAATCAATGAAAAACAAATCTATACCTCAAGCTGCGTCGCCCCTGGCCTCGTGGCTTTCTTATCTGGAAAACCTGCACAGCAAGAGTATCGATTTAGGCCTTGAGCGCGTAAGCCAGGTGGCAGCGCGTCTGGACATCCTCAAGCCTGCGCCGTTCGTTTTTACCGTGGCGGGAACCAACGGTAAAGGTACGACCTGTCGAACGCTGGAGTCGGTGTTAATCGCGGCGGGATACCGTGTGGGCGTCTATAGTTCGCCTCATCTGGTACGTTACACCGAGCGCGTGCGCGTGCAGGGGAAAGAATTAGCGGAATCCGCGCATACCGCGTCCTTTGCGGAAATAGAAGCGGCGCGCGGCGATATTTCATTGACCTATTTTGAATATGGCACGTTGTCGGCATTGTGGCTGTTTAAACAGGCTAACCTTGACGTGGTGATTCTGGAGGTCGGGTTGGGCGGGCGCCTGGACGCCACGAACATTGTGGATGCCGATGTAGCGGTAATTACCAGCATCGCGCTTGACCATACTGACTGGCTGGGGCCGGATCGCGAAAGTATCGGCCGCGAGAAGGCCGGGATTTTTCGCGCGGAAAAAACCGCTATTGTCGGCGAACCGGAAATGCCGGCAACCATCGCGGATGTCGCGCAGGAGACCGGCGCGCTGTTGCGGCGTCGCGGCGTTGACTGGCGTTATGAGGTGACAGCGACCCAGTGGGCGTTTACCGATGGCGACGGCACGCTTGCCGGACTGCCGTTGCCGCAGGTTCCCCTGCCGAATGCCGCCACCGCTCTGGCCGCGCTGCGCGCCAGCAGGTTGAACATTGACGAGCAGGCGATTCGCGACGGTATTGCGCAGGCTACCTTGCCGGGACGTTTTCAAATCGTGAGTGAGTCGCCGCGCGTTATCTTTGATGTCGCCCATAATCCCCACGCGGCGGAATACCTGACGGGTCGTCTGAAAATGTTGCCGAAACGCGGGCGCGTGCTTGCGGTGATTGGTATGCTGCATGATAAAGATATCGCCGGCACGTTAGCCTGGTTGAAAAGCGTGGTTGACGACTGGTATTGTGCTCCGTTAGAGGGGCCGCGCGGCGCGACGGCGGAACAACTTCTGGAACATCTGGGGAAAGGGAATGTCTATGATAGCGTCGCGCAGGCATGGCAGGCCGCTATCGACGCGGCGCAGCCAGAAGATACCGTGCTGGTGTGCGGATCGTTCCACACCGTCGCACATGTTATGGAAGTGATAGACGCGGGGAGAATCGGTGGCGAGTAAGTTTCAGAATCGTTTAGTCGGCACGATTGTGTTAGTCGCGCTGGGGGTTATTGTGCTTCCCGGTCTGCTGGACGGACAGAAAAAGCATTATCAGGATGAATTTGCTGCGATTCCACTGGTACCGAAGCCTGGCGACCGCGATGAGCCGGATATGATGCCTGCCGCAACGCAGGCGCTGCCGACACAGCCGCCGGAAGGGGCGGCTGAAGAGGTGCGGGCGGGAGATGCGGCAGCGCCGTCTCTGGACCCGTCGCGCATGGCGTCTAACAATGTCGAGCTTGATCCGATACCGGTGGAGACGCCTAAACCGAAGCCGGTTGAAAAACCGAAGCCGCAGCCTAAACCGCAACAGCCGGTTGTCGTCGCTTCCACGCCGACGCCCGCGCCGAAACCGGCCGCCGACGATAAACCTGCGCCGACCGGCAAAGCTTATGTCGTACAGTTGGGCGCGCTGAAAAACGCGGATAAAGTCAACGAGATAGTCGGCAAGCTTCGTTCCGCCGGGTTCCGGGTTTATACTTCCCCCTCAACGCCGGTACAGGGTAAAATAACCCGTATTCTCGTCGGGCCGGATGCGTCGAAAGATAAGATGAAAGGATCGCTTGGCGAGCTCAAGCAGATTTCCGGGTTAAGCGGCGTGGTGATGGGATATAGCCCGAACTAAGGCGCGTTTTGCCTGAGCGTGCAGCGTTAAAGCCTACGGTGTTCATCTGGTAATAGCCGAAGTTCTGTAGGCTGGATAAGGCGTTTACGCCGCCATCCGGCAGAAGGAATAAACCTGGTATCCTGCGCTTATCAGGCCGATGGCAGCTCTTCTGGTCGTGCCCGAAGAGATAAAAAGTGTGATGGCGTTGAATATTTTTTCAGCGCCATTTTTATTTACGCGTGGGAAGGAAATCCCTACGCAAACGTTTTCTTTTTCTGTTAGAATGCGCCCCGAACAGGACGACAGGGCGTAAAATCGTGGGACATCTATGGTCTGGATTGATTACGCCATTATCGCGGTGATTGCTTTTTCCTGTCTGGTTAGCCTAATCCGCGGCTTTGTTCGTGAAGCGTTATCGCTGGTGACGTGGGGTTGTGCTTTCTTTGTCGCCAGTCACTACTACACTTACCTGTCTGTCTGGTTTACGGGCTTTGAAGACGAACTGGTTCGTAATGGGATTGCTATCGCGGTACTGTTTATCGCGACGCTTATCGTCGGCGCTATCGTGAATTTTGTGATAGGTCAGCTAGTAGAAAAGACCGGCCTGTCGGGAACTGACCGGGTGTTGGGGATCTGTTTCGGCGCACTGCGAGGGGCGCTGATTGTCGCCGCCATTCTGTTCTTCCTTGATACCTTTACCGGCTTGTCGAAAAGCGAAGACTGGAGCAAATCGCAGCTCATCCCGCAGTTCAGCTTCATCATCAGATGGTTCTTTGACTATCTGCAAAGCTCGTCGAGTTTCTTGCCCAGGACGTAACAGGTTCTGAGATGTGGCTTAACGAGGAAAATGACGTATGTGCGGTATTGTCGGTATCGCCGGTGTTATGCCGGTCAACCAGTCGATTTATGACGCGTTAACAGTGCTCCAGCATCGAGGTCAGGATGCTGCCGGTATCATCACCATTGATGCGAATAACTGCTTCCGCTTGCGTAAGGCAAACGGACTGGTGAACGATATTTTTGAAGCTCGCCACATGCAGCGTTTGCAGGGCAACATGGGGATTGGCCATGTACGCTACCCTACCGCAGGCAGCTCCAGCGCTTCGGAAGCGCAACCTTTTTACGTTAACTCGCCGTATGGCATCACGTTGGCCCATAATGGCAACCTGACTAACGCGCATGAGCTACGTAAAAAGCTGTTTGAAGAAAAGCGCCGTCATATCAACACCACCTCCGATTCCGAAATCCTGCTCAATATTTTCGCCAGCGAGCTCGACAACTTCCGTCACTATCCGCTGGAAGCCGACAATATTTTTGCCGCGATTGCCGCGACCAACCGTCAAATTCGCGGCGCCTATGCCTGCGTGGCGATGATTATCGGTCACGGTATGGTGGCTTTTCGCGATCCGCACGGCATTCGCCCATTAGTGCTGGGCAAGCGTGACGTTGGCGATGGTCGTACGGAGTATATGGTCGCTTCTGAAAGCGTGGCGCTGGATACGCTGGGCTTTGAATTCCTGCGCGATGTCGCGCCGGGCGAAGCTATCTATATTACCGAAAAGGGGCAACTGTTCACGCGCCAGTGCGCGGATAACCCGGTCAGTAACCCCTGTCTGTTTGAGTACGTTTATTTTGCTCGCCCGGACTCCTTTATCGACAAGATCTCCGTCTACAGCGCTCGTGTGAATATGGGCACCAAACTTGGCGAAAAAATCGCTCGTGAATGGGAAGATCTGGACATCGACGTCGTGATCCCTATCCCGGAAACCTCCTGCGATATCGCACTGGAAATTGCCCGTATTCTCGGCAAGCCGTACCGCCAGGGATTTGTCAAAAATCGTTACGTGGGACGTACCTTTATCATGCCGGGCCAACAGCTACGCCGTAAATCCGTGCGCCGTAAGCTCAATGCTAATCGCGCGGAATTCCGCGATAAGAACGTCCTGCTGGTGGATGATTCCATCGTGCGTGGCACCACATCAGAGCAGATCATCGAGATGGCCCGGGAAGCCGGCGCGAAGAAGGTTTATCTGGCGTCCGCCGCGCCGGAAATTCGTTTCCCTAACGTCTATGGCATTGATATGCCGACCGCCAATGAGCTGATCGCGCATGGTCGCGAGGTGGATGAGATTCGTCAGATCATCGGCGCAGACGGGCTTATCTTCCAGGATCTAAACGATCTGATCGAAGCCGTACGCGCGGAAAACCCGGATATCCAGCAGTTTGAATGTTCGGTATTTAACGGGGTATATGTCACCAAAGACGTAGACCAGCAATACCTCGACTTCCTGGATTCATTACGTAATGACGACGCCAAAGCGGTGCTGTTCCAGAACGAAATGGAAAACCTGGAAATGCATAACGAAGGCTAATGGCTTTGCCAGCGGCGCAATGCCGCTGGCCGATGTCAATTACGCACCACGCCGAAGCGAATAGCGTATTTTTGTACTTTGTACTGTAACGTGGTGCGCGATACGTTAAGGCTGCGGGCCGCGGCGGCAATATTCCCCTGATGCGTATCCAGCGCGGTTTCTATTAAATGCCTTTCGTAGTTGGCAACCCGTACCTCCAGCGACCCTTCATACTGTGGATCGGGTGACGAGGGAAGGGGATTTTCCGGCGCGGTTTCCGGTACGCCTAAATTTAACTCGTCCTGTTCAAAAATGATGTGTTTCAGCAGCCCGTCTTTTTCCTGCATGATCATGCTGCGTACAATCGCGTTTTCCAGCATCCTGACATTACCCGGCCAGGCGTGATTGAGCAGATCAGCACGCGCCGTCTCGCTTAATCCGTGAATGTCCTGCGGCACGTCATTACGGTATTTATCAATAAAATAATTCGCCAGTAAGGGAATATCTTCCGGGCGGGCGCGCAGCGGCGGTAACGTCAACATTCCGACGCTCAACCGATAAAAAAGATCTGCCCGCAGACGTTCTTGTTGAATTAATTTGACGGGCGCTTCGTTCATGGCGGCAACGATCCTGACATCAGAGTGGAGTTGCTGTTGTCCGCCGAGCCGCCAGAAGGTTTTATCCTGCAAGAATCGCAGCAGCTTACTTTGCATCTCTATCGGCATGGCGTTCAGCTCATCAAGAAAGAGCGTTCCCCCGTTTGCCAGTTCCAGATAGCCCTGGCTATTTTCCGCGCCGGTATAGGCGCCGCGCACGGTGCCGAAAAGCGTACTTTCGATAAGCGTAGGCGGTAGAGCGCCGCAGTTCAGGGCGATAAATGGTTTATTCGCCCGCTTGCTGCATTGATGGATCAGGCGGGAAAATAGCTCCTTACCCGTTCCCGTCTCCCCGACAATCGTCACCGGAATATTACTGGCGGCCA
Source organism: Salmonella sp. SAL04157 (assembly GCF_046551635.1). Lineage (NCBI taxonomy): Bacteria > Pseudomonadati > Pseudomonadota > Gammaproteobacteria > Enterobacterales > Enterobacteriaceae > Salmonella > Salmonella sp. SAL04157. The sequence continues at coordinate 58,656 of NZ_JBGDVS010000008.1, forward strand.
GCCGTTTGGCTTTGGCGATATTACTGAGCATTTCCGGGTTTTCGGTAATAATGGCATGGTGCTTCTCATGGTGATCGGCATACAGCAGTTGGTTCAGTTCTACCACCTGCTCCTGGAGCCGCCTGACGCCAGACATATTCCTGCCGATTTCGATAACGCCGACCATGCCGCCATCGCTTGCATAGAGCGGCGCGGTGGTGTGCTGATAGTCAACGGCCTGGCCTCGCGCATTGTAATAAATTTGATAATGGCCAATGTATTCCACGCCTTTTTTTAACGATGAAAGCATCGTACTTTGGGTCTCTTTCATGCCCGGATAGACATCCAGCATATGTTTTCCCATTGCCCGTTCAATGCTGTAGCCGTCCAGATCCGCGCTTTCCTGATTGTAGTAAACGTATTCACCACGCTCATTAATGACGGCCAACGGCTGATGAATCAAATCGAAAAAGCGGGAAAACATCCTGAGCGCCGAGGCCAGTTCCTGATTGGTGGATGCCATACACGCATTCCTCATATCTATTGTTCATGTTGTCATTATAAAATTGACGAATTTTCGTCGTTGTGATGAATAGCAAACTCAATGACGAAAATGAGAAAAAGCTTATTTTTATAAGTAGTTGATTATTTTGATAAAAAATAGTGGCATGCCTTTTGCTTTATCCCTGTAAAGAATGCGGATTTTTACCATAAACATTAAGCAGAGGGCGTTATGACTGACTCGATTATGCAGAATTACAACCAGCTACGTGAGCAGGTAATCAACGGCGATCGCCGTTTCCAGCACAAAGACGGTCATTTGTGTTTTGAAGGGGTCGATCTGGACGCACTGGCGCGCCAGTACCCCACGCCGTTCTATGTGTTTTCTGAGCCGGAGATTATTCGTAACATTCATGAAATCCAGCAGGCATTTGCGGCGCATAAAAATACCAAAACCTTCTTTGCGTCAAAAACCTGCTCGGTCATGGGGGTGTTGAAAGCCATTCGTGACGCCGGAATTTGCGCGGAGGCAAACTCACAATATGAGGTTCGCAAGTGCCTGGAGATAGGCTTTCGCGGCGATCAGATCGTCTTCAACGGCGTGGTGAAAAAGCCTGCCGATCTGGAATATGCCATCGCCAACGATCTGTATCTTATTAATGTTGATAGCCTGTATGAGCTGGAACATATTGATGCCATCTCTCGCAAGCTGAAGAAAGTCGCCAATGTTTGCGTCCGTGTAGAGCCGAATGTTCCCTCGGCGACGCATGCGGAACTGGTTACCGCTTTCCATGCGAAGTCAGGTCTCGACCTGGAACAGGCGGAAGAAACCTGCCGCCGCATTCTGGCGATGCCTTATGTGCATTTGCGCGGCTTGCATATGCATGTGGGCGATCAGGTGCCGGAGTCAGAGCCTTTCGCAAAAGCGACTAAAGTGCTGGTGGATGAATCCCGTCGCCTGGAAGAGGTGCTCGGTATTAAATTTGATTTGATCAACGTGGGCGGCGGAATTCCGGTTCCCTATAAATATGACGACGAGAATGGCGACCCGTTAAAAGATAATATGTATGCCGGTATTACCGCCCAGGATTTTGCCGATGCGGTCATTCGCGAAGTGCATAAATGGCGTACCGATGTGGAAATATGTATTGAACCGGGACGTAAAGTGACCGGGTCGGCGGCGGTTTTACTGACGGAAGTCTCCTGCGAAAAACGTAAAACAAATTACGATCTTAACGGCAATGTGGAATGCCACGTTGAATGGAAATTTGTCGACGCTGGTTACAGCGTACTCTCTGACAGCCAGCATTTTGACTGGTTCTTTTATGTCTATAACGCCTCTCGCATGACGGCAGCGCACGACGCCTGGATAAAATTAGCCGGGCCGCTGTGTGATGGCGGAGATTATTTCCACATGGGAGTGAAAGGCGAAGAGTTTTTACTGCCGAAGGAGACTCATGTTGGCGATATTGTCGCGTTTCTTGATGCCGGGGCATACACCATTGAAAGTCAAACCGTTTATAACAACCGTCCGCGCACGGGCGTGGTGATGATCGATAAAAATGGTGAAACGCGTCTGATTCGTCGGGAAGACAGTTACGAAGACATGGTCAAGTACGACATTTATTAATACTGTTTTGGGCTTCAGTTTCATGCTGAAGCCCGTCGTCAGATGATAAGAAGAGGGCAGTGATGCCTGAATGCATAACAGGAGATGGCCATGAGTAACACGAATTCTGGCTTACTTGGCATCAAAGACATTGTCTTTATGAATGTCATCGCTATTCTGAGTTTGCGGCAAATCCCTAACGTGGCGCCTTACGGGGCATCGGCCATGTTGCTATGGGTGATAGCCGCATTCTGCTTGTTTTTTCCTTTAGCGATGGTATGCGGCGAGCTGTCAACCGGCTGGCCGAAAGATGGCGGGATATTTGTCTGGATTAAAGAGGCATTTGGTAAACGTATTGCATGGATTGTCGTGGTTTGTTTTCTCTTTTCCTGCGTACTGTTTTTCCCATTAATGCTGCAATTCGGCTTTACCGCGTTGGGCTATATGATCGGCGGCGGCCTGGCGGAAAATAAAGCATTTATCGGTATTGGTTCCGCGGTAATTTTCTGGCTATTAACGCTGATGAATATCCGCGGGATGGAATGGACAAAAATTATTAATAGCATCAGCGCCTGGTGCGGCGTATTTATTCCCTCCGCCATCCTCATTTTACTGGCGGTGGTATGGCTATGTACCGGACACCAGATGCAGACGGACTACACTACAGCGAAAAACTGGATTCCGGATCTCGGACACTGGGATACGATCGTTTTCTTATCCAGCATGATGTTTGCGTTTGCCGGACTGGAGGTCGCCCCGATGATTGCCGGGCGTACCCGTAATCCACAGCGTGATTTTCCGCGAGCGATGGCCGTCTCCGCCGCCGTTATCGTTGGGATCTATATGGTCGGCACCTGGGCGCTAAACACGCTTTTACCCGCCGGGAAAACCGACATCGTGGCAGGCGTCATGCAGGCTATGCATGCTGCTGCGGACACGCTGCATATGCCGTGGTTAATTCCTGTTATGGCCATCTGTATGTTTTTTGGCGCACTCGGGCAGATTAACTCCTGGCTGGTGGGGCCGATTTATATGCTCCAGGAAGCCTCGCGTGAAGATAATCTGCTGGGGGACCGAATCGGCAAATTACATCCGGTGTGGAAAACGCCCGCCTTTGCCTTGACTGTACAGGCGATTATTGTCACGGTCCTGTGTTTTTCGACTTTTATTTCGCCAAGCGTTGCGGCGGCTTACTGGATGTTAACGGCGCTAACGACCATCACCTATTTTATTCCTTATCTGGTGATGTTCCCGGCGTTCTGGCGTTTACGTAAGACTCAGCCGGATACGCCAAGAAGTTTTAAAATTCCGGGCAAGGTTTTACCAGCTATTTTACCCGCGCTGGGTTTTCTTTCTATCGCCTTTGCCGTTGCGCTGTTATTTATTCCGCCTTCTCAAATTGATATGGGCGGATATTTCCAGTACGCCGGGAAGATTATTGGCGGAGCCGTGCTGGCGGTTGTCGTCGCGGAGTACATTTACCATCGGGCGCAGAAACGTAATGCCCGTTTAAGCATGGCGGGAGGAAAATAAAATGTATATGCCAGTTCTGGAAATAAATCTACGCAAGCTGGAAGAAAACGCCCGCACGGAAAAAGCTCTGCTGGCAAGCAGCGGTATTGACGTGATGGCTGTCAATAAAGTTTTTGACGGCTGCGTGGAAACCGCGCAGGCGGTATTCAACGGTGGAATTACCGTTATTGCTGAATCACGAACCTATAATTTGAAAAAAATACGCGAGACAGGATGTACGACCTGCCTGTTACGCAGCCCGTGTCTGAGTGAAATCGAAGATGTGGTGCGCTACGCGGATATTAGTTTAAATAGCGAGCCGGTGGTATTACGGGCATTATCGCAGGAAGCCCAACGCCAGGGGAAAACGCATCAGGTATTACTGATGGTGGATATGGGCGATTTACGCGAGGGTATCTGGTTTGGTGAATATCAACGCATTCTTGAGACCGTGACTCTGATTACTGGTCTGCCCGGTCTGGAATTATATGGACTGGGCACCAACTTTAATTGTTACGGCACCGTGTTGCCAACGGTAAAAAATGGCGAGGATTTTCTGGCGCTGGCCGCCCGGCTGGAAGCCGACAGCGGTATTCCTGTCCGGCGGCTTTCTGCGGGAAATTGCACCAGCTATCACCTGCTGGATAAAGGTATCTGGCCGCAGGGGCTGAATCATCTGCGCATCGGCGGACTGCATGAATTCGGCATTGAATATGTGGACATGAAATACCTGAATGAATTTCACCACTCCGCAAAACCGGTCGATAAAGCCTGTTCCGATATGTATATCCTGGAAGCGGAAATCATCGAACTGAACAGTAAACCGACCGTCCCGGTCGGGGTGCTGGGCGTCGATGCCTTTTTGCAAAGTAAAACCTTTGTCGATCGTGGCATACGCCGACGCGCATTGCTGGCGTTTGGGCGCCAGGATGTGCCGTCGGATAACTGTGTGCCATGCGACGACGCTATCACTATCTTAGGGCAAACCAGCGATCATACGCTGGTGGATATTGAAGATTGTCGTCAGTCGCTAAAAGTAGGCGATGTGGTTCGCTTTGAGCTGGATTATACGGGCCTGTTAATGGCCTGCCAGACCAAAGGCGTCGCCTGGAGGTTTACGCGTTAACGCATAACCGCCGCGGCTATGTCGCGGCGGCATCTTTGACCTCACGAAAGACAGGGAGTAACGATGGATACCCTGCAACAATCACCGCCAGCAGAGCCTGAAGGCGGTCTGCGGCGTAACCTGAAGAAACGGCATCTGCTGATGATGTCGCTGGGCGGCACGATTGGCACCGGCTTATTTATCGGCATTGCCGAACCGTTAAGCAGCGTCGGGCCGGCGGGAACCTTACTGGCCTATCTGTTTGCCGGAACCATTATGCTGGCAACGATGATGTGTCTTGGCGAATTATCATGCGCCTTTCCTCACTCCGGTTCATTTCAACATTACGCGCTGATGTTTATGCCGTCACCTTGCTGGAGCTATACCATTGGCTGGCTTTACTGGTTTAGCTGGGTCTTTTCCCTGGCAGCCGACCTCACTGCCGCAGGGTTTATTGCTCACCAGTTTTTCCCCGCGGTTCCGGTATATATGTTCTGCCTGGCGATTCTGCTCATCCTGACGGCTATCAATCTCACCTCCGCAAAAAGTTTTGGCGAATGCGAATACTGGCTTTCGGCCATTAAGGTCTTCGCGATCGTGCTGTTTATCTGCGCGGGCGGGGTCATGATCTACTCGCTAATGGGCCATAGTGACTGGCACCCGACGTTAAAAATAGACGGAATGTGGTTTCCCCACGGTTGGGAGCAAATTGTGGTCTGTATGACGATCGTGATTTACTCCTTCCAGGGGGTGGAACTGGTAGGAAATGCGGCAGGGGAGACCGAATCGCCGCACATTATTTTACCGAAAGTGATCCTGGGGATCGGTCTCAGAATCATTTTGTTTTACGGCCTGGCGATTGCGGTGCTGGCGCTGGTCTATCCGCATGAACTGACGCCAAATGGACAAAGTCCCTTTGTATGGGTATTCTCCCACGCGGGCATTCCGGGGGCGGATACGCTGATGACGCTGGTGATCTTTTCCGCCGCGGTTTCTGCCGCTAACTCGGCCATTTACGCCAGTTCGCGTATGCTGTGGTCTATGGCGGGCGATCGCTTTGCGCCAGCCTGCTTTGGTAAAACGAACGGCGGCGGCGTGCCGGTGTATGCTATTTTAATCACGGCCTTGCTGGCGTTGGTGTCGTTGCTGACCCGCTATATTCCCGCACAGCAATTTTATTTATATCTGATCGCCAGTACCGGGCAGGTGGGTTGCCTGGCATGGATAACCATCGGATGGTGCCAGTATCGCTTCCGACAATCGGTGCGTAATGGAACGTACGCCAGCGATTTGCTACGCTATCGATCGCCGCTTTTCCCCTGGACGGCCCGATTTGTCATTATCACCAATTTTGCCATTATGGTCGGCACCTGGTTTAGTGAGCAAGGGGTAGTGATAATGTTGGTTGAGCTGGCTTTTATGATAGGGATTCTTTTGTCATGGTATCTCTTCAGACCCACTTTGAGCCGATTACGTAACACAGTGGGATGAACGGCGCTCGTAAACGGTAAGAGAACATGAAACGACTCATTGTAGGAATTAGCGGCGCCAGCGGAGCGATTTATGGCGTGCGCTTATTACAAATTTTGCGCGATGTCGATAGCGTGGAAACGCATCTGGTGATGAGCCAGGCGGCCCGGCAAACGCTGGCGCTGGAGACCCATTTTTCGCTGCGCGAGGTGCAGGCGCTGGCCGATGTGACGCACGATGCGCGCGACATTGCCGCCAGCATTTCCTCGGGCTCTTACCCGACGGCGGGAATGGTTATCTTGCCCTGTTCGATTAAAACGCTGTCTGGGATTGTCCACAGTTATACTGACGGACTGCTTACCCGCGCGGCGGATGTGATATTAAAAGAGCGGCGACCTCTGGTGCTGTGTGTGCGCGAAACGCCGCTGCATATCGGGCATTTGCGTTTAATGACCCAGGCCGCTGAGATAGGCGCGGTGATTATGCCGCCGGTTCCGGCTTTTTATCATCTTCCTCAGACGTTAGATGATGTTATAAATCAAACGGTTAACCGAGTTTTGGATCAGTTTGATATCCCCCTTCCGCACGATCTTTTTGTTCGCTGGCAGGGCGCATAGCGTTGTCTGTTTAGCGTGCATTATTGTCCCTGTTGCCCTGTTTCAGGGCAATTTTGTAACCGCGATCATATCCTCAACATTTAATTCGTTAAAAGCCGCCGAAACGCTGCGGTTCAACCGTCATACCTGCTATCTTCAACATCAGGACAATATTGCAACGTTTTATTAACAAATTTAACGTCGAATCGTTTTGCTGACGTGAAAATGGCATAAGACCTGCATGAAAAAGTCTGCAAACACACAACACCACGTAAAACATAAGAAAATAACGCTACTTGAGGGGTATGTATGAAGAAGACCGTTCTCGCTTTGTCTTTGCTGATAGGTCTGGGCGCGACGGCGGCCAGTTACGCCGCGCTTCCGCAAACGGTTCGTATTGGAACAGATACCACCTACGCGCCTTTCTCATCGAAAGATGCCAAAGGCGACTTTATTGGCTTTGATATCGATCTCGGTAATGAAATGTGTAAGCGTATGCAGGTGAAATGTACCTGGGTCGCCAGCGACTTTGATGCGCTTATTCCCTCACTAAAAGCGAAAAAAATTGATGCCATTATTTCATCGCTCTCTATCACCGATAAACGCCAGCAAGAAATTGCGTTTTCCGACAAACTTTACGCGGCGGATTCACGCCTGATTGCGGCAAAAGGGTCTCCCATTCAGCCGACGCTGGAATCGCTGAAAGGCAAGCATGTCGGCGTGCTGCAAGGGTCCACGCAAGAGGCTTACGCCAATGATAACTGGCGCACTAAAGGTGTGGATGTGGTGGCTTATGCCAACCAGGATCTTATCTATTCCGATTTAACCGCCGGTCGTCTGGATGCCGCATTGCAGGATGAAGTCGCCGCCAGCGAAGGATTCCTGAAGCAGCCAGCGGGCAAAGAGTATGCGTTTGCCGGTCCTTCCGTGAAGGATAAAAAATATTTTGGCGACGGGACGGGGGTTGGGCTGCGCAAAGACGATACCGAGCTAAAAGCCGCGTTTGATAAAGCGCTGACCGAACTGCGCCAGGACGGAACTTACGACAAAATGGCCAAAAAGTACTTCGATTTTAATGTCTACGGCGATTGAGGGAAGGGGATAACGCGCCGCGATGGGGAACTATCACGGTGCAAAATAGATGTTTTGCACCTTTTTGGTGCATAAGCCGTTGCGGAACAGGCACATAAATGCATACTTAATCGATTTTTATGCAAAATAAACCGGCTGACAAGGTAGAATGCTTTGCCTTGTCGGCCTGATTAATGGCACGATAGTCGCATCGGATCTGTAAAGATCTCCTGGAAAGACAGTCTGTTGAGGATAGTTATGAAAAAACTGGCGTTATCCCTTTCTCTGGTGCTGGCATTTTCCAGCGCTACCGCAGCATTTGCCGCTATTCCACAAAAGATTCGTATCGGTACCGATCCAACTTACGCACCGTTTGAATCCAAAAATGCACAAGGTGAATTGGTCGGCTTTGATATCGATCTGGCCAAAGAGCTGTGCAAACGTATCAACACACAGTGTACGTTCGTGGAAAACCCGCTGGATGCGCTGATTCCGTCTTTAAAAGCGAAGAAAATTGATGCCATCATGTCCTCGCTGTCCATCACTGAAAAGCGCCAGCAGGAAATCGCGTTTACCGACAAGCTTTACGCCGCTGATTCCCGTCTGGTGGTGGCGAAGAACTCTGATATTCAGCCGACCGTCGCGTCGCTGAAAGGCAAGCGCGTCGGCGTGCTACAGGGGACGACGCAGGAGACCTTCGGCAATGAGCACTGGGCGCCGAAAGGGATTGAGATCGTCTCTTACCAGGGGCAGGACAACATTTATTCCGATCTGACGGCGGGTCGTATTGATGCAGCGTTCCAGGACGAGGTCGCGGCCAGCGAAGGTTTCCTTAAACAGCCCGTCGGAAAAGACTATAAATTCGGCGGCCCGGCGGTGAAAGATGAGAAGTTATTCGGCGTAGGAACCGGTATGGGGCTGCGCAAAGAGGATAACGAGCTGCGCGAAGCGCTGAACAAAGCCTTTGCTGAAATGCGTGCTGACGGTACTTACGAAAAGCTGGCGAAAAAGTACTTTGATTTTGATGTTTATGGCGGTTAATCACCGTCGGTGCAGATAAAGCCCAAAGAATGTTGACTGTCTGCATTGCCTGATGGCGCTGTGCGTGTCAGGCCTACGGGGAGCATCGTAGGCCGGGCAAGGCACAGCCGCCATCCGGCGTGATGTGAGGCAAAAATGCAAAAGAGGCTTCTTACTTCACCACACACAACAGGACAGGCTGCATGTTGTACGGGTTTTCAGGCGTAATTTTACAGGGCGCGATCGTCACGCTGGAACTGGCGCTCAGTTCCGTTGTGCTGGCCGTGCTTATTGGTCTCGTCGGCGCGGGGGCGAAGCTTTCGCAAAACCGGGTAACGGGGCTTATTTTTGAAGGGTACACCACCCTGATTCGCGGGGTGCCGGATCTGGTCTTAATGCTGCTGATATTTTACGGATTGCAAATCGCGCTTAACGTGGTGACCGATTCGCTGGGTATCGACCAGATAGATATTGATCCGATGGTGGCCGGTATTATCACCCTTGGTTTCATCTACGGCGCCTATTTTACCGAAACCTTTCGCGGCGCGTTTATGGCGGTGCCGAAAGGCCATATCGAGGCGGCGACGGCTTTTGGTTTTACCCACGGGCAAACCTTCCGGCGGATTATGTTCCCGGCGATGATGCGTTACGCCCTGCCGGGGATCGGCAATAACTGGCAGGTGATACTCAAAGCGACGGCGCTGGTGTCGCTGCTGGGCCTGGAAGATGTCGTCAAAGCCACGCAGCTTGCTGGTAAAAGCACCTGGGAGCCTTTCTATTTTGCCGTGGTCTGTGGACTTATCTACCTGGTATTTACCACCGTTTCCAATGGTGTGCTGCTCTTACTTGAGCGTCGCTATTCCGTGGGCGTGAAGAGGGCCGATTTGTGATTGAGATCATTGAGGAGTACTGGAAATCCCTGCTGTGGACGGATGGCTATCGTTTTACCGGCGTGGCGATTACGCTGTGGTTGTTAATTTCATCGGTGGTGATGGGCGGTCTTCTGGCGGTGGTTCTGGCGGTAGGTCGCGTTTCCAGTAATAAATTCATCCGTTTTCCCATCTGGCTGTTTACGTATATTTTTCGCGGCACGCCGCTGTACGTACAGCTACTGGTGTTCTATTCGGGGATGTATACGCTGGAGATAGTCAAAGGCACCGATCTTCTTAACGCGTTTTTCCGCAGCGGACTGAACTGTACCGTACTGGCGCTGACGCTGAATACCTGCGCGTACACCACGGAAATTTTCGCCGGGGCGATTCGCTCGGTGCCGCACGGTGAAATTGAAGCGGCACGGGCCTATGGCTTCTCGTCATTTAAAATGTATCGCTGCATTATTTTGCCGTCGGCATTACGCATCGCCTTGCCTGCCTACAGCAACGAAGTGATTTTAATGCTGCACTCTACGGCGCTGGCGTTTACCGCGACGGTGCCGGATTTGTTGAAAATCGCCCGCGATATTAACTCAGCGACTTACCAGCCGTTTACCGCGTTTGGCATTGCCGCCGTGTTGTATTTACTCATTTCGTATGTCCTGATAAGCCTGTTCCGTCGGGCGGAAAGACGCTGGTTGCAGCACGTGTCCTCTAAATAATTCGAGTAACATGATGTCAGAAAATAAATTACACGTTATCGATTTGCACAAACGCTACGGCGGTCATGAAGTGCTGAAAGGGGTATCGCTGCAGGCCCGCGCCGGAGATGTGATTAGCATTATCGGCTCGTCCGGCTCCGGTAAAAGTACTTTTTTGCGCTGTATTAACTTCCTCGAAAAACCGAGCGAAGGCGCGATTATCGTGAACGGTCAGAACATTAATCTGGTCCGCGATAAAGACGGGCAGCTCAAAGTGGCGGATAAAAATCAGCTACGCTTGTTGCGTACCCGCCTGACGATGGTGTTTCAGCACTTCAACCTCTGGAGCCACATGACGGTGCTGGAAAATGTGATGGAAGCGCCGATTCAGGTACTGGGATTAAGCAAGCACGACGCGCACGAGCGGGCGTTGAAATATCTGGCGAAGGTGGGGATTGATGAGCGCGCTCAGGGCAAATATCCCGTCCATCTCTCCGGCGGCCAACAGCAGCGCGTTTCTATTGCGCGTGCGCTGGCGATGGAACCTGACGTTTTACTGTTCGATGAACCCACATCGGCGCTCGATCCTGAACTGGTCGGCGAAGTGTTGCGCATCATGCAACAACTGGCGGAAGAAGGCAAAACGATGGTGGTGGTCACGCATGAAATGGGCTTCGCTCGCCATGTCTCTTCGCACGTTATTTTTCTGCATCAGGGGAAAATTGAAGAAGAGGGCGATCCGGAGCAGGTGTTCGGCAACCCGCAAAGCCCGCGTTTACAGCAATTCCTGAAAGGCTCGCTGAAATAAAAGAAGCCCGGCGGCGCATCGCTTACCGGGCAGGATACGGCGCTTTAGGAACTAGCGAATCACATCCGCCAGCGCCTCTTCTAAATCATACCAGCGAAATGCGAATCCGGCGGCTTCAAGCCGTTTTGGCAGCGCCCGCTGTCCGCCCAATACCAGCACTGACGACTCTCCCATCAATAAGCGAATTGCCGTCGCCGGAATGCGAATAATCGCCGGACGGCGCAGCGCGCGACCCAGCGCATGAGCAAAATGCTCATTATGGACGGGATACGGCGAGACCATATTGAAGGGACCGCGAAGATCGTTATCCAGCAGCCACAGAATGCCGTTGACCATATCGTCGATGTGAATCCAGGCCAGATATTGTCGACCATTACCCACCGGACCGCCGAGCCCGAGGCGAAACGGCGGAACCATTTTCCCCAGAATCCCGCCTTGCGGCGCCAGGACAACGCCGGTACGCAGCAGGCAGACGCGGGTCTGGTCGCTCTGCGCACGACAGGCAATCTGTTCCCAGCGGGCGCAAAGTTTATGCGTAAATTCGTTGTGCGGCGGCTCATCTTCAGTGACGACAGCGTCGCCCAGATCGCCGTAATAGCCCGTGGCGGAGCCGGATATCAACACCGAGGGCGGCGTTGCGCTGGCATGAATTAAATCCACCAACTTTTGCGTGATAGCCCAGCGGCTTTGGCACAACCGTTCTTTTTGTTGCGACGTCCAGCGCTTGTCGGCAATCGGTTCGCCCGCCAGATTGATGATGGCATCAATCTCATTGAGGTGCTCACGTTCCGCCAGCCCTTTCCATAATGTCACTCTGGAATCGAGAATCTGACGCGCGTTATCGGGATTGCGCGTAACGACCGTCACCTGATGCCCCAGTGTTAACAGCCGGGGAATGAGATGACGCCCTATCAGGCCCGTACCGCCGGTAATCAGAATCTGCATATGACCTCCAGAGTAGGGAGGATTTCCTCTTCCCTAATGTCAGGTTTTTAATACGAATAAGGGTGCCGGACGCAGGTTTTTTCCGTGTATACACCTCTACATCATACATGATGTATGCTACCGCGTTACGCTTTCGTACTGTTACAGTGCAGTTGCGCTTGTAACAGTGCGCGCGCTGTCGCAGGACGCGTGCGAATGCGTTCAAACCAGTTATACACCGCCGGGTAGGTATCAAGATCGATTCGCTGACGCTGATGTGCGTTAACCCACGGCCAACTGGCGATATCCGCAATACTGTAGTGGTCGCCGCCCAGCCACGGGGAGGTTTCCAGGCGTTTATTCAGGACGTTGTATAAGCGTTGCGTTTCAACCTGATAGCGTTCAATCGCATAGGGGATGGCCTGCGGCGCAAAGTGGTTAAAGTGATGATTCTGGCCCAGCATCGGCCCTAACCCGCCGACCTGCCAGAACAGCCATTGCAGCGTGGTATGGCGTTCACGCAGCTCCCCGCTAAGCAGTTTGCCGCTTTTTTCCGCCAGGTAGAGAAGAATTTCGCCGGATTCAAAAAGACTAAGCGGTTGACCGCCGTCTGCCGGGGCGTGATCGACGATGGCAGGAATTTTATTATTGGGAGAGATAGCCAAAAAATCAGGGCGAAACTGATTGCCCTTGCTGATATCTACTTTTAGCAAACGATACGCCAGCTCCGCCTCTTCCAGAAACAGCGTTATTTTATGCCCGTTGGGCGTGGGGGCGTAGTAAAGGTCAATCATTTTGGCTCCTGCATATGCGTAAAGAGTCTGGGCTGAATTAAGTATAGAAAGCCTCCTGATGTGTGTGAGTTTTCATCAGGTGACAGCAGGCGAAAGACGCTATATTTTGGGAAGAAACCTAATACGCCCTCAAGAGGACATTATGAGTAAGCCTGTTATTGTGCTGTGGTCGGATGCGAACTTTTTCTCTCCCTACGTCTTGTCCGCCTGGGTGGCATTACAAGAAAAAGGGCTTTCCTTTACTCTGAAAACTCGCGATCTGGACCAGGGAGAACATCTGCAACCTGGCTGGCGGGGATATGCGCTGACGCAGCGCGTACCGGTGCTTGAGGCCGACAATTTTGAGCTGAGCGAGTCGTCCGCTATTGCGGAATACCTGGAGGAGCGTTTCGCGCCGCCGCAGTGGGAGCGTATCTACCCGCACGATTTACAAAAACGCGCCCGCGCGCGACAGATTCAGGCGTGGCTACGCAGCGATTTACTGCCGCTTCGCGAAGAACGGCCTACCGACGTGGTGTTTGCCGGGGCGAAAAAAGCGCCGCTAAGCGAGGCTGGAAAAGCCAGTGCGGCAAAACTGTTTGCGACGGCTGAAGCGCTATTGGGGCAGGGAACGCAAAATTTATTTGGTGAATGGTGCATTGCCGATACCGATCTGGCATTGATGATCAATCGTCTGGCGCTGCATGGCGATGACGTGCCGGCGTCGCTGGCGGCGTATGCGACATTCCAGTGGCAGCGTGCTTCCGTACAGCGTTTTATTGCGCTTTCCTCGAAGCGTTCAGGCTGAAAATCTATTCATATTCCAGTATCATAACGCCGTTTTTCACAACGAGGAGTGAGCGATGAAACTGATGTTCGCATCGGACATTCATGGTTCTTTACCCGCCACGGAACGCGTGCTTGAGCGGTTCGCGCAAAGCGGCGCGCGTTGGCTGGTGATATTAGGCGATGTCCTTAACCACGGGCCGCGCAATGCGCTGCCTGAAGGCTATGCGCCCGCCCAGGTCGCCGAACGCCTGAACGCGGTGGCGACGCAAATCATTGCCGTGCGCGGCAACTGCGATAGCGAAGTGGATCAGATGCTGCTGCATTTCCCGATAACAGCGCCGTGGCAGCAAATATTGACGCAAGAGAGGCGGCTATTTTTAACGCATGGGCACCTCTTCGGGCCGACGAATCTGCCCGCTCTGCATACTGGCGATGTGTTGGTCTATGGTCATACGCATCTGCCGGTGGCGCAACAGCAGGAAGGACTGTATCACTTTAATCCTGGGTCAGTGAGCATCCCGAAAGGCGGGTATGCGGCAAGCTACGGTATTCTGGATGATAATGTGTTGAGCGTAATCGCACTCAATGATCAAAGTATCATTGCGCAGGTTGCAATTAACTCGTAATTTACCTCACAAACGTAAATGCGCCGTAAGAGCGCCAGAAATAAGAAGGTTTCCTGATGGTGGAACAGCGTCGTTTGGCAAGTACGGAATGGGTGGATATTGTGAATGAAGACAATGAAGTCATTGCACAGTCCAGCCGGGAACAGATGCGTGCGCAATGCTTACGGCATCGTGCGACGTATATCGTCGTTCATGATGGTATGGGTAAAATTCTGGTGCAGCGTCGTACCGAAACAAAAGATTTTTTGCCCGGTATGTTAGATGCTACCGCAGGCGGCGTGGTCCAGGCTGATGAGCAGCTACTGGAATCTGCCCGCCGCGAAGCGGAAGAAGAGTTGGGTATTGCAGGCGTGCCGTTTGCCGAACACGGTCTGTTTTACTTTGAAGACCCACATTGCCGGGTTTGGGGCGCTCTGTTTAGCTGCGTTTCCCACGGGCCTTTCGCGCTTCAGGAAGATGAAGTCAGCGAAGTGTGTTGGCTGACTCCGGAGGAGATCACCGCGCGCTGTGATGAGTTTACGCCGGACTCGCTCAAAGCGCTGGCGCTGTGGATGACCCGCAACGCCAAAAACGAAGCCGCGCTCCAGGAGAAACCGGAAGAGACGGAATAAGCGTTTTAGCAGCTTTCCCGCATACATAAACTGGAGGCGATGGATTTTCGATCGCTCCAGTTTCCCTGATTTAACCTTTCCAACAGCGCCCGTCCGGCTTCACTGCCAATCTTACGGTGCGGTACGGCCATGGTGGTTAACGGCGGCTGGCAGACCCGGCTGACATCGCTATCGCCAAACCCGACCACCGCTAAATCGTCCGGAACTTTGATCCGCCGTCGTTGGCACTCGTATAACGCGCCGCAGGCCAGCTCATCCGATACGCATACCAGCGCGTCCAGCTCCGGCCACGCCAGTAAAAACTCCGGCAGTTGCGACGCGCCGGTAGAAAAATTGGGCGGCAAGGCGGCATTAATCACCCGGTTTGGCGACATATGGTGGCGAAGCATCGCTTTGTACCAGCCGTGCAGATGTTGCTGAAAAATCCACTGCTCCTGATTGGCGCATAGCAGCCCGATATTCTGATAACCGCGCTGAATCAGCATTTCCGTCAGCTCATACATTGCCGCAACGTTATCAATACCGATATTCATATCAATAGGATCGCTGCGAATCGCGCCCATCTCCATCACCGGGATAGAGGCATTTTTCAGCCACTGGCGCACGGTAGTGCTATGTTCGACGCTAAGCAGAATCGCCGCGGCAATGTTGGAGGCCAGCAGCGTTTCGAGCAGCTTCTCCTCTTGTTCCACGCGATGCTGCGATTCCGCCAGCATAATCTGGTAGCCAGCGGGCTGTAAAATTTGTTGCAGCCCGGCGAACATTTCAGAACACCCCGCTTCCGCAAGGTTCGGTACGACCATCGCGATGGTGTGCGAGGAGGCAGACGCCAGCGCGCTGGCGGCGAGATTAGGCATATAGCCCAGCTCATGCACTGCCGCTTCGATTTTTTCCCGGAGTTTATCAGAGACCTGTTCCGGCGTGCGTAAGGCTCGTGATACGGTCATCGTGCCTACACCGGCAAGTTGGGCTACATCGGCGATAGTCACTTTACCGGTACTGCGCCGTTTACGGGGTATCGACATACAAATTCCTGCGTCATTACAACATGTTGAGATGCTTTTTTATTGTCGTTCTTTGCTTCGCATAATTGGCAGTATACGCCTTAAATCCGCTTTTTTGCTGTGATTTCACACCATGATTTTAATTTGATAGCGCTATCACAATTCTGAGTAATAGTCGCTGGTAGCGCTATCTTTGTGATAACGATCGCAGCTAATATCGAATGGCTTGAATAAAGTTTGTTCATAATTTCATACACCGTGGGGGCGAATAACATGCTGGGAACCTGGTTATCTGACGCAACCATCACGCTACAGGAGAGCGTGGAAACGTGGCCGCAGGCGCTGGAAATTTGCGGCAAACCCCTGCTGGACGCAGGTGTTATCGCACCGGAATACATTACGGCGATTGTTCAGCAGCACCAAAAGCTTGGGCCGTATTATGTATTAGCGCCAGGGTTAGCGATGCCGCATGCGAGGCCGGAAGAGGGGGCGAAAGGGTTAGGTTTATCGTTACTGAAACTACAGCGCGGCGTTTCATTTGGCGCAGACGAATTCGATCCGGTTGACATCATTATTATGCTGGCGGCGCCTGATAAGCACAGTCATATCGAAATGATATCGGCGCTGGCGGAATTATTTTCCAGTGATGTAGATATGGAAAAATTACATCAGGCAAAAAACCTGGAGGACATTAAAACGATTATTGACCGTTTCTGATTTTATTCCATTTTCTTGCGGTAAATAACATTACGCCCGTGCGTGATGCAGACCAACTCTACTTTTAAAAGGTGACAATAATGAAAATCATGGCAATTTGCGGTTCCGGCCTGGGTAGTAGTTTTATGGTAGAAATGAACATTAAAAAAGTATTAAAGAAACTCAATATTGACGCTGAAGTGGAACACTCCGATCTCTCATCGGCCACGCCCGGGGCCGCCGATCTTTTTGTAATGGCCAAAGATATTGCGGCCAGCGCTAGCGTACCGGAAAGCCAACTGGTGGTGATCAATAACATCATCGACATCAACGAACTGGAAACGCAGCTGCGCGCATGGTTCGCTAAACAATAATTATTGCTGGCGAGGTGGATATGTTTATCCTTGAAACGCTGAATTTTGTTGTTGATATTTTAAAAGTGCCATCGGTGCTTGTAGGGTTAATTGCGCTGATTGGTCTGGTGGCGCAGAAAAAAGCGTTTTCCGATGTGGTAAAAGGCACGATTAAAACTATTTTAGGTTTTATTGTGCTTGGCGGTGGCGCAACCGTACTGGTGGGTTCATTAAACCCGCTAGGGGGTATGTTTGAACACGCTTTTAATATTCAGGGCATTATTCCTAATAATGAAGCGATAGTTTCAATCGCGCTGGAAAAATATGGCGCGTCCACGGCGTTAATTATGGCATTTGGTATGGTGGCCAATATTGTCGTGGCGCGCTTTACGCGTCTTAAATATATCTTTTTGACCGGGCATCACACCTTTTACATGGCCTGTATGATTGGCGTAATCCTGACCGTGGCGGGGTTTGAGGGTGTAGGGCTGGTCTTCACCGGATCGCTGATCCTGGGGCTGGTGATGGCCTTCTTCCCGGCGTTGGCCCAACGTTATATGAGGCGGATTACCGGTACCGATGACATTGCGTTTGGTCACTTCGGTACCCTGGGATATGTGCTTTCCGGCTGGATTGGCAGCCTGTGTGGTAAAGGTTCCCGCTCCACGGAAGAGATGAACCTGCCGAAAAACCTCAGTTTTTTACGCGACAGTTCTATCTCGATTTCGCTGACCATGATGATTATCTATCTGATCATGGCAGTCAGCGCAGGGCGTGAGTATGTCGAAGCGACGTTTAGCGGCGGGCAAAACTATCTGGTGTACGCCATCATCATGGCAATCACCTTCGCCGCCGGCGTATTCATCATTCTGCAAGGCGTCCGTCTGATTCTGGCGGAAATTGTTCCGGCCTTTACCGGATTTTCAGAAAAACTGGTGCCAAACGCGCGTCCGGCGCTGGACTGCCCGGTGGTGTATCCCTATGCCCCTAACGCGGTACTGATTGGCTTCCTGTTCAGTTTTCTCGGTGGGCTGGTGGGGTTGTTCCTGCTTGGACAGATGAAGCTTGTGTTGATCCTGCCAGGCGTTGTGCCGCACTTCTTTACCGGCGCGACCGCAGGCGTCTTTGGCAATGCCACCGGCGGTCGCCGCGGGGCGATGATCGGCGCATTTGCTAATGGTCTATTAATCACTTTCCTGCCAGTGCTGTTACTGCCGGTTCTCGGCGCGATCGGCTTCGCCAATACCACGTTCTCGGATGCTGACTTTGGCGTAATCGGTATTTTGCTGGGTAACCTGGCGCGTTATCTGTCGCCGATGGCTATCACGGGGCTGGTGGTGGCGCTATTCGCGCTACTGGTGGCGTACAACGTGTTGGCCAAAAACAAAAAAGCGACTGCCGAAGTGCAGGAAAATAGCGGAGCGAAAGAATGAACGTAACCGAAATCACCCAACTGGCGCGCGACATTCGCGTCGCCACGCTCAAATCCTTAAACCATCTTGGCTTTGGTCACTATGGCGGCAGCATGTCGGTAGTGGAAACTCTGGCGGTTCTGTACGGCGCGGTGATGAAAATCGACCCTGCCGACCCGGACTGGCCGGAGCGCGATTACTTCGTACTGTCGAAAGGCCATGCGGGCCCCGCGTTGTACAGTACCCTGGCGATTAAAGGCTATTTCCCGCGCGAAGAGCTGAATACGCTTAACCAGAACGGCACCCGTCTTCCCAGCCATCCGGATCGGCTAAAAACGCGCGGCGTGGACGCCACGACCGGCTCACTGGGACAGGGCATCTCTATTGCGGGCGGTATGGCGCTGTCGCATAAACTGGCGCGGCGATCCAACCGGGTATTTTGCATTGTCGGCGATGGCGAGCTCAATGAAGGGCAGTGCTGGGAGGCGTTTCAGTTTATTGCCCACCACCGCCTGAATAATCTGACCGTTTTCATTGACTGGAACAAACAGCAGCTTGACGGCGAGCTGGAGGAGATTATCAATCCATTCGATCTGGAAGGGAAATTCCGCGCGTTTGGTTTCGATGTCGTCACAGTCAAAGGCGATGATATCGCCGGACTACTGGCGGTGGTTCAGCCTGTGCCACCCGCCGATGCCCAGCCACGGGTTGTGATCCTTGACAGCATTAAAGGGCAGGGGGTGCCATGCCTGGAGCAGTTAACGAATTCTCACCACTTACGCCTGACGGATGGCATGAAGCAGACGCTCAATGAGGCCATTCATCAACTGGAGGTCATGCATGATTAAGCTTGCGCCCGCAGGGCTTAAAGACGATATCGAAATGCGCAAAGTTTACGCCGGTTTTGTCGCCGGGCAGATTGAGGCCGGAAGCCCAATTATTGCGCTTGAGGCTGATTTAATGAGCTCAATGGCGATGGACAGCGTGGCGCGTGACTACCCGCAGCATGTCATTAACTGCGGTATTATGGAGGCGAATGTGATTGGCACTGCGGCGGGGCTGGCGCTGACCGGTCGTAAACCGTTTGTGCATACTTTTACCGCTTTTGCCAGCCGCCGCTGTTTTGATCAGCTTTTTATGGCGCTGGATTATCAGCGTAACAACGTCAAAGTGATCGCCTCCGATGCCGGAGTGACAGCGTGCCATAACGGCGGCACCCATATGTCTTTTGAAGATATGGGGATTGTTCGCGGGCTGGCGCACTCCGTAGTACTGGAGGTGACGGATGCGGTGATGTTCGCGGATATTTTACGCCAGCTAATGGACCTGGACGGTTTTTACTGGCTACGTACCATCCGTAAGCAGGCGCGGAGTATCTATGCGCCAGGCTCTACCTTTACCATTGGCAAGGGCAACGTACTGCGCGAGGGCGATGATATTACGCTTATCGCCAACGGCATTATGGTGGCGGAGGCGCTGGAGGCGGCGCGCCAACTGGAGCAGGAAGGCGTGAGCGCCGCAGTCATTGATATGTTCACCTTAAAGCCTATCGATCGCATGTTGGTGAAAAACTACGCGGAAAAAACGCGGCGTATCGTCACGTGTGAAAACCACAGCATCCATAATGGACTGGGATCAGCGGTGGCGGAAGTGCTGGTGGAAAACTGCCCGGTGCCGATGCGCCGTGTTGGCGTCAAAGAGCGTTATGGGCAGGTAGGAACGCAGGATTTCTTACAACAAGAGTACGGACTCACCGCCGCAGCGATTGTAGAAGCCGCGAAATCACTGCTTTAATCATGGAGATATTGCCGGATGGCGCTGATGCTCATCCGGCATTTTGGATCAATGATATCCCATCATCTGCGCGCCAATGACGACCACGCTGGACATAATAAACAGTAGTCCCAGCAGCGACGCTCCCACTTTCAGCCAGTTGCGAAAATCGACCCGGCACACGCCCAGCGTGGCCATCAGCGAAGCTGATGTCGGATAGATAATATGGCTGAAGCCATCGCCAAACTGGAAGGCCAGAACAGTCACCTGACGGTTAACACCGACCAGATCGCCGAGCGGCGCCAGTAATGGCATGGTTAATGCCGCCTGACCCGAACCGGACGTGACAAAGAAATTAAATACCGCCTGGAAGAGCAGCATAAACCAGGCGGCGATAGCATTATTAAGCCCGCTGATGCCATGCGCGATACTGTTAAGCAGCGTATTGAGCACGCTGGGTTCCCCGGCTTCGCCGTTGCCGACCAGCAGCAGAATGCCTTTGGCAAAACCCACCAGCAAGGCGGGCGCGATCATCATCCTCGCCCCTTCGGTGAATGAGGACGCCATCACGTTGACCGTCATACCGTTGAGGCGGAAGATAACGCCGATGAGGCCGATCACCACGCCCATGGTGAAAAACTGGCTGGCGATCTCCGGAATAAACCAGGCGTGGACAATCACACCCCAGACGACCCAAATCATTACGCCGGTCAGGACCAGCAGTACCAGCCAGTCACCGAAGGTGAAAGGGCGCTGGACGACTTCATCCTGCTGTTCGCGGAAATAGCGATCGGATTCGTGGACGCGGGAAAGCAGCGGATTCTTTTTCACGCGTGAGGCGTAGACCAGCGTAAAAACCAGCCCAATCAGCGTGGCGACAATCCAGACCACAATACGCAGCCCGGAGCCGGAAAGTACCGGCACGCCGGCAATCCCCTGGGCGACGACTACGCAGAAAGGGTTCATCCACGAACTGGCAAAGCCAATTTGGGTGGCGATATAGGTCACCAGGACGGTGGTAATGCTGTCATAGCCCAGCCTGACCATCAGCGGGGCTATGATAATTGCAAAGGCGACCGCCTCTTCGCCCATGCCAAATACGGCGCCCCCTAACGAAAAGAGGACAAATAGCACCGGAATAAACAGGACTTCGTTGCCCCGCGTGTGGCGAATAAGCGCCAGAATGCCGTTATCCACGGTGCCGGTACGCATCACGATGCCGAATGCGCCGCCAATCACCAACATAAACATAATAATGCCGACGGCAGTGCCGAATTTCGATCCGGATGTTAACCCTTCAAACGGAAAATTCATCAGCCCTGGTCTTTCATCGCCGGTAGTGAAAAATTGTACGCGATGATACTGCGCTTCCCCGGCCTCATTGGTCACAATGCGAAAAGAGTGCGGGTCGACGACTTTGCGGGTTTTTGTCTGGCCATCGACCTGATACTGCACTTCCTGGCTATCAAACATCCCAACGGGGACGACCCAGGTGGCGATACTGGTTAAAATGGCGACAAAAAAGATGATGACCAGCGTATCGGGCATTGCCCATTTTCTGGCTGTTTTTGATTCTGTAACGACAGACATGACAGACTATCCCTGTTGCAAAGCAAAGAGGCTAAGTATGAGAAGAAGGGAATAGTTATTCATTGATGCAGCGCAGTTAAGCAAAAAATTCCGCTTTGCAGGGTAAATAGCAGAATGCCGGATGGCGATGCTAACGCGTCTTATCCGGCCTACAACGGTATTTCCCCTGTAGGCCGGACAAGGCGTTCACGCCGCCATCCGGCATTGGCTTTTACTGTTACTGCTGCTGTTGAGAAGCCTGGATCGCCGTCAGGGCGATGGTGTAGACGATATCGTCAACCAGCGCGCCACGGGACAGGTCGTTCACCGGCTTGCGCATACCCTGCAGCATCGGCCCGATGGAGATCAGGTCGGCAGAACGTTGCACCGCTTTGTAGGTGGTGTTACCGGTGTTCAGATCCGGGAAAATGAACACGGTAGCGCGACCCGCAACCGGCGAGTTCGGCGCTTTGGATTTCGCGACGTCAGCCATGACCGCGGCGTCGTACTGCAACGGACCGTCGATCATCAGGTCAGGACGTTTTTCCTGCGCCAGACGCGTCGCTTCACGTACTTTCTCTACGTCGCTGCCTGCGCCAGAGGTGCCGGTGGAGTAGGAGAGCATTGCCACACGCGGTTCGATGCCGAAGGCAATGGCGGAATCCGCAGACTGAATCGCGATTTCTGCCAGCTGCTCTGCAGTCGGGTCTGGGTTGATTGCGCAGTCGCCGTAAACGTAAACCTGTTCCGGCAGTAGCATAAAGAACACAGAAGAGACCAGGGAGCTACCCGGCGCCGTTTTAATAAGCTGCAGCGGCGGACGGATGGTGTTGGCGGTGGTATGAACCGCGCCGGAAACCAGGCCGTCGACTTCGTCTTGCTCCAGCATCAGCGTGCCGAGCACCACGTTGTCTTCCAGCTGTTCGCGGGCAACCGGTTCGGTCATGCCTTTGCTCTTACGCAGCTCAACCAGGCGAGCGACATAGCTTTCACGCACCACTTCCGGATCGACGATTTCAATACCTGCGCCCAGCTCAACGCCCTGAGATGCCGCGACACGGTTGATTTCATCCGGGTTGCCCAGCAGTACGCAAGTGGCGATGCCGCGTTCAGCGCAGATTGCCGCCGCTTTGACGGTACGCGGTTCGTCGCCTTCCGGCAGCACTACGCGTTTACCGGCTTTACGCGCCAGCTCAGTCAGTTGGTAGCGGAACGCCGGCGGAGAGAGACGACGGCTACGCTCGGAAGTGGCGGTCAGCGACTCGATCCAGTCAGCGTTAACGTAGTTCGCGACGTATTCCTGAACTTTCTCAATGCGCTCATGGTCATCAACCGGGACTTCCAGATTGAAGCTTTGCAGGCTCAGTGAAGTCTGCCAGGTGTTGGTGTTCACCATAAAGACCGGCAGACCGGTGGCGAATGCGCGTTCGCACAGTTTAGAAATGCGCGCGTCCATTTCATAGCCGCCGGTCAGCAGCAGGGCGCCGATTTCTACGCCGTTCATCGCGGCCAGGCAAGCTGCGACCAGTACGTCCGGACGGTCAGCGGAGGTCACTAACAACGATCCTGCGCGGAAATGTTCCAGCATATGCGGAATACTACGCGCGCAGAACGTGACGGATTTAACGCGGCGGGTTTTGATATCGCCTTCGTTAATGATGGTGGCGTTCAGGTGACGCGCCATATCGATAGCGCGGGTCGCAATCAGGTCGAAACTCCACGGCACCGCGCCCAGAACCGGCAGCGGGCTGGATTCCTGCAGTTTAGCAGGATCGATTTTGATCACCTGTGCTTTGGAAGAGTCGTCAAAGATCTCCGACAGATCCGGGCGAGTACGGCCTTGTTCATCAACCGGCGCATTCAGTTTGTTGATGATAACGCCGGTGATGTTGGTATTTTTCGCGCCGCCGAAGCTGCTGCGCGTCAATTCGATACGCTCGTTCAGCTGTTCTGGCGTGTCGGTCCCCTGAGACATGACAAAAACGATTTCCGCATTCAGCGTTTTCGCGATTTCATAGTTCAGAGACTGAGCGAACTGATGTTTACGGGTCGGAACCAGACCTTCAACCAGCACCACTTCCGCGTCTTTGGTATTCGCATGGTAGTTCGCGATGATCTCTTCCATCAGCACGTCTTTCTGGTTGCTGGAGAGCAGAGATTCAACGTGGCTCATCTTCAGCGGTTCAGCCGCCGGCAGGGTAGAGTTCGCGCGAACGATAGTGGTGGTCTGGTCAGGCGCATCGCCGCCAGCGCGAGGCTGGGCGATAGGCTTAAAGACGCTCAGACGAACGCCTTTGCGTTCCATAGCACGGATGACGCCGAGGCTGACGCTGGTCAGGCCGACGCTGGTTCCGGTAGGGATCAGCATAATAATACGGGACACGGTTTATCCTCTTTCGTTACCGTCTTTTGGAGACGGGTTACAAAACAGCACCGCCAGCGAGGCTGGCGGTGTCAAATCAGGCAGTCAGACGGCTCGCGTCCTGCGCGATAACCAGTTCTTCGTTGGTTGGGATCACCACCGCCGGACGGGTACCTTCTTTGTTGATGAAACCAGATTTGCCGAAGCGGGCCGCCAGGTTACGTTCGTGGTCGACTTCAAAGCCCAGCACGCCCAGTTTACCCAGAGACAGTTCGCGAACCATCGCGGCGTTTTCACCGATACCGCCGGTGAACACGACTGCATCCAGACGACCGTCCATCAGAGCGGTGTAAGAACCGATGTACTTCGCCAGGCGGTGGCAGTAAACGTCCATCGCACGTTTTGCGTCTTCTTTGGTGGCGTAGTTGTCTTCAACATAACGGCAGTCGCTGGTCACTTCAGTCAGACCCAGCAGACCGGACTCTTTGGTCAGCATTTTGTTGATCTGATCTACGCTCATGCCCAGAGTGTCGTGCAGGTGGAAGATAATCGCAGGGTCGATATCGCCGGAACGGGTACCCATGACCAGGCCTTCCAGCGGGGTCAGACCCATAGAGGTATCCACGCATTTACCGTTACGGATAGCAGAAACAGAACCGCCGTTGCCCAGGTGGCAGGTGATAATGTTCAGTTCTTCTACCGGCTTGTTCAGCATTTTTGCCGCTTCCTGAGTTACATAGAAGTGGCTGGTGCCGTGTGCGCCATAGCGACGAACGCCGTGTTCTTTATACAGGCTGTACGGCAGGGCATACAGGTAAGATTCTTCCGGCATGGTCTGATGGAAGGCGGTGTCGAATACTGCAACGTTTTTATCTTTCAGCTGCGGGAAAGATTTCAGCGCTTCGGCGATACCAATCAGGTGAGCCGGGTTATGCAGCGGTGCGAAAGAGGCGGAATCTTTGATGCCCTGAATGACGGACTCATCAATGACTACGGAACTGGTATACTTCTCGCCGCCGTGTACGATACGGTGACCAATTGCAGTTAACTGCGCAGACAGTTCTGGTTTTTGTGCCAGAATAGTGTTAACGATAAAGTTCAGCGCTTCACTGTGAGCGGCGCCTGCACCTAAAGCCGCTTCTTGTTTACTGCCGTCCATTTTCCATTTGATGCGTGCTTCTGGCAGATGGAAACATTCGGCTAAACCAGAAAGGTATTCATCACCATTAACTGCATCAATAATTGCAAATTTCAGTGAAGAACTACCGCAGTTCAGAACCAGTACTAACTTACTCGACATGGAAGTACCTATTTATGATACGTGGCTAAAAAAACGTCAGTGAGCCATAGAGCGTAGCGCATGATAGCCCTGACATTTATGATTAACATCATGCGCAGGAGTTTTTTTGGGCATGATGGAAGAAATACCTTTGAGTCTATGCCATTTTGCGTATTTTTCAGCCAATGGCATACTATGTGTAATATTGACGACTCAATGATTTTAAACTACCGGCCTTTGACAGGCCGACACAGGATACCTGATAGTGGGTATCGAAGACAAAATGTTTTGAACGTTGTCCCTCGCAGTTGTTGTTTTGCACAAATTTTTTAAATTTTATATGTGAAGTTGAGGTAGGCCATGTCGACACCGGATAATCGCTCCGTAAATTTTTTTAGCTTATTTCGCCGGGGGCAACACTACGCGAAGACGTGGCCGATGGAAAAACGGCTGGCGCCCGTTTTCGTCGAAAACCGCGTCATTCGTATGACGCGCTATGCCATACGATTTATGCCGCCTGTCGCCGTCTTTACATTATGCTGGCAGATAGCGCTGGGCGGTCAGTTAGGTCCGGCCGTGGCGACCGCCCTGTTCGCCCTGAGCTTGCCTATGCAGGGATTATGGTGGTTAGGGAAACGTTCCGTGACGCCGTTGCCGCCTTCAATCCTTAACTGGTTTTACGAAGTTCGCGGTAAATTGCAGGAGGCTGGACAAGCGCTGGCGCCGGTAGAAGGAAAGCCGGATTACCAGGCATTAGCTGACACGCTTAAGCGCGCCTTCAAACAACTGGATAAAACTTTCCTGGATGATTTGTAATTGACCCCGGATTACGCATATAAAAGAAGGCATACCAATGCCTTCTTTTTTTCATCGCTATAGCGTGATACAGGAGTTCAAAATGGAAATGACCAACGCGCAACGTCTGATTTTGTCTAACCAGTACAAAATGATGACGATGCTCGATCCCACCAACGCCGAGCGTTACCGTCGCTTACAAACAATTATTGAACGCGGCTACGGCCTGCAGATGCGCGAGCTGGATCGCGAGTTTGGCGAGCTGACGGAAGAGACCTGTCGTACCATCATCGATATTATGGAGATGTACCATGCGCTGCACGTCTCCTGGACCAACCTCAAAGATACGCAAGCCATCGACGAACGTCGCGTCACCTTCCTGGGGTTTGACGCCGCGACGGAAGCGCGTTACCTCGGCTATGTCCGTTTTATGGTGAATATAGAAGGACGCTACACTCACTTTGACGCCGGGACGCACGGCTTTAATGCCCAGACGCCGATGTGGGAAAAATACCAGCGGATGTTGAATGTCTGGCATGCCTGCCCGCGTCAGTACCACCTGAGCGCGAATGAAATCAATCAAATCATTAATGCCTGAGGAGGCTCGCGTGCAGTGTAAAGGTTTTCTGTTTGATCTGGATGGAACGTTGGTTGACTCATTACCTGCCGTCGAACGCGCGTGGTGTAGCTGGGCCGATCGTTTTAACCTTGCTCATGATGAGGTGCTGGGCTTTATTCATGGCAAACAGGCGATCACCTCGTTGCGGCATTTTATGGCGGGTAAATCGGAGGCGGAAATTGCCGCTGAGTTTACGCGCCTGGAGCAAATAGAAGCCACTGAAACCGCAGGGATCACCGCGCTGCCGGGGGCAGTCGATTTACTCAATCACCTGAATAAAGCGGGCATTCCGTGGGCTATCGTCACCTCCGGTTCAATGCCGGTCGCGCGTGCGCGCCATCAGGTCGCGGGCCTTCCAGCGCCAGAGGTGTTTGTCACCGCCGAACGAGTCAAACGCGGCAAACCGGAGCCGGATGCGTATTTGCTGGGCGCACAACTGCTTGGCCTGGCCCCTCAGGAGTGCGTCGTAGTAGAAGATGCCCCGGCTGGCGTGCTGTCCGGACTGGCTGCGGGCTGCCACGTCATTGCGGTCAATGCGCCGGCCGACACGCCGCGTCTGGCGGATGTTGATTTTGCGTTGGATAGCCTGACGCAATTATCGGTCGCTAAACAACCAAACGGCGATGTGGTGGTGTTAAGAAAGACCTGATCATGATATCGCCCCGCTTTGGCGGGGCATATTTATGGCAGAATCTCGTTATCTTCTCATCTGACAAGGATATGTTGTGAACGGTGAATTGATTTGGGTTCTCTCTTTACTGGCGATTGCCGTCGTGTTGTTTGCGACGGGCAAAGTACGTATGGATGCGGTGGCTTTATTCGTCATTGTTGCTTTTGTCCTTAGCGGTACCTTGACCCTTCCGGAAGCCTTCTCCGGCTTTAGCGATCCGAATGTCATTCTTATCGCCGCCTTATTTATTATTGGCGACGGCCTCGTGCGCACCGGCGTTGCTACGGTGGTCGGTACCTGGCTGGTTAAAATGGCGGGCAGCAGTGAAATCAAAATGCTGGTTTTATTGATGATCACTGTCGCCGGACTTGGCGCTTTCATGAGTTCAACCGGCGTGGTGGCGATTTTTATCCCCGTTGTTCTTAGCGTTTCTATGCATATGCAGACCTCGCCTTCGCGCCTGATGATGCCGCTGAGTTTTGCCGGGCTTATCAGCGGAATGATGACGCTGGTGGCGACGCCGCCGAACCTGGTGGTTAACAGTGAACTGCTGCGTGAAGGCCTGCACGGGTTCAACTTTTTTAGCGTGACGCCGCTGGGGGTAGTGGTGTTGGCGCTCGGCATTGTTTATATGCTGGTGATGCGCTTCATGCTAAAAGGCGATGCGCCCGGACAACAGGCCGGTAAGCGGCGCACTTTCCGCGATCTTATCCGCGAGTACCGTCTGACGGGGCGCGCTCGCCGTCTGGCGATTCGCCCCGGTTCGCCGATGGTGGGACAGCGACTGGACGACCTTAAACTGCGCGAACGTTACGGCGCCAATGTCATCGGCGTTGAACGCTGGCGGCGCTTTCGGCGGGTTATCGTCAATGTGAACGGCGTATCGGAGTTTCGCGCTCGCGACGTTCTGCTGATTGATATGTCGGCGGCGGAGGTTGACCTCAGAGAGTTCTGCGCCGAGCAACTGCTGGAACCGATGGTATTGCGAGGAGAATATTTTTCCGATCAGGCGTTGGATGTCGGGATGGCGGAAATTTCGCTTATTCCGGAGTCTGAACTGATTGGCAAGTCGGTGCGTGAAATCGCCTTCCGTACACGTTACGGGCTGAATGTGGTCGGCCTGAAACGTGACGGCGTCGCGCTGGAAGGGTCGCTGGCCGATGAGCCGTTATTGATGGGCGATATCATTCTGGTCGTGGGGAACTGGAAGTTAATCAGCCTGCTGGGGCAAAAAGGCCGCGACTTTGTGGTGCTGAATATGCCGGTCGAGGTCAGCGAAGCCTCTCCTGCGCACAGCCAGGCGCCGCACGCCATTTTCTGCCTGGTACTGATGGTGGCGCTGATGTTGACCGATGAAATTCCCAACCCGATCGCGGCGATTATCGCCTGCCTGCTGATGGGAAAATTTCGCTGTATTGATGCTGAAAGCGCGTATAAAGCGATCCACTGGCCGAGTATTATCTTGATTGTGGGTATGATGCCGTTTGCGCTGGCGTTGCAAAAAACCGGCGGCGTCTCTCTGGTCGTGCAAGGGTTAATGGATATCGGCGGCGGCTATGGGCCGTATATGATGCTGGGATGCCTGTTCGTGCTGTGCGCCGTCATAGGACTGTTCATTTCTAACACGGCAACGGCGGTGCTGATGGCGCCGATTGCGCTGGCGGCGGCGAAATCGATGGGGGTGTCGCCCTATCCGTTTGCGATGGCGGTGGCGATGGCGGCCTCCGCCGCCTTTATGACGCCGGTTTCATCGCCGGTCAATACTCTGGTTCTGGGGCCGGGAAACTATAGCTTTAGCGATTTTGTGAAGCTTGGCGTGCCGTTCACGCTTATTGTGATGGCGGTTTGTATTGTGATGATTCCGATGTTGTTTCCGTTTTAACCCCAGACAGGAAAAGGCCTGATGGCGCTGCGCTTATCAGGCCTACGGGAAGAACGGTAGGCCGGATAAGGCGTTAGCCGCCATCCGGCAACTAAAGCGGTGAATCCTGGC
This sequence comes from Salmonella sp. SAL04157, assembly GCF_046551635.1. NCBI lineage: Bacteria > Pseudomonadati > Pseudomonadota > Gammaproteobacteria > Enterobacterales > Enterobacteriaceae > Salmonella > Salmonella sp. SAL04157. The sequence continues at coordinate 88,148 of NZ_JBGDVS010000008.1, forward strand.
TTATCTCGTCAAGAGAAAGATGGAAACTTGGTACGAACACCGCCATAAAATAGTCCATCTCCTGGCTGCGACGTAATTCCAGCGTTTTTTCCAGCCGCGTTTTTGCCAGGCCAAACTCATTGTTTCCCGCCGATAGCTCCTCCAGGCATTTCAGGTAGGCGCAAAGCGCATCGGCCTGTTTTACGATTGCCTGTTCTTCTTCGCTCCAGGCATTCTCATCAATAAGCGGTGCGAAAATATCGCGCAATTCATCCGGCGCCATATCAACCAGCTTTTGCTGGGCGATTTTTTCGATCGCTTTATATTCCTGGGCTATCTGGGAATTAAAATATTTTACCGGCGTCGGCAGATCGCCGGTCAGTACTTCCGAGGCATCATGATACATCGCCAGAAGCGCGATGCGTTCAGCATTGAGCTGACCGCCAAATTTACGGTTTTTTATCGCCGCCAACGCATGGGCGACCATCGCCACCTGCAGACTATGTTCGGAGACGTTTTCCGTACGCACGTTACGCATCAGCGGCCAGCGGTTAATCAACTTCATGCGGGAGAGATGGGCGAAAAAATGGCTCTGCTTCATAGATTACCTTTTGTTTTCACTGCGGCAGACTTCATTGTGCGGGGAGGGAGATGAAGATGCAATTCAGGCTACCGAAGTAGCCTGAATTTAAGATTATTGATGGTAACCTGAGAGGAAACGCCCAAAACGGTTGATGGCCATCTCCAGGTCATCTTCACGCGGTAGCGTCACAATGCGGAAGTGATCCGGCCACGGCCAGTTAAAGGCGGTACCTTGCACCAGCAGCACCTTTTCCTGTAGCAGGAAGTCCAGCACCATCTTCTGGTCATCGTGAATATTAAAACGTTTAGCGTCGATCCTGGGGAACATGTACAACGCGCCGCGCGGTTTTACGCAGGAAACGCCGGGGATATCGTTAATCAACTCCCAGGCGCGGTTACGCTGTTCATACAGTCGGCCGCCCGGCAGAATAAATTCGCTAATGCTTTGATAGCCGCCGAGCGCGGTCTGAATAGCATGTTGCGCCGGGACGTTGGCGCACAGGCGCATTGAGGCTAACATCTCCAGTCCTTCAATATAGCCCTTCGCATGTTTTTTCGGCCCGTTCAGCACCATCCAGCCCTGGCGGAAGCCGGCGACGCGATAGGTTTTAGACAACCCATTAAAGGTGATGGTCAGCAGATCAGGCGCCAGTGCGGCGATAGAGTGATGCTCGGCATCGTCATAGAGAATCTTGTCATAAATTTCATCGGCGAAGATGATGAGATTATGCTCGCGCGCAATGTTGACAATTTCCATCAACAATTCTTTAGAATAGACGGCGCCAGTAGGGTTGTTTGGATTAATAATGACAATACCACGCGTACGTGGGGTGATTTTGGCGCGGATATCGTCAAGGTCCGGGAACCAGTCGGAAGATTCATCGCAAAGATAATGTACCGCCTTGCCGCTGGAGAGCGATACCGCCGCTGTCCATAACGGATAATCGGGCGCGGGAACCAGCATTTCATCGCCACTGTTAAGCAATGCCTGCATCGCCTGAACGATCAGCTCGGAAACGCCGTTACCGATATAGATATCTTCCACGGTTACATCGCGCATTCCACGGGCCTGATAATGCTGCATAATTGCTTTACGGGCGGAATAAAGCCCTTTCGAGTCGCAATATCCTTGCGCCGTCGGCAAATTACGAATGACATCGACCAGAATTTCGTCCGGCGCTTCGAATCCGAAGGGGGCGGGGTTGCCGATATTCAGTTTAAGAACTTTATTACCTTCTTCCTCAAGGCGTTTCGCTTCTTTCAGAACGGGGCCACGAATGTCATAACAGACATTTTCGAGTTTGCTGGATTTTTCAATGGGGGACATGAATCTTGACCTTTTAGCTGTTATTGCCACTCCCTGCCGTGGAAGTCAGCACGAAACAATGTACTCCCACGACGGTGAGTTTTGAAGAGTGAACAGAAGAAGATTTTGTTTATTTTTAACGCGCTTTCGTACTGTTTAAAACTTCATAAAATCATTTGGTTAGATGCATTTTCTATTTTTGTCTGTATGTATAGTGTTTTATTCTATGTGATTGCGCGTAATGTGGTTTTTTATGTTGTTAGAAATTATCTGTTTTATGAGAGATAAGCATTCATCATTAGTGTCGCGCTGGCTATTTCGGAAATACTGAGTATTAAAGGTAAAATGAGAAGGTTAGACCTTTCCGGCGGCGGAGGGTGTGAAACTATTGTTAAGTATAATTAATGAATGGTAGAAATCTTAATTAATTATTATTTAATATTTAAAAAGCATTTACTAAAGTCGTAATAATATCTTTCTGGTCCGATTAGTATAACATATCCCAGGTTAAGATTATTCGTAATAATACTTATAAATATAGCGGTTTTAGGTTAAGATAATGATCCGAAACGGGGGCGTAGTCTGCGTTGTCTGCTAATTTTCATGACGCGATTTCATACATAACCTATTGTTCAATATATTGTTTTTGTATCTGTGCGTCTCGGTAAACTATTTGACGCTTGTTACAAGATTTACACGTCCATCATTAGCAGAAATCTGTAGACGCCTAAAGGTATGACACATTCTCTTTGATATATCCCGATCAGTTGCATTTGGTATTATATCAGTAAGTAAGAGAAGTGTTTTGGTCGTATTTTCAATTACATTCTAACATTTACCTGGGTAACCAGGCGGTACTGCGAAGGATGCACATTACAAATGGAATTGCTTGTTTCTGAATGCACAGCATTAACCAGGTCAGCCCGATATGACCCGCCAGTAAGTGAAAAATTATGATAAATGCAAATCGTCCGATAATTAACCTCGATCTCGATCTGCTGAGAACGTTCGTGGCCGTTGCCGATCTGAACACCTTCGCCGCGGCGGCGGCGGCGGTATGTCGTACTCAGTCTGCGGTCAGTCAGCAAATGCAGCGTCTTGAGCAACTCGTGGGAAAGGAATTGTTCGCCCGCCATGGTCGTAACAAACTTTTGACCGAACACGGTATCCAGCTTCTGGGGTACGCCAGAAAAATCCTGCGTTTTAATGATGAGGCGTGTTCATCATTAATGTTCAGTAATCTTCAGGGAGTGTTAACAATCGGCGCTTCTGATGAATCAGCTGATACTATCCTGCCTTTTTTGCTTAGCCGAATCAGCTCGGTTTATCCGAAACTCGCGCTTGATGTACGGGTAAAACGCAACGCCTATATGGTGGACATGGTTAAATCGCAGGAAGTAGATTTGGTGGTGACGACTAACCAACCTCATTCGCTGGACTGTCTGAATTTGCGGACCTCGCCCACCCATTGGTATTGTGCGGCTGAGTATGTTTTGCAAAGGGGAGAGCCCGTACCATTAGTCCTGCTGGACGATCCCAGCCCATTCCGCGATATGGTGCTGGAGACGCTAAATGCAGCGGGTATTCCCTGGCGGCTGGCCTATGTGGCGTCTACATTACCGGCGGTACGCGCGGCCGTTAAAGCCGGTCTTGGCGTAACGGCTCGACCTGTCGAAATGATGAGTCCCGACCTTCGCGTGCTGGGCGCCGCAGACGGATTACCGCCTTTGCCGGATACGGAATATCTGTTGTGCCGCGATCCCAATAGCCAGAACGAGCTGGCGATGGTGATTTTCCATGCGATGGAAAGCTATCAAAACCCATGGCATTACAACCAGTTTTCTGCAGAGGGCGGAGATGATCCGCTGATGGTGGAAGGGGGTTTTGAGTAGCTCGCAGGCAAAAGGCGCTAAGTCGTAAATGTAAAAAAGAGCCGCTGGCGATGAAAAAACGCTCAGTGGCTCTTTTTTTGTGCCCATCTGTACGCGCTTAACCGCACAAATTGTAAAAGTTGCGGTAAATCAGCCAGTAGCGATTCGCAGTTCAATGTGGGTAAAAAATAACCAGAACATTCATTTTATGAATTTGCATGTTAAAAAACTAGAGAAATTGTTGCTGTTTTAGGGGGTGAATTAACAAAAGCGTGTCACAGATCAAGAAAATACTCCCATTTAGGGGGAGGCATCTTCACAAATTCCTGTCAAAATAGGTGTGTGTTATTTCTTTTGCTTCACAACGGACACGATTCAACAACATAAAATCCCCCCTGGTCGAAGAGTCATTTTCTCCAGGATGGCACTTAATGTTAATGATGATGAATTGATGTAAATTAATGTGAAGGAACTTTTGTTAAAGTTGACAAAAGGTTATAGAAAGGAGTAAAAAACCACATCAATTAGCTGTTTTTATCATTTTCTACAGTAATTGTAGGGTTTTTTTTATTCCTCCCCATGAATCGATGTGGCGCCCATCTGCCGTAAAGAGCAGAGAAACTGGCGCTACTTTTGATGAGTAAGCAATGAGTATGTCAACATCCACTGAAGTCATCGCTCATCACTGGGCATTCGCTATCTTTCTTATCGTTGCCATTGGCCTGTGCTGCCTGATGCTGGTAGGCGGTTGGTTTTTGGGCGGTCGCGCACGCGCGAGGCACAAGAACGTTCCGTTTGAATCAGGTATCGACTCGGTCGGCACCGCCCGCTTACGCTTGTCTGCCAAGTTTTACCTGGTAGCCATGTTCTTCGTTATCTTCGACGTTGAAGCGCTGTATCTGTTCGCATGGTCGACTTCTATCCGCGAAAGCGGCTGGGTTGGCTTTGTGGAAGCTGCAATTTTTATTTTTGTGTTACTGGCTGGTCTGGTTTATCTGGCGCGTATTGGCGCGTTGGACTGGACGCCCGCGCGTTCACGCCGCGAGCGTATGAACCCGGAAACGAACAGTATCGCTAATCGTCAACGCTAACCGCGAGGCATTAAGATGGATTATACGCTCACCCGCATAGATCCTAACGGTGAGAATGACCGTTACCCCCTGCAAAAACAGGAGATCGTAACTGACCCCCTGGAGCAGGAAGTTAACAAAAACGTGTTCATGGGCAAACTGCATGACATGGTTAACTGGGGCCGTAAAAACTCAATTTGGCCCTACAACTTCGGCCTTTCTTGCTGCTATGTAGAGATGGTGACCTCTTTTACCGCAGTGCATGACGTCGCCCGTTTCGGCGCGGAAGTGCTGCGTGCGTCGCCACGTCAGGCTGACCTGATGGTGGTGGCCGGTACCTGCTTTACCAAAATGGCCCCGGTTATTCAGCGTCTGTATGACCAAATGCTGGAGCCAAAATGGGTCATTTCTATGGGCGCCTGCGCCAACTCCGGCGGCATGTACGATATTTATTCGGTAGTGCAGGGCGTTGATAAGTTTATCCCGGTGGATGTGTATATCCCTGGCTGTCCGCCGCGTCCGGAAGCGTATATGCAGGCGTTGATGCTGCTGCAAGAATCGATTGGCAAAGAGCGCCGTCCGCTCTCATGGGTGGTGGGCGATCAGGGCGTGTATCGCGCCAATATGCAGCCAGAACGCGAACGTAAACGCGGCGAGCGTATTGCCGTCACGAACCTGCGTACCCCGGACGAGATTTAATTTGCGCCTGTCGGCAGCAGCACTTCACTTCGCTAACCACTATTTTAATAGCGCGAAGCACTGCCGACCACCACGGACCATTTGCAATGGTGAACAATATGACCGACTTAACCGCGCAAGACGCTGCATGGAGTACCCGCGATCATCTTGATGATCCGGTTATCGGCGAACTGCGCAACCGTTTTGGGCCGGATGCCTTTACCGTTCAGGCGACCCGCACCGGTATCCCCGTTGTTTGGGTCAAGCGTGAACAACTACTGGAGGTTGGCGATTTCTTAAAGAAACTGCCGAAACCTTACGTCATGCTGTTTGACTTACACGGCATGGATGAACGCCTGCGTACGCACCGTGACGGGTTACCCGCCGCGGATTTTTCCGTTTTCTACCACCTGATTTCCATTGAGCGTAATCGCGATATCATGCTCAAGGTGGCGTTGTCTGAAAACGACCTGCGCGTGCCGACCTTCACTAAACTTTTCCCTAACGCCAACTGGTACGAGCGTGAGACCTGGGAGATGTTTGGTATTGATATCGAAGGCCACCCGCACCTGACGCGCATCATGATGCCGCAAACCTGGGAAGGCCATCCGTTGCGTAAAGATTATCCGGCGCGCGCGACCGAATTCGACCCGTTTGAGCTGACCAAAGCCAAGCAGGATCTGGAGATGGAAGCGCTGACCTTTAAGCCGGAAGACTGGGGGATGAAGCGCGGGACTGACAACGAGGACTTTATGTTCCTCAACCTCGGCCCGAACCACCCGTCTGCGCACGGTGCGTTTCGTATTATCTTGCAACTTGACGGCGAAGAAATCGTCGATTGCGTGCCGGATATCGGCTATCACCATCGCGGCGCCGAAAAAATGGGCGAGCGCCAGTCCTGGCATAGCTACATTCCCTATACCGACCGTATCGAATACCTCGGTGGTTGCGTCAATGAAATGCCGTACGTGTTGGCGGTAGAAAAGTTGGCAGGGATCACCGTCCCGGATCGTGTGAACGTCATCCGCGTGATGCTCTCCGAACTGTTCCGCATTAACAGTCATCTGCTGTACATCTCGACCTTTATTCAGGACGTCGGCGCGATGACGCCGGTCTTCTTTGCCTTTACCGACCGGCAGAAAATTTATGACCTGGTGGAAGCCATTACCGGTTTCCGTATGCACCCGGCCTGGTTCCGTATCGGCGGCGTCGCGCACGACTTGCCGCGCGGTTGGGATCGCCTGCTGCGAGAGTTCCTTGAGTGGATGCCGAAGCGTCTGGACTCTTACGAGAAAGCCGCGCTGCGTAACACCATTCTGAAAGGGCGTTCGCAGGGCGTTGCCGCTTACGGCGCGAAAGAGGCGCTGGAGTGGGGCACCACCGGCGCAGGGCTGCGCGCGACCGGGATCGACTTCGACGTGCGTAAATGGCGTCCATACTCTGGCTACGAAAACTTTGACTTTGAAGTGCCGGTGGGCGGCGGTGTTTCCGACTGCTATACCCGCGTGATGTTGAAAGTGGAAGAGCTGCGCCAGAGTCTGCGCATTCTTCAGCAGTGCCTCGATAACATGCCGGAAGGCCCGTTCAAAGCGGATCACCCGCTGACCACGCCGCCGCCGAAAGAGCGCACGCTGCAACATATCGAAACCCTGATCACCCACTTCCTGCAGGTCTCCTGGGGCCCGGTGATGCCGGCGCAGGAGTCCTTCCAGATGGTGGAAGCGACGAAGGGGATTAACAGTTACTACCTGACCAGCGACGGCAGCACTATGAGCTACCGTACCCGCGTGCGCACGCCGAGCTTTGCGCACCTGCAGCAGATTCCCTCGGCGATCCGCGGTAGCCTGGTTTCCGACCTGATTGTCTATCTGGGTAGTATCGATTTTGTTATGTCAGATGTGGACCGCTAATTATGCACGAGAATCAACAACCACAAACCGAGGCTTTTGAGCTGAGTGCGGCAGAGCGTGAAGCGATAGAGCACGAGAAGCACCACTACGAAGACCCGCGTGCGGCGTCCATTGAAGCGCTGAAAATCGTTCAGAAGCAGCGTGGCTGGGTGCCGGACGGCGCGATCTACGCTATTGCCGATGTGCTGGGTATTCCGGCGAGCGACGTCGAAGGCGTCGCCACATTCTACAGCCAGATCTTCCGTCAGCCGGTCGGTCGCCACGTGATTCGCTACTGCGACAGCGTGGTGTGCCATATCACCGGCTATCAGGGGATTCAGGCCGCGCTGGAAAAAAATCTCAACATCAAACCGGGGCAGACGACCTTTGATGGTCGCTTTACGCTGCTGCCGACCTGCTGCCTGGGGAATTGCGATAAAGGGCCGAACATGATGATTGATGAGGATACTCACAGCCATCTGACCCCGGAAGCCATTCCTGAACTACTGGAGCGGTATAAATGAAAAACGTTATCCGTACTCCCGAAACCCACCCGCTGACCTGGCGTCTGCGCGATGACAAACAGCCGGTCTGGCTGGATGAATATCGTAGCAAAAACGGCTACGAAGGCGCGCGTAAGGCGCTGACCGGCCTGTCTCCGGATGAAATCGTCAGCCAGGTAAAAGACGCCGGTCTGAAAGGGCGCGGCGGCGCGGGCTTTTCCACCGGTCTGAAGTGGAGCCTGATGCCGAAAGATGAATCCATGAACATCCGTTACCTGCTGTGTAACGCCGATGAAATGGAGCCGGGCACCTATAAAGACCGTCTGCTGATGGAACAGCTGCCGCACCTGCTGGTGGAAGGTATGCTGATCTCCGCGTTCGCGCTGAAAGCGTATCGTGGTTACATCTTCCTGCGCGGCGAATATATCGAAGCGGCTGTACATCTGCGCCGTGCGATTGCTGAAGCAACCGAGGCCGGGCTGCTTGGCAAAAATATCATGGGCACCGGGTTCGACTTTGAACTGTTTGTCCACACCGGGGCAGGGCGTTACATCTGTGGTGAAGAAACGGCGCTGATTAACTCCCTCGAAGGCCGCCGCGCGAACCCACGCTCCAAGCCGCCCTTCCCTGCGACCTCCGGCGTATGGGGCAAACCGACCTGTGTGAATAACGTCGAAACGTTGTGCAACGTCCCGGCAATCCTCGCCAACGGCGTGGAGTGGTACCAGAACATTTCGAAAAGCAAAGATGCGGGTACCAAGCTGATGGGCTTCTCAGGCCGCGTGAAGAATCCGGGCCTGTGGGAATTACCGTTCGGCACCACCGCGCGCGAGATCCTCGAAGACTACGCGGGCGGTATGCGCGATGGCCTGAAATTCAAAGCCTGGCAACCGGGCGGGGCGGGAACCGACTTCCTGACCGAGGCGCATCTTGACCTGCCGATGGAGTTCGAAAGCATCGGTAAAGCAGGCAGCCGTCTGGGCACCGCGCTGGCGATGGCGGTAGACCACGAAATCGGCATGGTATCGCTGGTGCGTAACCTGGAAGAGTTCTTTGCCCGCGAATCCTGCGGCTGGTGTACGCCATGCCGCGACGGGTTGCCGTGGAGCGTGAAAATTCTACGCGCGCTGGAGCGTGGCGAAGGCCAGCCGGGGGATATCGAGACACTTGAGCAACTGTGTCGTTTCCTCGGACCGGGTAAAACCTTCTGCGCGCATGCGCCGGGCGCGGTTGAGCCACTGCAAAGCGCAATTAAGTATTTCCGCGAAGAATTCGAAGCTGGCATCAAGCAGCCGTTCAGCAATACCCATTTAATCAATGGTATTCAGCCGAACCTGCTCAAAGAGCGCTGGTGAGTTAACGATTTTTAATTTGGAAGCATGCTAATGGCTACGATTCATGTAGACGGCAAAGAATACGAGGTCAACGGCGCGGACAACCTGCTACAGGCATGTCTGTCCCTGGGCCTTGATATTCCGTATTTTTGCTGGCACCCGGCGCTGGGAAGCGTCGGTGCTTGCCGCCAGTGTGCGGTGAAGCAATACCAAAACGCGGAAGATACGCGTGGTCGCCTGGTGATGTCCTGTATGACGCCAGCCACCGACGGTACCTTTATCTCTATTGACGACGAAGAAGCGAAACAGTTCCGTGAAAGCGTGGTGGAGTGGCTGATGACTAACCACCCGCACGACTGTCCGGTTTGTGAAGAGGGCGGTAACTGCCATCTTCAGGATATGACCGTGATGACGGGTCACAGTTTCCGTCGCTACCGTTTCACCAAACGTACCCACCGCAACCAGGATCTGGGGCCGTTCATCTCTCACGAAATGAACCGCTGCATCGCCTGCTACCGTTGTGTGCGTTACTACAAAGATTATGCCGACGGCACCGATCTGGGCGTCTATGGCGCGCATGACAACGTCTACTTCGGGCGTCCGGAAGACGGTACGCTGGAAAGCGAATTCTCCGGTAACCTGGTCGAGATTTGCCCGACCGGCGTCTTCACCGATAAAACGCACTCCGAGCGTTACAACCGTAAATGGGACATGCAGTTTGCGCCGAGCATCTGCCAGCAGTGTTCCATCGGCTGTAACATCAGCCCGGGCGAGCGCTATGGCGAATTACGCCGTATCGAAAACCGTTACAACGGTACCGTTAACCACTACTTCCTCTGCGACCGCGGTCGTTTCGGCTATGGCTATGTGAACCTGAAAGACCGTCCGCGTCAGCCGGTTCAGCGCCGTGGCGATGACTTTATTACTCTCAACGCCGAGCAGGCGATGCAGGGCGCGGCGGATATTCTGCGCCAGTCGAAGAAAGTGATCGGTATCGGTTCGCCACGCGCCAGCATTGAGAGCAACTTTGCGCTGCGTGAGCTGGTTGGTGCGGAAAACTTCTACACCGGTATCGCGCGCGGCGAGCAGGAACGTCTGCAACTGGCGCTGAAAGTGTTGCGTGAAGGCGGAATTTACACCCCGGCGCTGCGGGAAATCGAATCTTATGACGCGGTACTGGTATTGGGCGAAGACGTTACCCAGACCGGCGCGCGCGTTGCGCTGGCGGTACGCCAGGCGGTGAAAGGTAAAGCGCGTGAAATGGCGGCGGCGCAGAAAGTAGCCGACTGGCAGATTGCGGCCATCCTTAACATCGGCCAGCGTGCCAAACATCCGCTGTTCGTGACCAACGTGGACGGCACCCGTCTGGATGATATCGCCGCCTGGACCTATCGCGCGCCGGTGGAAGATCAGGCGCGCCTGGGCTTTGCGATTGCTCATGCGCTGGACAATACAGCGCCTGCGGTTGACGGTATCGACAGCGACTTACAAAACAAAATTGATGTCATTGTGCAGGCGTTGGCCGGCGCGAAAAAACCGCTGATTATCTCCGGCACTAACGCCGGTAGCAGTGAGGTGATTCAGGCGGCCGCCAACGTGGCGAAAGCGCTGAAAGGCCGTGGCGCCGACGTCGGTATTACTATGATTGCTCGTTCCGTGAACAGCATGGGGCTGGGTATGATGGGCGGCGGTTCGCTTGATGATGCGTTGGGCGAGCTGGAAACCGGCAGTGCGGACGCGGTGGTGGTGCTGGAAAACGATCTCCACCGTCATGCAAGCGCTACGCGCGTGAACGCTGCGCTCGCCAAAGCGCCGCTGGTGATGGTGGTTGACCATCAGCGCACGGCGATTATGGAAAACGCGCATCTGGTGCTTTCCGCGGCAAGCTTCGCCGAAAGCGATGGTACGGTCATCAACAACGAAGGCCGCGCGCAGCGCTTCTTCCAGGTTTATGACCCGGCCTACTACGATAACAAGACGATTATGCTGGAAAGCTGGCGCTGGCTGCATTCGCTGCACAGCACCGTCGAAAACCGCGAAGTGGACTGGACACAGCTTGACCATGTGATCGACGCGGTCATTGCCGCCATGCCGCAATTTGCCGGCATTAAAGACGCCGCGCCGGATGCGACCTTCCGCATTCGTGGGCAGAAGCTGGCGCGCGAACCGCATCGTTACAGTGGCCGTACGGCGATGCGCGCCAATATCAGCGTGCATGAACCACGTCAGCCGCAGGATAAAGACACCATGTTCGCCTTCTCAATGGAAGGGAATAACCAACCGACTGCCCCGCGATCTGAAATTCCGTTCGCCTGGGCACCGGGCTGGAACTCCCCGCAGGCGTGGAACAAATTCCAGGATGAAGTGGGCGGCAAACTGCGTCACGGCGATCCGGGCGTGCGTTTGATTGAAGCGACTGAGGGCGGTCTGGATTATTTCACTACCGTGCCGGCAAGCTTCCAGGCGCAGGACGGTCAGTGGCGTATTGCGCCGTATTACCACCTGTTTGGCAGCGACGAATTGTCTCAGCGTTCTCCGGTCTTCCAGAGCCGTATGCCGCAGCCGTATATCAAACTTAACCCGGCGGATGCCGCGAAGTTGGGTGTCAATGCCGGGACGCGCGTCTCCTTTAGCTACGATGGCAATACGGTGACGCTGCCGGTTGAAATCTCTGAAGGGTTAGCGGCAGGGCAGGTAGGGCTGCCGATGGGTATGCCTGGCATCGCGCCGGTTCTGGCTGGCGCGCGTCTTGAGGATCTGCGGGAGGCGCAACAATGAGTTGGATTACACCGGATCTGATTGAGATCCTGCTGAGCATTCTCAAAGCGGTGGTGATTCTGCTGGTGGTCGTCACCTGCGGGGCCTTCATGAGCTTTGGCGAACGTCGTCTGCTGGGTCTGTTCCAGAACCGTTATGGACCAAACCGCGTTGGCTGGGGCGGCTCGCTCCAGCTGGTCGCGGACATGATCAAGATGTTCTTTAAAGAAGACTGGATCCCGAAATTCTCGGATCGCGTCATCTTTACCCTGGCGCCGATGATCGCGTTTACTTCGCTGCTGCTCTCCTTCGCCATTGTGCCGGTTAGCCCTAATTGGGTGGTGGCCGATTTAAACATCGGGATTCTGTTCTTCCTGATGATGGCCGGTCTGGCGGTTTACGCGGTGCTGTTCGCCGGTTGGTCGAGCAACAACAAATACTCGCTGCTGGGCGCGATGCGTGCGTCTGCCCAGACGGTGAGCTACGAAGTGTTTCTTGGTCTTTCCCTGATGGGCGTGGTGGCGCAGGCCGGTTCATTTAATATGACCGATATCGTCAATAACCAGGCGCATCTGTGGAACGTGATTCCGCAATTCTTTGGGTTTGTTACTTTCGCCATCGCGGGCGTAGCGGTCTGTCACCGTCACCCGTTTGACCAGCCGGAAGCCGAGCAGGAACTGGCGGACGGTTACCACATCGAATATTCCGGTATGAAATTCGGTCTGTTCTTTGTGGGGGAGTACATCGGCATCGTCACCGTTTCCGCGCTGATGGTAACGTTGTTCTTCGGTGGCTGGCATGGCCCGTTCTTACCGCCATTCGTCTGGTTCGCGCTGAAAACCGCGTTCTTCATGATGATGTTCATTTTGATTCGTGCGTCGTTACCGCGTCCGCGTTATGACCAGGTAATGTCCTTCGGCTGGAAAGTTTGCCTGCCGCTGACGCTCATCAACTTGCTGGTAACGGCGGCTGTCATTCTGTGGCAGGCGCAATAAGGGACACAAAGACCATGACCTTAAAAGAATTATTAGTAGGTTTCGGCACTCAGGTACGTAGTATCTGGATGATCGGCCTGCATGCGTTCGCCAAACGCGAAACGCGGATGTATCCGGAAGAGCCGGTCTATTTACCGCCCCGTTACCGTGGCCGTATCGTGCTCACGCGCGACCCGGACGGTGAAGAGCGCTGCGTTGCCTGTAACCTGTGTGCGGTAGCCTGTCCGGTAGGCTGTATCTCTCTGCAAAAAGCGGAGACCAAAGATGGCCGCTGGTATCCGGAATTTTTCCGCATTAACTTCTCACGCTGCATCTTCTGCGGCCTGTGCGAAGAAGCGTGCCCGACCACGGCGATTCAGTTGACCCCGGACTTCGAACTGGGCGAATACAAACGTCAGGATCTGGTGTACGAAAAAGAGGATCTGCTGATTTCCGGTCCGGGCAAATACCCGGAATATAACTTCTACCGGATGGCGGGTATGGCAATCGACGGCAAAGATAAAGGCGAAGCAGAGAACGAAGCCAAGCCTATCGACGTCAAGAGCCTGTTACCGTAAGGAGAGGGCAATGGAATTCGCTTTTTATATCTGTGGCCTGATAGCCATCCTCGCGACCCTGCGAGTGATCACCCATACCAATCCGGTACACGCGCTGTTGTATCTGGTGATATCGCTACTGGCGATTTCCGGGGTGTTCTTTTCGCTGGGCGCTTATTTTGCCGGTGCGCTGGAAATTATCGTCTACGCAGGCGCCATCATGGTGCTGTTTGTGTTCGTGGTGATGATGCTCAACCTCGGCGGCAGCGAAATTGAACAGGAACGCCAGTGGCTGAAGCCGCAGGTGTGGATTGGTCCGGCGGTTTTGTCGGCCATTATGCTGGCGGTCATTGTGTACGCCATTCTGGGCGTTAACGACCAGGGCATCGACGGCACGCCGATTAGCGCGAAAGCGGTGGGCATTACGCTGTTCGGGCCTTATGTTCTGGCGGTCGAACTGGCATCTATGCTGCTGCTGGCAGGCCTGGTGGTGGCGTTCCACGTCGGTCGTGAAGAGCGTGCGGGCGAAGTGCTAAGCAACCGCGCCGATGACCGCGTGAAAAGAAAAACGGAGGAGCGCGCATGATCCCCTTAACACATGGACTGATCCTCGCTGCGATTTTATTCGTCCTGGGTTTAACCGGTCTGGTTATCCGCCGCAATCTGCTGTTTATGCTGATTGGGCTGGAAATCATGATTAACGCCTCCGCGCTGGCTTTTGTGGTCGCCGGGAGCTACTGGGGCCAGACCGATGGTCAGGTGATGTACATTCTCGCCATCAGCCTTGCGGCTGCGGAAGCGAGTATTGGACTTGCGCTGTTGCTGCAACTCCATCGCCGTCGCCAGAACCTGAACATCGATTCAGTAAGTGAGATGCGTGGATGAACATGCTTGCCTTAACCATTATTCTGCCATTGATTGGCTTTGTACTGCTGGCGTTCTCTCGCGGACGCTGGTCGGAAAATCTCTCCGCGACCATTGGCGTGGGCTCCGTTGGTCTGGCGGCGTTGGTGACAGCGTTTGTCGGGATGGATTTCTTCGCCAACGGCAAACAGGCGTTCAGCCAGCCGCTGTGGACGTGGATGTCGGTCGGTAACTTCAACATCGGTTTTAACCTGGTGCTGGACGGCCTGTCGCTGACCATGCTCTCTGTGGTCACCGGCGTCGGCTTCCTGATCCACATGTTCGCGTCCTGGTACATGCGTGGAGAAGAGGGTTACTCCCGCTTCTTCGCTTATACCAACCTGTTTATCGCCAGCATGGTTGTTCTGGTGCTGTCCGATAACCTGCTGTTGATGTACCTCGGCTGGGAAGGCGTGGGCCTGTGCTCTTATCTGTTGATCGGCTTCTATTACAGCGATCCGAAGAATGGCGCAGCGGCAATGAAAGCCTTCGTGGTGACCCGTGTCGGTGACGTATTCCTCGCCTTCGCGCTGTTCATCCTCTACAACGAACTGGGCACGCTGAACTTCCGCGAAATGGTCGAGCTGGCGCCAGCGCACTTTGCTGACGGCAACAACATGCTGATGTGGGCGACGCTGATGCTGCTGGGCGGCGCGGTCGGTAAATCTGCGCAGCTTCCGTTGCAGACCTGGCTTGCCGACGCGATGGCCGGCCCGACGCCGGTCTCCGCGCTGATCCACGCCGCTACCATGGTGACCGCCGGTGTCTACCTGATCGCTCGTACCCATGGTTTGTTCCTGATGACCCCGGAGATTCTGCATCTGGTGGGCATTATCGGGGCGATTACGTTGGTCATGGCGGGTTTCGCCGCGCTGGTGCAGACCGACATCAAACGCGTGCTGGCCTATTCCACCATGAGCCAGATTGGCTACATGTTCCTGGCGCTCGGCGTACAGGCGTGGGATGCGGCGATTTTCCACCTGATGACGCACGCCTTCTTTAAAGCGCTGCTGTTCCTGGCGTCCGGCTCGGTCATTCTGGCCTGCCATCACGAACAGAACATCTTTAAGATGGGCGGTCTGCGTAAGTCGATTCCACTGGTGTATGCCTGCTTCCTGGTGGGGGGCGCGGCGCTGTCGGCGCTGCCGCTGGTCACTGCGGGCTTCTTCAGTAAGGATGAGATCCTGGCTGGCGCGATGGCGAACGGTCATATCAATCTGATGGTGGCGGGCCTGGTCGGCGCGTTCATGACCTCCCTGTACACCTTCCGGATGATTTTCATCGTCTTCCACGGTAAAGAACAAATTCACGCTCATGCAGGGAAGGGGATTACCCACCATCTGCCGCTGATTGTCCTGATGATTCTGTCTACCTTTGTTGGCGCGCTGATTGTGCCGCCATTGCAGGGGGTGCTGCCGCAGACAACTGAACTGGCGCATGGTCGCGTCATGACGCTGGAAATTACCTCTGGCGTAGTGGCGATTGCCGGCATCCTGATTGCCGCATGGCTGTGGCTGGGTAAACGCACGCTGGTGACGTCGATCGCCAACAGCGCGCCGGGCCGTCTGCTGGGGACCTGGTGGTATAACGCCTGGGGCTTTGACTGGCTGTACGACAAAGTATTCGTCAAGCCATTCCTCGGTATCGCCTGGCTGCTGAAGCGCGACCCGCTTAATGCGTTGATGAACATTCCGGCTATCCTTTCCCGTTTTGCAGGCAAAGGCCTGGTACTGAGCGAGAACGGTTATTTGCGCTGGTATGTGGCATCCATGAGCATCGGCGCGGTTGTGGTGCTGGCGCTGCTGATGGCACTGCGTTGATCGTAAAGTGAATTTTATCCAAATTCGTTGAAAATCAGGCCTCTGTCAGAGGCCTTAAAAAGGAATAAAAATCGCCATGTTACTACCCTGGCTAATATTGATTCCCTTTATCGGCGGCTTTCTGTGCTGGCAGACCGAACGCTTTGGCGTGAAGGTGCCGCGCTGGATAGCGCTGATTACCATGGGGCTGACGCTGGCGCTCGGTCTGCAATTGTGGTTGCAGGGCGGCTACTCACTGACGCAATCCGCCGGTATTCCACAGTGGCAATCTGAATTTGTCCTGCCGTGGATCCCGCGTTTTGGCATCTCTATCCATCTGGCGCTCGACGGACTGTCGCTGCTAATGGTGGTGCTGACCGGCCTGCTCGGCGTTCTGGCGGTGCTTTGCTCCTGGCGAGAAATCGAAAAATATCAGGGCTTCTTCCACCTGAACCTGATGTGGATCTTAGGCGGCGTTATCGGCGTGTTCCTGGCCATCGACATGTTCCTGTTCTTCTTCTTCTGGGAAATGATGCTGGTGCCGATGTACTTCCTGATAGCGCTGTGGGGGCATAAAGCTTCTGACGGGAAAACGCGTATCACGGCGGCAACCAAGTTCTTCATTTATACCCAGGCGAGTGGTCTGGTGATGTTGATTGCCATCCTGGCGCTGGTCTTTGTGCACTACAACGCGACCGGCGTGTGGACCTTCAACTATGAAGAGCTGCTGAACACGCCGATGTCCCACGGTGTGGAATATCTGCTGATGCTGGGCTTCTTCATCGCCTTCGCGGTGAAAATGCCGGTGGTGCCGCTGCATGGCTGGCTGCCAGATGCGCACTCCCAGGCGCCGACCGCCGGTTCCGTCGACCTGGCCGGTATCTTGCTGAAAACCGCCGCTTACGGTCTGCTGCGTTTCTCCCTGCCATTGTTCCCGAACGCGTCGGCGGAGTTTGCGCCGATCGCCATGTGGCTGGGCGTTATCGGCATTTTCTACGGCGCGTGGATGGCCTTTACCCAATACGACATCAAGCGCCTGATTGCCTATACCTCCGTTTCGCATATGGGCTTCGTGCTGATCGCTATCTACACCGGTAGCCAACTGGCGTACCAGGGCGCGGTGATTCAGATGATTGCGCACGGTTTGTCCGCAGCCGGTCTGTTCATTCTGTGTGGCCAGTTGTACGAACGTCTGCATACGCGTGACATGCGTATGATGGGCGGCCTGTGGGGCAAGATGAAGTGGTTGCCTGCGCTGTCCATGTTCTTTGCGGTGGCGACGCTCGGTATGCCGGGCACCGGTAACTTTGTCGGCGAATTTATGATTCTGTTCGGCAGCTACCAGGTGGTGCCGGTGATTACCGTGATCTCCACCTTTGGGTTGGTATTCGCCTCTGTATACTCGCTGGCGATGCTGCATCGCGCTTACTTCGGTAAAGCGAAGAGCCAGATTGCCAGCCAGGAACTGCCAGGGATGTCGCTGCGCGAGCTGTTTATCATTCTGTTGCTGGTGGTGCTTCTGGTACTGCTTGGCTTCTATCCGCAGCCGATTCTGGATACCTCGCATTCTGCGATGAGCAACATCCAGCAGTGGTTTGTTAATTCCGTTACTACTACAAGGCCGTAAATCGCCATGACAATAACTCCACAACACCTGATTGCGCTGCTACCGCTGCTGATCGTCGGCTTGACGGTGGTGGTTGTGATGCTCTCCATTGCGTGGCGACGCAATCACTTCCTCAATGCCACGTTGTCGGTCATTGGGCTTAACGCTGCTCTGGTTTCGCTTTGGTTTGTCGGCCAGGCCGGGGCAATGGACGTCACGCCGCTGATGCGCGTTGACGGCTTTGCGATGCTCTACACCGGGCTGGTGCTGCTGGCGAGCCTCGCCACCTGTACCTTTGCCTACCCGTGGCTGGAAGGCTATAACGATAACCAGGAAGAGTTCTACCTGCTGGTGTTAATCGCCAGCCTGGGGGGAATTCTACTGGCGAACGCTAACCATCTGGCGGCGCTGTTCCTTGGTATTGAACTGATCTCGCTGCCGCTGTTCGGCCTGATTGGTTATGCTTTCCGCCAGAAGCGCTCGCTGGAAGCCAGTATCAAATACACCATCCTCTCCGCCGCCGCCTCGTCTTTCCTGCTGTTCGGGATGGCGCTGGTCTATGCGCAGTCCGGCAACCTGTCTTTCGAAGCGCTCGGTAAGAGCCTCGGCGATGGTATGCTGCACGAGCCGTTGCTGCTGGCGGGCTTTGGCCTGATGATTGTCGGTCTGGGCTTTAAACTCTCTCTGGTGCCGTTCCACCTGTGGACGCCAGACGTATACCAGGGGGCGCCTGCGCCGGTTTCCACCTTCCTGGCGACGGCGAGCAAAATCGCTATCTTCGGCGTGGTGATGCGTCTGTTCCTCTATGCGCCGGTAGGCGACAGCGAAGCGGTACGCGTGGTGCTGGGCATTATCGCCTTTGCCTCTATCATCTTCGGTAACCTGATGGCGCTGAGCCAGACCAACATCAAACGTCTGCTCGGTTACTCTTCTATCTCTCACCTCGGCTATCTGCTGGTGGCGCTGATTGCCCTGCAGAGCGGCGAGATGTCGATGGAAGCGGTTGGCGTTTACCTGGCCGGTTATCTGTTCAGCAGCCTCGGCGCGTTTGGCGTGGTCAGCCTGATGTCCAGCCCGTTCCGCGGCCCGGATGCGGATTCTCTGTACTCTTACCGTGGTCTGTTCTGGCACCGTCCGGTTCTTGCCGCAGTGATGACGGTGATGATGCTGTCGCTGGCAGGTATCCCGATGACGCTGGGCTTTATCGGCAAATTCTACGTGCTGGCGGTCGGCGTTCAGGCCAGTCTGTGGTGGCTGGTCGCCGCCGTGGTGGTGGGTTCCGCGATTGGTTTGTACTACTACCTGCGCGTTGCGGTGAGTCTCTACCTGCACGCGCCGCAGCAACCGGGACGCGACGCGCCGACAAACTGGCAGTACAGCGCAGGCGGGATCGTGGTGCTGATCTCCGCGTTGCTGGTGTTGGTACTGGGCGTCTGGCCGCAGCCGCTGATTAGCCTTGTGCAGTTAGCGACGCCGTTGATGTAAGCAATAAGTAAAAACGAAAAACCCGCTTCACGAAGCGGGTTTTTTATTATCTGATGTAATGCGTTGAAATAACTATGGATTGTAGGCCGGATAAGGCGCTTGCGCCGCCATCCGGCAGGTAAGGTCTCAGCGACCGGAATTTAACTTAGCAACTGCCGGCTTACCAACGGGCCGCTGACGTTTTGCGCCGCGCGCTCCATCACTTCCTGTATCACTGAAGAGAGTTCATTGATTTCAAATTTGGCGACGTAGCCGTCGGCCTTCACCTTACGCACATGATCTTCGTTGGCGCTGCCGGAAAGGGAAGAGTGAATAACGACCGGGATCTTTTTCAGCCGTTCATCGGTTTTAATTTTACGCGTTAACGTAAAGCCATCCATCTCCGGCATCTCAAGATCTGTCAGGACCAGCGCGATTTTCTCGCTAATTGGCTTACCTTCGGCCTCCGCTTCCTGCGCCAGTTGCTGGATTCTCTCCCATGCATCCTTGCCGGTCACATGCATCTGATGCGGAATTCCCATTGCGTTCAGCCCTTTTTCCAGCATCGCGCGGGCGACTTTGGAGTCTTCCGCCACAATGGCTACCGCGCCTGGGGTAATATAAAATTTATTGGTCTTCAGATTGGTGGCGCGCAGATCGTGGCTGGAGGGGACAATATCATAAAGGATCTGCTCAACGTCGAGCACCAGCGCCAGGTTGTTGGTTTCTTTGTTGTCATCCAGGCAGGCAATACTGGTGATGTAGCGACCGTTGACGGCTTTCTCGGCGGTATGCACCTGCTGCCAGTCAAGACGCATAATATTTTCCACCGACTCGACGGCAAATGCCTGTACGCTGCGCGCATATTCGGTGATCAGCAAAATGTTCAGCCCGGTTTCCGGCTTGCAGCCCGCTACCGCTGGCAAATCAATCACCGGAATGACCTGATCCCGAATATTGACCATGCCCAATAGCGGCGCTTTCATGCCTGCCGGGCGCGTAAAGGCGGGCATCGGTACGATTTCGCGCAGCTTAAATACATTGATGCCGAACAGCTCTGACTTCTGTTCATGCAGCGATGTACCAAGACGGAATAACAGCAGCTCAAAACGGTTTGACAGGGTTAAATTCGCCCTGTCATCAATATCTTTCTGAAAATTGTCCATCCTCACCTCATTATGAAAGCCTGCCTTTTTTAGTGTTATCGGCAATGAGGACAAAAAATGGAGCGCTAAACCGGGAAAACAGAAAAATCGTAAGCCAGTTCCGTCGCCGGGAAAATAGCGCGGCATTCCGCCAGTAAGCGCTGACAGCCTTTATCGTCATAGCGTGAGCTAATATGGGTCATGATCAGCCGACCGACGTCAGCTTCCCGCGCCAGCGTCGCGGTTTGACGGGTGGAGCTGTGTCCGCGAGCGTTGGCTTTCTCCTCCATTGACGCATCCAGCGTGGTTTCATGTACCATCACATCCACGCCTTGCGCCAGCGCGAGGGCGGCCTCGCAGGGCGCGGTATCGCCGAAAATCGCCACTGATTTCCCGGCCACGGCGGGAGCAAGGTAGTCGGCGCCATTGATCTGCCTTCCATCGGCAAGCATGACGGTTTTTCCTGCCTTCAACGCCTGAAACAGCGGGCCGGGCGTAACGCCTGCGGCTTTTAACGCCCTGGCATTCAGCGCGCCAGGCTTGTCATGTTCAACAACGCGATATCCGTAGCACTCCAGTGGATGCTCCAGCCTGAACGCGGTCACTTTTCGCAGACCGTCGTCAAGAATATCGCCTGCGCTAATTTCTTCAATTTGCAACGGAAAATCGGTCCATGAACCGCTAAGGCGCAGTGTGGTTGCAATAAACTCACGCACGCCTTGAGGCCCGTATACGGTTAGCGGATGAGGATTCCCCGCCATCGACCGGCTGCATAGCAGACCCGGCAGGCCAAACAGATGATCTCCGTGAAGATGGCTGATAAAAATGCGCTCAAGCTTACCGGGATGAAACGCGGTATCAAGCATTTGATGCTGTGTCCCTTCGCCGCAATCAAAAAGCCATACTCCCGGCTGCGTTGGATGTTGCAGATGTAATAAAATTGCCGTTACATTGCGTGAGCGCGTGGGAACGCCTGCGGACGTACCTAAAAAAATTAATTCCATCTTGTCCATACACGTTTGGTTATCGTTTAACCCAAGATTACCACAACACAGGAGCGCATCATGATTGACTGGCAGGATCTCCACCATAGCGAACTTACCGTTCCTCAACTTTACGCGTTACTCAAATTGCGCTGCGCGGTCTTTGTGGTAGAACAGCGCTGTCCTTACCTGGATGTGGATGGCGATGATTTAGTCGGCGACAATCGGCATATTCTGGGCTGGCGTCAGGATGAGCTGGTGGCGTATGCGAGGATTCTGAAAAGCGATAACGAATCAGACCCGGTTGTCATTGGCCGGGTGATCGTCAGCGATGCCTGGCGAGGGGCGAAACTGGGCCAGCAATTAATGGCGAAAACGCTGGAATCTTGTGGGCGGCACTGGCCGGATAAGCCGCTATATCTGGGGGCGCAGGCGCATCTGCAACCTTTTTATGCGCGGTTTGGTTTTATTCCGGTCACCGATGTTTATGACGAAGATGGCATTCCGCACCGGGGAATGGCGCGGGAGGTTCATCAGGCATAAACCGAAACCGTTGACTATAGTTAGGAGCAGGTGTTAACACAACGGAGAATGAGAATGTCATATCAATTTGGTGAATCACGTGTTGATGATGATCTGACTTTGCTCAGCGAAACGCTGGAAGAGGTTTTACGTTCCTCAGGCGATCCCGCCGATCAAAAATACATTGAGCTGAAAGCCCGCGCGGAACAAGCGCTGGAAGAGGTGAAAAACCGCGTAAGCCACGCGTCGGATAGCTATTATTACCGGGCAAAGCAGGCCGTTTATAAAGCGGATGACTACGTTCATGAAAAACCCTGGCAGGGTATTGGCGTAGGCGCGGCGGTAGGACTGGTACTTGGACTGCTGCTGGCGCGGCGCTAAATCCCTCCCACTGAACAGAATTGCAACCCTCCCTAAATGAGGTACTGCTTTTTTAGGGCAGTACCCCGTATAATGTGGGGTTTTTAACAGGGAGGGTCCGCGTGCATTCTATTACTACTGCGCTGGAAAATCTGACGCGTCAGCTATCGCAAGAGATACCGGCGACGCCAGGGCTTTGCGTTTTCGATGCGCCTTTCCCTTTAAACGATGCCTTCGATGCATTGAGCTGGCTGGCCAGCCAGTCATCCTTTCCGCAATTCTACTGGCAACAGCGCAATGGCGACGAAGAAGCTGCCGTTCTCGGGGCAATCACCGTCTTTTCATCGCTCGATCTGGCGCAACAGTTTTTACGTCAGCACGCGCAGCCTGACCTGCGTATTTGGGGGCTGAATGCGTTCGAGCCGAAAGAGGGCTACTTATTGCTGCCGCGGCTGGAGTGGCGACGTAGCGGTGGTACGGCGACCTTACGCTTACATCTGCACAGTGACGTTTCGCTACGCGATGATGCGCGCCAGGCGAAAGCGTTTCTCGCTTCTCTGGTCGGTATTAAGCCTGTTCCGGCGCTGCGCCTTTCGCTCACGAGCGAACAGCACTGGCCGGACAAAGACGGTTGGGTGAAGCTGATTCAGCAGGCCACCCACACCATTGCGCAAGAGGCGTTTGATAAAGTTGTGCTGGCGCGGGCCACCGACTTACAATTCTCCCGTCCGGTCAATGCCGCCGCGATGATGGCGTCCAGTCGTCGTTTAAATCTCAACTGCTACCACTTTTTTATGGCCTTTTCCGCCGATACCGCCTTTCTGGGATCATCGCCGGAGCGGCTCTGGCGGCGGCGTGAAACGGCGCTACGTACCGAAGCGCTGGCCGGGACGGTGGCGAACCATCCGGATAACCATAAAGCCTGGCAGCTTGGCGAATGGTTAATGAAAGACGATAAAAACCAGCGAGAAAATATGCTGGTTGTCGAAGACATCTGCCAGCGACTGCAAAACTGCACCCACTCGCTGGATGTGCTGCCGCCGCAGGTGCTCAGACTGCGCAAGGTACAGCATTTGCGCCGCTGTATCTGGACGGCGCTTAATCAGGCGGACGACACGCTCTGCCTGCACCAGTTACAGCCTACCGCAGCGGTCGCGGGGATCCCTCGTGAACCCGCGCGTTGTTTTATAGAACAACATGAGCCGTTCGAACGTGAATGGTATGCCGGGTCGGCAGGCTATCTCTCCACGCGGCAAAGTGAGTTTTGCGTGACGTTACGTTCAGCCAAAGTGACGGCCAATGTGGTGCGATTGTATGCCGGCGCGGGAATCGTCCGCGGCTCCGATCCGGAACAGGAATGGCAGGAAATAGATAATAAAGCGGCCGGGTTACGTACCTTATTGCAGATGGATGTGTAATGAGTCACATATTCCCGACCCATATCAATAATCCATTTTTGCAGCTCTTTATACTTAGTCCCAATGATTGATACCGGACAAACTCATGTCAGTAAGTGCATTTAACCGGCGCTGGGCGGCGGTCATCCTGGAAGCCTTAACCCGTCATGGCGTCAGGCATGTTTGTATCGCCCCTGGTTCCCGTTCCACGCCGCTCACGTTGGCGGCGGCAGAGAATCCTGCTTTTATCCACCATACGCACTTTGATGAGCGTGGGCTTGGTCATCTGGCGTTAGGGCTGGCGAAAGTCAGCCAACAGCCGGTTGCCGTTATTGTCACTTCAGGTACTGCCGTGGCGAACCTCTATCCGGCGTTGATTGAGGCGGGTCTGACGGGCGAGAAGCTCATTTTACTTACCGCCGATCGCCCGCCGGAGCTGATTGACTGCGGCGCCAACCAGGCGATCCGTCAGGCGGGGATGTTTGCCTCGCACCCCTCCCAAACTCTGTCGTTGCCGCGTCCCACGCAGGATATTCCGGCGCGCTGGCTGGTGTCGACCATCGACAATGCGCTCGCCATGCTTCATGCGGGCGCGCTGCACATTAACTGTCCTTTTGCCGAACCGCTGTATGGCGATATGAATGATACCGGTCTGGTCTGGCAGCAGCGTCTCGGCGACTGGTGGCAGGATGAAAAACCCTGGCTGCGCGAAGCGCGTCGACTGGAAAGCGACAAACAGTGCGACTGGTTCTTCTGGCGACAAAAACGCGGCGTCGTCGTCGCCGGGCGTATGAGCGCGGAAGAAGGCAAAAAAGTGGCGCAGTGGGCGCAAACTCTGGGATGGCCATTAATTGGCGACGTATTGTCGCAAACCGGGCAGCCGCTGCCGTGCGCCGACCTGTGGCTCGGCAACGCCAAAGCGGTGACCGAACTGCAGCAGGCGCAGATTGTCGTCCAGCTTGGCAGTAGCCTTACCGGAAAACGCTTACTGCAATGGCAGGCAACCTGCGAGCCGGAAGAGTACTGGGTAATCGACAATATTGAAGGTCGTCTGGACCCGGCGCACCATCGTGGACGCAGACTGGTAGCGAAAATCGCCGACTGGCTGGAGATGCATCCGGCGGAAAAACGTAAACCGTGGTGTGTAGAGATCCCGCGTCTGGCGGAACTGGCGTGGCAACGGGTGGTCGCGCAGCGAGACACCTTTGGCGAAGCGCAGCTGGCGCACCGTATCCGTGACTATCTGCCGGAGCAGGGGCAATTGTTCGTGGGCAATAGTCTGGTGGTGCGTCTGATCGACGCGCTGTCGCAGTTGCCGGCTGGCTATCCGGTATACAGCAATCGCGGGGCGAGCGGCATTGACGGCCTGCTTTCCACAGCGGCGGGCGTGCAGCGCGCCAGCGCCAAATCGACGCTGGCTATCGTCGGCGATTTATCCGCGCTGTACGATCTTAACGCGCTGGCGTTACTACGTCAGGTATCCGCGCCGTTTGTGTTGATTGTGGTCAACAATAACGGCGGGCAGATCTTTTCCCTGCTGCCGACGCCGCAAAGCAAACGTGAGCGCTTTTATTTGATGCCGCAAAACGTCCATTTTGACCATGCGGCCGCCATGTTTAACCTGCGCTATCATCGCCCGGAAAACTGGGAAGAACTGGAGTCTGTGCTGGCTGGCGCGTGGCGAACCCCGGCGACAACGGTGATTGAGCTGGTGGTAAACGATACGAATGGCGCGCAGACGTTGCAGCAACTTTTGGCTCAGGTAAGCCATCTATGATGTTGCACGCGCAGCACATGCCCGGACAGCCTGGGGCGCCCTCGCTGGTTTTCCTGCACGGTTTTTCTGGCGATTGCCGCGAATGGCAGTCGGTTGGTGAACAGTTTCACGGCTGTTCGCGGCTTTATATTGACTTACCGGGACATGGCGGATCTACGGCTATTCCGGTCGGCGGCTTTGCCGATGTCATCAGATTACTGCGCGCTACGTTAATTAGTTACAACATACTAAAGTTTTGGTTGGTGGGATACTCTCTTGGCGGCCGGGTGGCGATGATGGCAGCCTGCCAGGGAATACCAGGCCTGTGCGGCCTGGTGGTCGAAGGCGGTCATCCGGGGCTGCAAAATGAACAGGCGCGCGCTGAAAGACGGTTGTCCGACGGGCGCTGGGCAGAGCGTTTTCGTCGTGAACCCCTGACTGAGGTTTTTCACGACTGGTATCAGCAGCCGGTGTTCGCCTCGCTGACGGCGCAGCAAAGGCAGGCGCTGACGGCGCTGCGTAGCCAGAATAACGGCGAAACGCTGGCTGCGATGCTGGAGGCGACATCGCTTGCCGCCCAGCCGGATTTACGCGAGGCGCTCAACGCGCTGGCATTTCCGTTTTATTATTTATGTGGCGAACGCGACAGCAAATTCCGCGCCCTGGCGCAGGAAGTGGCGGCGACATGCCATGTTATTCGTAACGCCGGACACAACGCGCATCGGGAAAACCCCGCTGGCGTGGTAGACAGTCTGGCTCAGATTCTGCGTCTCTGACTAAAGGACACACTATGATCTATCCTGATGAAACAATGCTTTACGCACCGGTAGAATGGCACGACTGCTCGGAGGGTTACACCGACATTCGTTATGAAAAATCCACCGACGGTATTGCAAAAATCACCATTAATCGTCCGCAGGTGCGCAATGCATTTCGTCCGTTGACCGTCAAAGAGATGATTCAGGCGCTGGCGGATGCCCGTTACGACGACAACGTGGGCGTGATTATTCTGACCGGCGAAGGCGATAAAGCGTTTTGCGCGGGCGGCGACCAGAAGGTGCGCGGCGATTACGGCGGTTATCAGGATGACTCCGGCGTGCATCACCTGAACGTGCTGGATTTCCAGCGCCAGATTCGCACCTGTCCAAAACCGGTTGTCGCGATGGTCGCGGGATATTCCATCGGCGGTGGACATGTGCTGCATATGATGTGTGACCTGACCATCGCGGCGGAAAACGCCATCTTCGGCCAGACCGGTCCGAAAGTTGGCTCCTTTGACGGCGGCTGGGGCGCTTCGTATATGGCGCGTATCGTTGGTCAGAAGAAAGCGCGTGAAATCTGGTTCCTGTGCCGCCAGTACGATGCGCAACAGGCGCTGGACATGGGGCTGGTTAACACTGTCGTTCCGCTGGCGGATCTGGAAAAAGAAACCGTGCGCTGGTGCCGCGAAATGTTGCAAAACAGTCCGATGGCGCTGCGTTGCCTGAAAGCGGCGCTGAATGCCGATTGTGACGGTCAGGCGGGTCTACAGGAGCTGGCGGGCAACGCTACCATGCTGTTCTACATGACCGAAGAAGGGCAGGAAGGCCGTAACGCCTTTAACCAGAAGCGTCAGCCTGACTTCAGCAAATTCAAACGGAACCCATAATGCGTAGCGCGCAGGTATACCGCTGGCAGATCCCCATGGACGCGGGGGTGGTTCTGCGCGACAGGCGGTTAAAAACTCGCGACGGGCTGTATGTTTGTCTGCGTGACGGCGAGCGTGAAGGGTGGGGAGAGATCTCTCCGCTGCCGGGGTTCAGTCAGGAAACGTGGGAAGAGGCGCAGACGGCGCTCCTGACATGGGTGAACGACTGGCTTCAGGGGAGCGAGGGATTACCGGAGATGCCTTCGGTCGCGTTTGGTGCAAGCTGCGCGCTGGCGGAACTGACTGGCGTCTTGCCGGAGGCGGCGGACTATCGCGCCGCGCCGTTATGCACTGGCGATCCTGACGATTTGGTGCTGCGGCTTGCCGATATGCCCGGTGAGAAAATCGCTAAGGTCAAAGTGGGTCTCTATGAAGCGGTACGCGACGGCATGGTGGTTAATTTGCTGCTGGAGGCGATCCCGGATCTGCATCTGCGTCTGGATGCGAATCGCGCCTGGACGCCGCTAAAAGCCCAACAGTTCGCAAAGTATGTTAATCCGGACTACCGCGCTCGTATCGCCTTTCTCGAAGAACCGTGTAAGACGCGGGATGATTCCCGCGCCTTTGCCCGTGAAACCGGCATCGCGATTGCCTGGGACGAAAGTCTGCGCGAAGCGGATTTCACCTTTGAAGCCGAAGAGGGCGTCAGGGCTGTGGTTATCAAACCTACGCTGACCGGATCGCTTGATAAAGTGCGTGAGCAAGTCGCTGCCGCCCATGCGTTGGGACTGACGGCGGTCATCAGCTCTTCGATCGAGTCCAGCCTCGGCCTGACGCAACTGGCGCGGATTGCCGCCTGGTTGACGCCGGGAACGCTGCCCGGACTGGATACCTTGCATCTGATGCAGGCGCAACAGGTTCGCCCCTGGCCCGGTAGCGCGTTGCCTTGTCTGAAGCGTGATGAGCTGGAACGACTGTTATGACATTCACGGACTGGCCGTGGCGCCACTGGCGTCAGGTTCGCAGTCAGGCGCCCGCTCTGCGCCTGAACGATGAAGTGCTAAGCTGGCGCGCCCTCTGTGAGCGTATTGATGCGCTGGCGGGCGGGTTTGCCGCGCAGGGCGTACGGGAGGGGGACGGTGTCCTGCTGCGCGCCGGGAATCAGCCGCGCACTCTGTTGGCATGGCTTGCGCTGATGCAGTGCGGCGCGCGGGTTCTGCCCGTCAACCCGCAGTTGCCCCAGACGTTGCTGGAGGCGCTGGTGCCGAAGTTAACGCTGCGTTTTGCGCTGACACTGGAAGGCGAAAACGTATTTTCCGGGTTAACCGCGTTGCAGATACAAAATAGCACAGCGGCGTATGCCGTGGCCTGGCAATCGCAGCGTCTGGTTTCCATGACGCTGACATCGGGTTCCACAGGATTGCCAAAAGCGGCTGTACATACGTGCCAGGCGCATCTTGCCAGCGCGCAGGGAGTGCTTTCGCTAATGCCGTTTGGCCCTCAGGATGACTGGCTGCTATCGCTGCCGCTGTTTCATGTATCCGGGCAGGGTATTATGTGGCGTTGGCTCTTCGCCGGGGCGCGCATGACGGTACGCGATAAGCAACCGCTGGAGCAGATGCTGGCAGGGTGTACTCATGCTTCGCTGGTGCCGACGCAGCTATGGCGGCTGCTGGCGAATCGGGCGGCGGTGACGCTGAAAGCCGTTTTGCTCGGCGGCGCGGTGATTCCGGTTGAACTCACCGACCAGGCCAGCAAACAAGGGATTCGTTGCTGGTGCGGGTATGGGCTCACGGAGTTCGCGTCTACGGTATGCGCCAAAGAGGCCGATGGTTCGGATGATGTTGGCGCGCCGCTCCCCGGAAGAGAGATCAGAATCGTCGATAATGAAGTCTGGCTGCGCGCCGCCAGTATGGCAGAAGGTTACTGGCGTGATGGCAAACTGATCCCGCTGGTTAATGACGAGGGCTGGTTTGCCACGCGCGATCGCGGCGAGCTGAACCACGGCAGGCTAACCATCGCCGGGCGGCTGGACAACCTGTTCTTTAGCGGCGGCGAAGGCATTCAGCCGGAGGAAGTCGAACGCGTTATTAACGCGCATCCGCTGGTGCAACAAGCCTTCGTCGTGCCGGTAGAAGATAAAGAGTTTGGTCATCGTCCCGTTGCGGTTGTGGAGTATGCATCGCAGGCCGGAGACGTGAACCTCGCTGAATGGGTCCGTGATAAGCTGGCGCGTTTTCAACAGCCGGTTCGCTGGTTGACGCTGCCGTCAGAACTGAAAAACGGAGGGATTAAAATATCTCGCCGTGCGCTCCAGCAGTGGGTGTGTGAGAGCTGTAAAAATTAATGTTAGGTTAATATACAACCATTCCATCGCTATTGCCGTTTTGTTTATCCGTTGATGTGTAACGTGTTATGAACAATCAGCGTGAAACGGGGGCGCTATGGAATGGTTGGTTAAGAAATCGCATTATGTCAAAAAGAGGGCGTGCCATGTTCTGGTGCTGTGCGATAGCGGCGGTTCGCTAAAAATGATCGCCGAGGCGAATTCCATGATATTACTGAGTCCCGGCGATATCCTGTCGCCTTTACAGGATGCGCAGTATTGTATTAATCGGGAAAAACACCAGACCTTAAAAATCGTTGATGCACGCTGTTATTCCTGCGACGAATGGCAGCGGTTGACGCGCAAGCCTTCATGATCTGGCGGGCAGAAAAATCAGCATTACCCCCGCCATAATACACAATACGCCGAGCATCGCTTTTAGGCTGAAAGCGCCTTGCAAACCGGGTAACAGCATTGAGGCTACCCAGACAAGCACATAGCTGAGACTCAGTAGCGCATAGGCTTTGCTGAGCGCGAGCGTGTGTAATGTTTTCTGCCAGCAGAAGACGGAAACCAGATACCCCGCCAAACCGGCGAATAGCGCCAGGGTCGCGGCATTAAATGCGCCCAGTCCGGAAATAAACGCCAGTGGATGCGCTATCGATGGCAGCCGCATCATGGCGAATCCTAAACTCAACTGGGCGAGGGAGGCAATCGCAACGCTTATCAGTCCCCACATTACGCCCATTATGCCGCACTCCCCAGAATGATAATGCCGCTGATAATCAATGCGACGCCCAACCAGTGGCGGGGCGGAACCTGTTCATGCCAGATTTTCCATGCCGCCAACGTAACCCAGACAAAATTCAGACTCAACATCGGGTAAGCAATCCCCACCGGCAGGGTTTGTAGCACCAGCAGCCACAGCACCATCGCTGCACCCATGCATATCAGCGCCAGGCCCAGCCACAGCATCAGGTGGCGGCGGCGTCCGCCTGTCGTCAATGGCCGTGTCGCTTGCTTCTGGCAGAGCTGACCGCCAACGCTGAGCAGACTGGCAAGCACCAGAACGACGCCGATCATTTAGGCCGATACTGAATTAACACCAGACGCCCCTGATAATCAATATTGTCCGCAGGGGGAAGGGAAAGAGCGCTGATGTCTTCATCTTTGGCTATTGAAAGTACTAGCGTAATAATGCCCTCCTGACGATGCTGGTTGAGCCAGGCGTTAAAATCGTCGGCTTTAACGAATTTATCCTGCACATCAGGATAGCTAAGGCCATACCTGAGTTCGCCCGCGTGTCCGTAGAGCATAATATCGTCTCGTTTCAGACTCCAGGCCAGCCCGGCGGCGACGCCGACGTTGTCGGCAAGAATATAGCGGCTTGATGCCAAAGGCGCCTGGGTCATTTCGACAAAAAACTGGGGCTGTTTGGACTCCATCACCCTGTCGGGGACGGAAAAGCCGAACAGCAGCGCCAGTCCCAGCGGACAAAACGCGGGTAATAGGTATTTTTGGCTATGACAGAGGCTATACCAGCCCACAAACGCCCAAACAGTAAAGACGCCCCA
The DNA here is from genome assembly GCF_046551635.1 of Salmonella sp. SAL04157. Lineage (NCBI taxonomy): Bacteria > Pseudomonadati > Pseudomonadota > Gammaproteobacteria > Enterobacterales > Enterobacteriaceae > Salmonella > Salmonella sp. SAL04157. Next base: position 119,110 of record NZ_JBGDVS010000008.1, read on the forward strand.
GACGCAAAAAACTTTATAGGTTTCGATATGCGTCCACACCGGCGATTTCAGCGGGCCCCATGAGGAGACGACAAACGCCGCGACGATCCCGACTAACCCGAACACCAGGTTGATCCCGCCGTTGACACGTAGCGCGGCGACGCCTTCTTTTACGTTATGCAGGACGAAGCGCGCCATGAGTATCGCTATCGGTGCGAAACAGGAAAGAACATAGGTGGGCAGTTTCCCTTTCGCAATGCTGAAAAAGAGAAGCGGCATGATCGTCCATCCGAGCAAATAGAATGCGCCGTTTCGCTCGCGCCAGCCCAGTTTAAGCGCGCCAGGCAGTAATCCCAGCCACGGTAAACTTCCCGCGAGCAGTACCGGCAGATAGTACCAGAAAGGGGCTTTATGCTGGGCATCGCTCATGGCGAATCGCTGGATATGCTCCACCCAGAAAAAGTAATGCCAGAAATCGGCTTCGCGTCGCGCAATGGCGATCGCCCAGGGAAGGACAACCACAAAGCAGCTCAAGACCGCCAGCCAGCCGTAAAGCAAAAAGTCCTTCCAGCGTTTCTGGACAATGACCCACGGCAGCACGCTCACTACCGGTACGGCCAGGGCGAGGAAGCCTTTAGTTAATACACCCAGACCGCAGGTTGCACCCAGTAGCAAAAACATCCCAATCTTGCCCGTTCGGGTCGTGGCCTGCATCCCCTGCCAGAAACAACACATCCCGGCCGTAAGCCAAAGGGCGATCATCGGGTCGAGTACCGCATACGTCCCGATACTGTAAACGGCAAAGAGGGAGAGAAATATAACGGAGGCGAGCAACGCAGTACGTTTATCCCGCCATAAGCGGAACGTCAGCCACGCCACCAGCGCTGCGGCCAGCAATGTCGTTAAAATAGCGCCGGCCCGCACGCCAAAATTGGTAGCGCCAAAAAGCCACTGACCCAGACTGTTTATCCAGTAACCGGCTATCGGTTTTTCGAAATAACGTAATCCCAGAAAATGCGGCACGATCCAGTCGCCAGACGCCAGCATCTCCCGACTTATTTCGGCATAGCGCGTTTCATCCGGCTGCCAGAGCAGACGGCTATTGACAGGAATAACATAGTAGAGCGCGATAAACGCGGCGAAAGCCAGATAATAGCGTATCGATTTCATCATGAGGCGCTCGCGGCCTGTTGACACCCCAGCCAACCTTCACGGCCAGGGATGTGTCCACGTACAATTTGCCCCAACGGCAGAGACTCAGGCGATGTCGGCAGCAGTTCGCCCAGAGGACAAAAGGTGATCCCCGCGTCACGTGCACGAACGAGCAAATCTTCAAACAGCGGCTGATGGACAATGCCTTCGACTTCCGCATGGATGGTATATACCGGCGTGCCTTTGTCCTGCAACATACGAGAGATAATCCAGGTATTGAACGACTGCGCCTGAACGGCGGGGCCGATAACCTCATCCCACGTGGGTAAGGTAACGGGGATTTGCGGCGTCCCGGTCTGGCCCGGCATCAGTAGCGGACGGAATAAGGTGGTTCCACGGCAATCGCTGTTATACCGCAGGTTGAACGGCTCTTTCGCACGAACAACGCGCCCATTCGCTCGCCAGCCGGCCGCAGCTGAGCAGGTGACGGGTTTTCCGATAATGGCCTCAAGCGCCGTTATGCCGCGCGCGATATCTTCTTCAAGCTGACGAATACTCCAGTGGCCGCTGTGAGTCTGCCATGCATGGTGATCCCAGGCATGTAGTCCCGTCTCATGGTATGTTGCCGTTTCACGAATAATCCCGGCATTGGCGTTGCCGATATTTTTTCCCGGCCAGGCGGTACCGGCCAGCAGGATATCCCAGCCGTAGAGCGAGGCGGCGTTTGAACGTAGCATTTTCCATAAAAATCGCGGTTTTATCAGACGCCAAAGATGGCGTCCCATATTGTCCGGCCCGACGCTGAAGAAAAAGCTGGCCTGAACGCCGTGGCGATGCAATGTCTCCAGCAGCCGGGGAACACCTTCACGCGTTCCTCGCAAGGTATCAACATCAATGCGTAAACCGACTTTCGTCATGATGCGCGTTCCGCGATATCTACGCTGCGCAAAAAGAAGTCCAGCGTTTCTTCAACCGTATCCCGCATCGCAATAGACGGTTCCCAGTCCAGACAGCGCCTGGCATTGTCGATACTGGGTTTCCGGTGTGCGACATCCTGATAACCCTTGCCGTAATAACTACGGCTTTCGACGACCTGGAAACCGGCAAACGGTGGGAAATGGCAGCGCAGCGGATGCTTATCAAAACTGTCGAGCAACAGCGTCGCCAGTTCCTGAATACTGGCTTCGTTGTCAGGATTGCCGATATTAATGATTTTGCCATCGCACCGATCGCCATCATTCACAATAATGCGGAATAAGGCTTCGATCCCGTCACGAATATCGGTGAAACAGCGCTTCTGCTGACCCCCGTCGATAAGCTTTATCGGCGTCCCTTCTACCAGGTTCAGAATCAACTGCGTTATCGCGCGTGAACTGCCGATACGCGCCGCGTTCAGGCTATCCAGCCGCGGCCCCATCCAGTTAAAGGGACGGAAAAGCGTGAAGCGCAATCCCTCTTTTTCGCCATAAGCCCAAATCACCCGGTCGAGAAGCTGTTTGGAAACGGAATAAATCCAGCGTGGCTTATTCACCGGCCCGACGATCAGATTCGATTTGTCCTCGTCAAAAGAGGCGTCCGTACACATGCCGTACACTTCAGAGGTAGACGGGAAAACCACGCGTTTACGGTATTTCACGCAATAACGGATAATCCGCAGGTTTTCTTCAAAATCAAGTTCAAAGACGCGCAGCGGGTTGCGGGTGTATTCAATCGGGGTAGCAATTGCTACCAGCGGCAGTACGACATCGCATTTTTTGACATGGTATTCGATCCATTCTGAGTGGATGCTGATATCTCCCTCCACGAAATGAAAGCGAGGGTGGAGCAGGAATCGGCTAATGGCGTTGCTGCCGATATCCATACCGTAGACCTCGTAATTCTCTTCATTCAGTAACCGTTCGGTCAAATGATTGCCGATAAAACCGTTGACGCCGAGGATGAGAACGCGAATGCGACGTTTACCGCTGGTCGCTGGTGGACGGTTCAAACGAGCGCCCGCCACCAGACCAAGCGTCTGTGCAAGCTGCGAGCCCTGTACAGTAATACCGTCTCCGGCCTGGCCGGTAATAATCTCCAGCGCGCCATCGGCGCAGGCGACCCGCAGCGGAGAGACCGAAATTACCGAGCCGGGAAGCGCGCCCTGCGCATCCGGACAAATTCGGGAAGACCAGATAGTGAATCTTTGCGAGCCGTTATAGCTGAACGCGCCGGGCCAGGGGGCGGCTACCGCCCGCACCAGGTTATGCACAGAGGAAACCGGTTTGTGCCAGTCAATAAGGCCATCTTCCGGCCTGCGGCGACCATAATATGTAGCGTCAGACTCACGCTGAGGAACAGAAGGTATATCGCCGCATTTCATGGTGGGCAGGACGCTATTAAGCAACTGGCGCGCGGCCTGACATAGCTTATGATGCAGGGTAAGCGCAACATCGTCCTGCGCAATAGCGACGCGTTGACTGGCGACAATCTCTCCGGCGTCGGCACGTTTGACCATACGATGCAGCGTTACGCCCGTTTCGCTTTCGCCGTTAACCAGAACCCAGTTTAGCGGCGCACGGCCACGATAGGCAGGCAATAGAGAACCGTGCAGATTGAACGCGCCAGCCGGGGCGAGGTGCAGAATTTCTTCGCTTAACAGGTTACGGTAATAGAACGAAAAAATAATATCCGGCGCAAGTTCAGCGATGCGGTCGACCCAGATAGGATGATTTACGTTATCCGGCGCATAAACCGGAATCCCTAATTCTGCCGCCAGCCGGGAGACGGAGCCAAAAAAGGTGTTTTCCGCAGGATTGTCGGCATGAGTGAAAATCGCGGCAATCTCATACCCGGCATCCAGTACGGCCTGCACACCCTGACATCCCATATCGTGATAGGCAAAAATAACGGCTTTCATTGGTGACTTTCCTCAGTAAACGGCGTGCTTTCCGGGTAGATAACTTGTTGAACAAAATAGCGGGGACGGGCGCGGACATCGTTATAAATGCGACCGATGTATTCGCCCAGCAGTCCCATACCGATGAATTGCGCGCCGATGAAGGTAAACAGGACGGCAAAGAGCATAAATACGCCTTCCGCGGCCCACTGCGGTCCCAGCGCCAGGCGAAGTACAATAAGCAATACCGACAGGCTAAACCCGCCGATGGCGATAACGCTGCCCAGCAGGCTCAACAGGCGCAGCGGCGTCGTCGTCAGGCAGGTCACCAGGTCATACATCAGGTTAATGAGACGCATAAAACTGTATTTAGAGTCGCCAAATTCACGTTCAGCGTGATGCACCGGGATTTCGGTAGCCCGACGAGCGAAAATGTTGGCCAGAATAGGGATAAAGGTGCTGCGTTCATGGCAGCGCAACATAGTATCGATAATAGGGCGGCGATAGGCGCGTAACATGCAGCCGTAATCGCCCATCGCTTTGCCCGTTGTGCGCTGGATCAGCAGATTAATGATTTTTGACGCTGATTTGCGAAACAGGCTGTCCTGTCGGTTCTGTCGCACGGTGCCTACCACATCGAACCCTTCATCGGCTTTCGCCACCAGGCGCGGGATCTCTTCCGGCGGGTTTTGCAGATCGGCATCCAGCGTAATGATAAGATCGCCGCTTACATGGCTAAACCCCGCCATAATCGCTGCATGTTGACCGTAGTTACGGTTGAGTAAAATAGAGATGATATGGCTATCGGCCTCCTGGGACGCCTTAACCATCAGCTCCGCCGAGCTATCGCTGCTACCATCATCTATCAATAAAATCTCCCACTCTTTGCCCAGACTCTCGCAGGCGGTGGTGGTGCGTCTTATCAATTCCGGCAGGCTTTCCTGTTCGTTATAGACAGGAATAACCACCGAGACTTTTTTTATGGGGGCGGCGTCAAACATGCTTATTGTCCTGCTATCTGATGAAGGGCGGTAATGACCCGATCAAAGTCACTCTCGGTCATGTCCGGGAAGAGCGGCAGTGAGCAGATCCGCTCGCTGTTCCACTCGGTGTCGGGCAGCGTGAGCGTTGGGAAACGTTCGCGATAATATTTTTGCGTATGCGCGGCGCGGAAATGCAGCCCTGTGCCGATGCCTTTCGCTTTCAGCGATGCCATCAGAGCATCCCGGGTAATACCGCAGCGGGCTTCATCGACCCGGATAATGAATAAATGCCAGGCGTGAATATGTTCCCACGACGGAAGGCTCAGAGGCTGAAAAGGCAGGTCTGCCATTGCCTGGTGGTACTGCGCTGCGATGGCGGCGCGGCGAGCGTTAAGCGCATCCAGTTTCTGTAACTGAGCAAGCGCGATAGCGGCGTTGAGGTCGGGCAAATTATATTTGTAGCCCGGCGCCAGGACTTCCGCTTGTGGCGCGCGTCCTCCGCTCTGTCGATCCCAGGCATCAACGCCAAGCCCGTGAAACTTGAGACTGCGCAGTTTATCGGCGAATTGCGGGTTATCCGTGACGACGATACCGCCTTCAGCGCAGGTAATGTTCTTAATGGCGTGGAAGGAGAAAATCGCGGTGCCCCGGGCGCCAATGTGGCGACCTTTGTAGCTGGTTCCTGTCGCGTGCGCCGCGTCTTCAATCACCGGAATGCCATAACGCTCGCCAAGAGCGTAAATAGCGTCCAGATCGGCGGGCGCGCCAGCGTAGTGGACGGGGATAATTGCTTTGGTTTGTGGCGTAATCGCGGCTTCAATATGTTCAGGCGTGACCATCAGCGTATCGCGATCGACATCGACCATGACGGGGTTCGCGCCGAGTAAAACGATCATATTTAGCGTAGAAACCCACGTCATTGACGGTGTAATGACCTCGTCGCCTTCACCAATGCCCAGCGCCATCAACGCGATGTGCATACCGGCAGTGGCTGAACTGACGGCAACGGCATATTGATTGCCTGTTAGCCGACAAAACTCCGCTTCCAGTTCCTGATTTTTCGGGCCGGTTGTTATCCAACCTGAGTCCAGTACGGTCTTAACGGCAGCGAGCTCTTCCGCGCCCATCGCCGGACGAGAGAAAGGCAAAAAGTCCGACATCATTTTTCCTTCAGCCATTGAAAGCCGCTTTTCAAATATTTCGGGAATAGAAAAGGGCTTATTTTTTAACGCATTTAACTGAACCCTACTGGATGAATATTAAATTAACATTAAGAAATTAAGGTGAAGTAAAAAGATAATTTTTAACGGAATTATGCTTTGCTTTCGCCGAAAGTTTAAGGCATTTTATGCATGCCCAAAAGCTGTTTTTATGTTTCTGGCCTGGTCTTCCGTTGCGGAATTTCATTTTAATCGTATTGCTATTAAGTTAGCTGCACTGTCTGCCTGAGAGGTTAATGTGCTGGCATTTACCCTACGCTTTATTAAAAACAAACGCTATCTCGCGACTCTGGCGGGGGCGTTGGTTATTATCGCCGGGTTGACCTCACAACATGCCTGGAGTGGTAACGGTCTACCGCAGATTAACGGTAAAGCGCTGGCGGCGCTGGCGAAACAGCATCCGGTAGTCGTGTTATTCCGCCATGCCGAGCGGTGCGATCGTTCCGATAATACCTGCCTGTCAGACAGCACGGGGATTACGGTCAACGGTGCGCAAGACGCCAGAGCGCTGGGTAAAGCCTTTAGTGCCGATATACAAAATTACAATCTCTATTCCAGTAATACGGTGCGCACCATCCAGTCGGCAACCTGGTTTTCTGCGGGCAGGTCGCTTACGGTGGATAAAAAAATGATGGATTGCGGCAGCGGTATTTATGCTTCAATCAATACGTTACTGAAAAAGTCGCAGAATAAAAATATAGTCATTTTTACCCATAATCATTGTTTGACGTATATTGCAAAAAATAAGCGCGGCGTAAAGTTTGATCCGGACTATCTTGATGCGCTCGTTATGCATGCGGAAAACGGAAAACTCTTTTTAGATGGTGAATTTGTTCCCGGCTAGCCGGCATGTTAAAAGCGTAAAGACAGCCTGAAGCGGCTGTCGTCATTATAATAACCCTTTCAATGCTAATGTGTGGCGTGTCGCTACATTCAAATCATACAGCGCCAGTTCTTCTGGCTTGACCCAGGCGTAGTCCTGAAATTCGTCATTAATACATATATCGCGATTAGCGGAAACACAGTCGAAGATGAGATAAATCATATAAATCTCTTCTTGTCTGCCATCAGCGTACGTTTTAACACGGATATCGTCGCGGAAGGTCCATGGCGTAATATCGCTCAGAATCAGTTGTTCGCCGAGCTCTTCCCGAATCTCCCGACGCAGCGCCTCTTCAATGCGTTCGCCTGGCTCGACCCCACCGCCCGACAGCGCCCACTGACCGGGAAAGACGCCGCGGTTGTCGGCCATTTTGCACAGCAGATAACAGCCATCATTTTGAATTAATGGGCAAACTATAGTTCGTTGACGCATAAGTCGCTTCCTTAAACCACCAGGACATCAGCTTAACAAATCATTCTGCGAAATTCTTTGTGAAAAATGGAAGCGATAACGCAGACTGCGTTTTTGGTTAATTTTGTTGATGCAGGCGTCGCCATGTGATGGCGCAATGATGCGTCATGGCGAAAGTAGTATTTCGTTACAATATGTTTTTGGAATGGTTTCTTAGTGCATTGATTCCTCAGCGTCTGGCAGTACAATTCTGCCGTTTTGGGGAGTTTTTCTTTATGTGCTTGCTGGAAAGGGTAAAAATGAAAAAAAGCATATTATTAGGTTTTGCCGGAATGCTGTTCGTTTCTGCATCGGCGCAGGCTATCAGTATTAGCGGCCAGGCGGGCGAAGATTACACCAACATTGGCGTGGGTTTTGGTACGGAATCGACGGGACTGGCGCTAAGCGGTAACTGGATGCACAACGATGATGATGGCGATGCTGCGGGCGTTGGTCTGGGGCTGAACATTCCGGTGGGACCGCTGCTGGCGACGGTCGGCGGTAAAGGTATTTATACCAATCCGAAAGACAGTGATGAAGGCTATGCGGCGGCTGTCGGCGGTGGGTTACAATGGAAAATCGGCGACAGCTTCCGTCTGTTCGGCGAGTATTATTATTCACCAGATTCGCTGTCCAGCGGTATCGAAAGTTATGAAGAAGCGAATGCAGGCGCGCGTTTCACCATTATGCGCCCGCTGAGCATTGAAGCCGGTTATCGTTACCTGAACCTGGCGGGTAAAGACGGCAACCGCGATAATGCGATTGCTGACGGCCCTTATGTTGGCGTAAACGCCAGCTTTTGATGCTAACGGCGCGGCAATCGTCGCGCCATATTCCTCCTTTTCCCGTCATTCTTCTTTCCACGTCATATTCGTCTTTGCGTTATAGTGTTTTCATCATAAGAGCAGGAGAACACAATGCTAAATGTGGAAATGCTATCCACCGGGGATGAGGTGTTGCACGGACAAATCGTTGACACCAATGCCGCCTGGCTGGCTGATTTTTTCTTTCATCAGGGCGTTCCGTTATCACGGCGAAATACGGTAGGCGATAACCTGGACAGTCTGGTCGCTATCTTGCGTGAACGCAGTCAACATGCTGATGTTTTGATTGTTAATGGCGGGTTAGGGCCGACCAGCGATGATTTAAGCGCGCTCGCCGCGGCAACGGCAAAAGGCGAAGGATTAGTACTGCACCAGGCGTGGCTGACCGAAATGGAACGTTACTTTCAGCAGCGCGGTCGTGTGATGGCGCCGAGCAACCGTAAACAGGCGGAACTGCCTGCCAGCGCGGAGTTTATTAATAATCCGGTCGGCACTGCCTGTGGATTTGCGCTACAGCTCAACCGCTGCCTGATGTTTTTCACCCCCGGCGTACCGTCTGAATTTAAGGTTATGGTGGAGAAGGAAATCTTACCGCGGTTACGCGCGCGTTTTTCGCTGCCGGAGCCGCCGCTTTGCCTGCGGTTAACGACTTTTGGACGTTCAGAAAGCGACCTGGCGCAGCGTCTCGACGCACTGCCGTTGCCGCCCGGCGTGACGATGGGGTATCGCTCATCAATGCCGATCATTGAACTGAAGTTGACCGGCCCGGCTACGCAACGGGAGGCGATGCTGGCGTTATGGCCAGAGGTCAAACGGGTTGCCGGACAGAATCTGATTTTTGAAGGTACGGAAAACCTGCCAGCGCAAATAGCCCGCCGCCTGCAGGAAAGGCAGTTGAGTCTGACGTTGAGCGAGCAATATACCAGCGGCTTACTGGCGCTACAGCTTTCCCGCGCCGGGGCGCCTGTTCTTGCCAGCGAAGTCGTTCCTTCTCAGGAAGAGACGCTGGCGCAAACGGCGCACTGGACGACAGAACGGCGCAGCAATCATTATGCCGGTCTGGCGCTGGCCGTGTCGGGGCTGGAAAACGAACATCTTAATTTCGCGCTGGCGACGCCGGATGGCACGTATGCCTTACGCGTGCGTTTTAGCGCCAATCGGTATAGTCTGGCAATACGTCAGGAGGTCTGCGCGATGATGGCGCTAAATATGCTGCGCCGCTGGCTTAATGGCGAGGACATTACCAGCGAGCATGGCTGGATAGACGTGGTTGAATCATTGACGGCATAGAACTTTTAGTGGGAAGGCCTGGCCTTCCCACCCTTATATACTTATAAATTCTTCGCAGAGCATCATTTCAGGATAAGAGCCTATCCCACCAGGCGTAATTGTTGAAGCCAGTTTGGGGCCGGCCAGCGCGCAGAAACCGGAGCGTACACGTAGTACGTGAGGATTTTGAGCACTGCCCGGTCCCAAAATGGCGAATAAAATAGCCTAATGGGATAGGCTCTAAGTACTCACCATTACTGGAGACTGTATTCATATATTTGTCGCCGGGTTTGGGTGTTAAATAGTGTTTGTTCCTCTACTGAAAGCGTTAAGAACTTTTCCGCAAACTCTCGTAGTGTGGTAGCAGGATCGTTTTGTCCGGCATTCGATAAGAGTTGAATTGTATGGTAACAAAATAGACCACAGCCGTTGGGTACATTATTTTGTAAATTAGTCTCAATAAAATCAATATCTTCGTTTTCTGATATACCTGCAATTTTTGCTGCTTCTATAATCTCTTGCTTAGTATTTTCATTTAAATCATGATAAGCATTAAATATAAGGCATTTTATTTTTTCTGCAAGTTTATAAAATAAACAGAGAAGCCAGTGATCTCCTGTATTTATCAGAAAGATTTCATTTTCACATAATCCTGATTGAGCCATCTTTTCAAGTAGCTGAGTGCGTAATATATTTTCTTTGGTGGTAGGATGAATAAGCCCAATAGGATAGTTTACCGAGAGAAAAGGTGATTCTTGAACCAGACCTTGCGTTGCAGCTGCTAGCTCATCTGACGACATCATTCGCGCACCACACCAAAGGTTTTCAACTCCCACCTGTTCTTGATCTGTCTGAGCGAACTGGTCGCCCATAATTTTATGTGCTATTTCTATTTTTTTAGAAAGGTCGGTTGTCGCGGAACCGGCCATATAAAGTAATCTGGAAGGGGCATGTAGCTTTTTCCACTCAGTATTATTTTTTGTTATATCGTTATTGGCGATTTGATGTAATACAAGGCAAGCCTGATTGATTTTTTTGTCTATATCTGGAGATCCCGATCTTTTTCCGCTAAAGAGATCAAAAAGTAATTTCTCAACTTTATGTCCCAGGTCATCGTTGCGTAACGCAAGATTGCATAACAGATCAATACAATTCTGATTACCATTCTCTACTTCGCCAATCAACAACGCAAGCGTCTCATCGCTCACCTCTTCTGCATATAAACTGTGAAATTGCGGTGTGCTCAATCGGTAAAGTGAATTTACACATATATTCATTTTGCTCTGTTTCCTGGTAGGTGAAAGTAACGAATATGATGTCATGTATAATTATTTGTAAAAATATTATTGTTAGTGGGGGATATATTAAATCAGGCATAGACCTGATTTTATTATTATTCACATAGCACTCAATTATTATCGGAGATATTCAGTTATCTCCCTCTTTAAAGGAGGCTGGTAACGCGTCGATACAAGAGATATTGCTCTATAAACAGTAACGTCGTTATCTGTCATGCCACCGTGGGTTAGCGGTCATGGTTAACCAAATAGGGCAGGTTATTGCAAAGAGACATCCGCGTTTATACCCAAAATAATCCGTAGCCAACACATAAGCAACTTGAAGTATGAAGGGTATATGTCTGATGGAAAATCGGCCCTGGTGAGTAGGGTAATGGCGCCGGAGGGGCTCCGGCGCTTTTTACTTAGCCGAGCGCCTGGGCGAGTAGCGTAATGGGGTGTTCGCAGCGTTTGCTTGTAGACATCTCAATTTGCCACTTACAGGTTTCACAATCGGTGACGACAATGTCGGCGCCGCTCTCTTCAATCTGGCGGAACAGCGGCGCGCCGATGGACTGTGATGTCGGATAGTTTTCCTTTTTAAATCCATACGTACCGGCAATGCCGCAGCACTGTGAATCAAGTACCGTCAATTCAAGCCCCGGAATTTGCCGCAATAGTTCAAGCGTGTAAAGCGTCCAGCCCATTTTTTCCATATGACACGGCGTATGGTAGACCACTTTCAGCGGCAAAGGATTAAGCGGCAGCGTTTTCCCGGCATCCAGTTTGCGCCATAGCCAGCGGGTGGCCAGCTCGATATGTTCGCGCAGCCCGGCGTTGTCCACGTCCAGCACTTCAGGATATTCATCGCGCAACGCAAACGTACAGGTGGATGACGTGGCGATGACCGGAATACCTTTGACGGCAATCGCCTCGCGTAGCGACTCCACATTGCTGATAGCCTGCTTGCGAGCTTTATCCGTAAAACCGTTAGCGATCAGCGGTACGCCGCAACACTTCTCTTTACTCAGTAACTGTACGCCGGTACCCATTGCGTTCAGCACCTTAATCAGATCTTTTCCGAGCTGCGGATGGTTGTAATTCACAAAACAGCCATGGAAAAAGGCGACCTGATCTTTGTATTTAGCCTGCTGCGCCGCCACGCTACGATACCAGCGGCGGAAGGTGCCGAAAGAGTATTTTGGTAAGGTGCGGCGATGATCGATTTTGAGCGCGTAATCAAGCAACTGGCGCACTGGCTTTAATGCGGTGGCGGTATTGACCACCGGCGCGAACGGCGTTGAAACGCTGCCCATCAGATCGGTATGGCTGAGAATAAAGTTACGCAATGACGGGCGCGTCGTATCGTATTTCGCGCGGGCGCGCTGGATGATATCGCCAATCTTCACGTCCGACGGACAGGCGACCTCACACCGTTTGCAGTTAATGCAATATTTCAGCGCCTCATCATACAGGGCGCCGTCTTTCAGACGCAGGCGTTCGCCATCCGGTCCGGCCTGTTTAGGGCCAGGGTAGCCAGGATTAACGCGGCTGACCGGGCACGCGGTGGTGCACACCGTACATTTAATACAACTTTCAAAACGTGTGTCGCTCATTGCTGTTCTCCTGCACGCTCAGCGATATGGTGCGCGGCCTGGAGGGCGCTGACTGCGCAGACGCCGCCGCCGCATCCCTCAGCTATAGGATCGAATCCCGCCAGCACAGAACCTATTGCATACAGATTTTCTACCGTATTGCCCGCAAGGGAGGGGCGGAAAGCGTCATCCGTCACGACGCCAAACTGCTGCCAGGGCTGTGGGTCGAAGAAATGTTGTTGATACCATTCGGCGCGGGTGGCCGTTTGCTGTACGTCGAGCCCTAAAATAGGTTCGCGGATCCCTTCGCGCTCGGCAACCAGACCGCTACTAAAGAAGCTACCGCTGGCAAGTACGGCAAAACGCGGGCGCAGTGGGATATCGGCATGGTTGCGGGTCCATATTTCGCTCACGGTACCGCGACGGCAGGTGACTTTCTTCACTTCATCGCCCGGCATCCAGATGCCGCCCTGACGAACAAACTGGCGCTGGAGCTGATTGTGCAGACGAATACCGAGCACCGATGGCGGCAGCGTCGGCAGCAGCGTGAGCGCGCAGGGCAGACGTTCGTTAAGCCAGCGCCACAGCGTATCGTTCGCCAGCCCGAAACAGGCGGGCATGATGATCATGTCGCAGTTTGTCGCTATTGGCGACAGCGCGTCGTACAGCAGCGGCCATTTTTCTTCGTTATCAAGCAGACGCGCAATATTGACCGCGCGAAATTCCGTCGGGTTATCACGCAGTACGTCCAGTTCCGGAAGGTCGATTTCTGCGGTTTCCACGTTGAGATCGCGTTGACGCAGCGACGCTGCCGCAAGGTGCGCCTGGAAATCCAGTAATCCGCTAACGCCGACGACGCAAATTCGCTGTGCGGATAACGGCCAGACCGGTACTTCCGGCGAGCTAAGCCAGGTTGAACGCAATGTGCCAAGCGGCGTGACACGCTGGTGCGCCTGCTGTACGTCGCCGTATAACTGCGCGCCGCTGGCGTTAAGTAGCGTTTGCGCCTGTTGCGCCAGCGTAAGGACTTTTTGCGCGCCCAAACGTGAATAAGGATGTTCAGGTGCCTGGCGGCGCAGCGCATCAAGCCCGGCGGTAATGTCGGTCACCGGTTGGCCGTCGGGCAGGGCGCTGAGTAGATCCAGCGAGCCGGAGGAAAAATGCAGTGCGCTTTGTCCGCGGGTGACGATGGCGCAGCGTAATCCATGCTGCTGGAGTTGCAGTCCGCACAGCAAACCGGCGAGACCGCCGCCCATAATAACCGTATCAAATTTCATCCTGGTGCTCCTTCTCCAGACCGCATAATCCCTGATAAACCCAGCGCGTGAATTCGCTTTCGCGCAGCGCGTCTCCCCAGGCGACAGGTTGTACGCCTTTCCAGCGCTCATTCAGAAATTCAGAGAGTTGCGTAATAGATTGCGCCGCGGTCGTCACATTAAAACGCTGCAATAGCCCGGCCGCGCGGCAGGCGCACAGCTCGCCCTGGCAAGTGCCCATCCCTACGCGGGTGCGACGACGCAGATCCAGCAGGCTATTCACGGTTAAGTTTTCGACGGCATACTGCACTTCTCCCGCCGTGACGGCCTCGCATTCACAGACCAGGCTACGGTGTTGGCGGCCTTCGCTCAGCCACCCCGGCGTGCGATCGCCATGCCGATAAACCGCCGATCCGCGTAGCGGCGCGGGAAGCGAGATAATGCGTTTCAGCGTATGTTCCGTAGACTCTTTTGAGCCAGGCAACGGCGTATCCGCCGTGATGCAGGGGCGAGTATTGCCCAACTTGCGACACACGGCGTCGGTCGCCCATTCCGCCATCAGGCGGTAAGTCATTAGCTTCCCGCCGGTAATGGTAATGAAGCCATCAAGCCCGTCGCGTTCGGCGTGGTCGAACAACACAATACCGCGGCTGACGTTACGACCGCTGGGATCGTCATCGCTGGCCACCAGCGGGCGGACGCCGGAATACGCGCGCAGAATACGCGTCTTCGCCATGACAGGGGCCAGTTTTTCCCCTTCACGCAGCAGGATATCGACTTCATCTGCGGTGACGCGGTTGCTGTCTATCTCATTGTAATCAATATGGGTAGAGGTGGTGCCGATCAGTGAAATCGTATCGCCAGGTACCAGAATGTCGGCATCCGATGGTTTCCGGCAGCGGTTAATGACATGCTGGTTGATCCGATGGTCCATGATCAACAGCGAGCCTTTCGCCGGGAACATGCGAATACTCAGGTCGGCGTATTCGGCGATCCGTTGCCCCCAGATACCAGCCGCATTGACCACCACCGGCGCGTGAAGCGTCTGGGTTTCGCCAGTGAGATGGTTGCGCACATGGACGCCGCAGACCGTTGCGCCTTCACGAATGAGCCCGGTCACTTCATGCGCCGTTAACACGATTGCGCCATGTTCTCTGGCATCCAGCATATTGGCGGCGGTAAGGCGGAAAGGGTCCACGGTGCCATCCGGCACTTTTACCGCACCGATGAGCGCAGGGTTAACGGAAGGTTCGATGATGCGAGCCTGCTGCGGATCGATGGCTTCAGCGCGAATGCCTGCCGCTTCACAGGCGCGAATAAAGGTGGCCTGAAACGCAAGATCATCTTCCGGCAACGTAATAAACAGACCATCCGTCGGTTCGACGCAATGGCGGGCGATCCGTTTTAAAATCTGATTTTCACTAATGCACTCGCGCGCGGATTCCGCATCGGTAACCGCATAACGAGCGCCGCTGTGCAGCAGCCCGTGGTTACGCCCGGTTGCGCCGGTCGCTATATCATGCCGCTCCACCAGAATGACACGTAAACCGCGCAGCGCGCAGTCGCGGGCGATCCCTGCGCCTGTTGCTCCACCGCCAATGATAATCACGTCACTTGCTTGCGAGTCGCGAGTTTTCATTGTTTTTCCTCACAGTTCGTTTTTTATCATTTAGCCATACAAATCATATGGAATGTTTGATTTCGCGCATAATCGCTCACTATTCGAAAATGAAACGTGATTTCGTGCGCCTTTCTGAACATTAGTCATAAATCTGTAACAATATGTGCTGTAATTCACATTAACGTGACGTATCTTTACTTAACATCGCGGCCACACTGGGAGCAGCGGGGTTGTTTGAACAAACTGCGGTGTTTACCTCTAAATAAAATATGGGCCACGGAGGCTACAATATGTTGAGTATTTTTAAACCAGCGCCGCATAAAGCGCGCTTGCCAGCGGCGGAGATTGATCCGACCTATCGCCGATTACGCTGGCAGATTTTCCTGGGGATATTCTTTGGCTATGCTGCGTATTATCTGGTGCGCAAGAACTTTGCCCTCGCGATGCCCTACCTGGTAGAACAGGGTTTTTCACGCGGCGATCTGGGCTTTGCGCTGTCCGGGATTTCCATCGCTTATGGTTTTTCGAAATTTATAATGGGTTCGGTGTCCGATCGCTCGAATCCGCGCGTTTTTCTGCCGGCAGGGTTGATTCTGGCCGCAGCAGTCATGTTGTTTATGGGCTTTGTACCGTGGGCGACATCCAGCATCGCCGTGATGTTTGTACTGTTGTTCCTTTGCGGCTGGTTCCAGGGGATGGGGTGGCCGCCGTGCGGACGTACGATGGTTCACTGGTGGTCGCAGAAAGAGCGCGGCGGCATTGTGTCGGTCTGGAACTGTGCGCATAACGTCGGCGGCGGGATCCCGCCACTGCTGTTCCTGCTGGGGATGGCGTGGTTTAACGACTGGAAAGCGGCGCTCTATATGCCAGCCTTTGGCGCGATTGTGGTGGCGCTGTTCGCTTTCGCAATGATGCGCGATACGCCGCAATCCTGCGGTCTGCCGCCTATCGAAGAGTATAAAAACGACTATCCGGATGACTACAACGAAAAAGCGGAAGAAGAGCTGACTGCGAAGCAGATCTTCATGCAGTACGTACTGCCGAACAAACTGTTGTGGTACATCGCTATCGCCAACGTGTTTGTCTATCTGCTGCGCTACGGTATCCTCGACTGGTCGCCGACCTACCTGAAAGAAGTGAAGCATTTCGCACTCGATAAATCCTCCTGGGCCTACTTCCTGTATGAATACGCGGGTATTCCGGGCACGCTGCTGTGTGGCTGGATGTCGGATAAAGTCTTCCGTGGCAACCGCGGTGCGACCGGCGTGTTCTTTATGACCCTGGTGACTATCGCGACCATCGTTTACTGGATGAACCCGGCAGGAAACCCGAACGTTGATATGGCTTGTATGATTATCATCGGCTTCCTGATCTACGGCCCGGTAATGTTGATCGGTCTGCACGCGCTGGAACTGGCGCCGAAAAAAGCGGCGGGTACGGCGGCGGGCTTCACCGGTCTGTTTGGTTACCTGGGCGGTTCTGTCGCTGCAAGCGCCATTGTGGGTTATACCGTTGACTTCTTCGGTTGGGATGGCGGCTTTATGGTGATGATTGGCGGCAGCATTCTGGCGGTAATCCTGCTGGTGGTCGTGATGATTGGCGAAAAACGCCATCATGATGAGCTGCAGTTAAAACGCAACGGAGGCTAATAACATGAAAACCACACTGAAAAACCTTAGCGTGGCGTTGATGTTGGCAGGAATGGCCATCGGAAGCTGTGCCGTGGCGGCTGAAAAAGTCGTTATCGCCCACCGTGGCGCCAGCGGTTATCTGCCGGAGCATACGCTACCAGCGAAAGCGATGGCATATGCGCAAGGGGCAGATTATCTGGAACAGGATTTAGTGATGACAAAGGACGACCATCTGGTCGTCCTCCATGACCACTACCTTGACCGGGTGACTGACGTCGCTGACCGTTTTCCGGACCGGGCGCGTAAAGATGGGCGCTATTACGCTATCGATTTTACGCTGGATGAAATTAAATCCCTGAAGTTTACCGAAGGGTTTGATATTGAAAACGGCAAAAAAGTACAAACTTATCCGGGCCGTTTCCCGATGGGAAAATCTGATTTCCGCATTCATACCTTTGAAGAGGAAATTGAATTCGTTCAGGGATTAAATCACTCTACCGGTAAAAATATCGGTATTTATCCGGAAATTAAAGCGCCGTGGTTCCATCATCAGGAAGGGAAAGATATTGCCGCGAAAACGCTGGAAGTGCTGAAGAAGTATGGTTACACCGGCAAGCAGGACAATGTCTATTTGCAGTGTTTTGATGTCGCTGAACTGAAACGTATTAAGAATGAACTGGAACCCAAAATGGGGATGGATCTCAATCTGGTTCAACTTATTGCGTATACCGACTGGAATGAAACACAGCAGAAACAGCCGGACGGTCGTTGGGTAAATTACAACTACGACTGGATGTTTAAGCCGGGCGCTATGAAGCAGGTGGCGGAATATGCGGACGGTATTGGTCCGGATTACCATATGCTGGTCGCGGAAGGCTCAACGAAAGGGAATATCAAGCTGACTGGAATGGTGCAAGACGCGCATCAGAATAAGATGGTAGTGCATCCTTACACCGTGCGTGCCGATCAATTGCCGGACTATGCCACAGACGTCAATCAGTTGTACGACATCCTGTATAACAAGGCGGGCGTCGACGGGCTGTTCACTGACTTCCCGGATAAGGCGGTCATGTTCCTGCAAAAAAATGACTAAAGGTTTGCCCTAGTCGAAGTGACGCGCCGGATGAGGCCATAAACGCCTCATCCGGCCTGGCGCAACGTTTGCCAGCGTAAGTCTGGTAAACGCAATGCCATCAGGCGGTGTTGTTTTATAGCAAACCCTCATCGGTCAGTGTTTCCATACATTTTTGTAATAAAAATAGCGGGCTTCCTTCTACCGGCGGTTCTTTTGCTAACAGGGAAATTTGTCGATAAAAAGTGGGTTCCAGCGCCACGGAGCATAATTTTCCTGTCGTGGCTTTTAAGGTTAATTCTGGCAATAAGGCGATGCCTAATCCCTGGCGAATAAAATTCAGCGCAGTATCGGGATGGTTAAATTCATATTTAAATATCGGCTCAATACCCTTTTCTTTAAACAACGCCATAATGCTTAATTCATAACGACCTTTACTGACAATAAGGGGTTCGTCCATCAGTTCTTCAACCGTTACTGTACTATTGGCCGCCAGGGGATGATTTTCAGGCACCACTACGGTGAATTTATCCCGGTAAATGGGGACGCAATACATACCGTTGACCGGAAAAGGAACGAAACCGGCATCAATACTTCCGTCCTGCAGCGAATCAATAATAGCCGTACTATTCTCTTCATAGGGGATAATTTTTACATTTGGATGATGGCTTTCAAAATAGCGAATGACGCCGGGTAAAATGCAGGCGCAGGCGCTGGGAAAACAGCCAATCCGTAGCGTACGGGCCGGGTTCTTTTTTTCTTGTTCGGCAATCTCTTTTACCGCGTTGACGTCGCGCTGGATCGCGCGTAAATGCCTGACGATGCGGCTACCGGCGGCGGTAAGCTCAATCTCTTTACGACGCTCACGAATCAATATGTCAACGCCGAGCTCCTCCTCAAGCGCGGAGATGGCCTGGCTGACGGCGGATTGCGTCATGTATAGCCGTTTGCTGGCTTCGGTAAATCCGCCGTACTCCAGTACGGCAAGCAGGGCGTGGATTTGGGTTAGCGTCATTAGTAAAACCTAATCAATATAATTAAAACGATTAATTTTTCTAATAGAGTGCACTTGTTTATACTGTGATTCTATCGAATACATCACATTTTGACGCACCTGATAGGTGTTCAGTTGAGCTGAGCGTTGCCTGCGTGCGCCATCTGAACGGGTCGTTAAGAATGAAAGAAAAATTATGGACGAAGGATTTTTGGGCAATCACCATAGTCAGTTTTATTATCTTTTTTGTTTTTTATGTACTGCTAACTTTATTACCCATTTATATCGCTGACCGCCTGCATGCTTCTGCAGATAAGGCCGGGCTGTTAGTGACATGTTTCCTGGCCGCGGCAATTGTTATTCGGCCATTTGCCGGACAGTGGGTGGGAAAATATTCGAATAAAAAGATTCTGGTGCTCTCTTCTCTGGCTTTTTTGGTGATTACCGCGCTGTATCCGGTTTGCCATTCTATCGAGTCGCTGCTCTTTATCCGCGTACTTCATGGGATTACGTTTGGTGTTATTACCACGGTAAAAGGAACTATTTCAGCGCGGTTAATTCCGGCCTCCCGACGTGGAGAGGGCATCAGCTTTTTCTCTTTAGCGATGGGCCTGGCGATGGTCGTCGGACCGTGGATCGGTTTGAATATGGCCCGCTGGAACGCGTTCACTGCCGCATTCTGGCTTTGTTCCGCTGTAGCGGCGTTAGGGATTGTGCTTTCCCTGATTGTGACGGTCCCTCCGGTAATTCGTCATGCCGATGGTTCGAAACCGAATCTGGGTTTTGCCGCGATGTTTGACCGCGCCGCCTTGCCTTTTGCGCTGGTCACCTTTTTTATGACTTTCTCCTATGCCGGCGTGTCGGCTTTCCTGGCGCTGTATGCGCGTGAGCTGGATTTAATGGCGGCGGCCAGTAATTTCCTGCTGTGCTACGCGATTTTCCTGATGATATGCCGTACCTTCACCGGGAATATTTGTGATAAAAAAGGGCCGAAATATGTTGTTTATCCATGCCTGTTGGCTTTTACCATCGGTCTGGTGGCGCTGGGCTACACCAATGGCAGCATCATGATGATTATTTCCGGCGGTCTAATCGGTATCGGCTACGGTTCGGTCACGCCGGTTTTCCAGACGCAAATTATCAGCTCGGTTGAACCGCATAAAATCGGTGTGGCGAATTCACTGTTCTTTAACGCAATGGACGCCGGAATGGCGATTGGCGCCTTTATCATGGGAATGATGGTTGAGTCGGTTGGCTATCGTATGATTTATGTCGCTGGCGCGGTGCTGGTGGTACTCGCTGGCGCTCTGTATGCCGTGCAGATGAAAAAACGTGGCGTGATGCCTTTGGTTTCCACCAGCGAGTTGCACTGAGTTACATCTCGATTTCGATATCGCCTTTTGCCCTGCAGCAGCAGGGCAAAATCTCTCCCGGCTGGATAAACGCTAAAGGTTCCGTAATCCAGTCAACCTGACCGGCAACCAGCCGGGTACGACAGGAGCCGCAATATCCTTCGCGGCACTGATACTCCACCTCAACGTTATGCGATTCCAGCGCGGCCAGCAGAGAAGGGTGTTCATCCTGGCACAGCAGCTGTGTGCCAGTGATACGCAGCGTGACGCGTCCCATCAGAGCTGGAAATTACTCAGATCGTCGGTATCGACTTCCGAATCGATTTGTCCGACCAGATAAGAGCTAACTTCCACTTCCTGTGGCGCGACCTGAACGTTATCGGACACCAGCCAGGTATTGATCCACGGGATTGGGTTGGAGCGGGTCTGGAACGGCAGATCCAGCCCTACCGCCTGCATACGAATATTAGTAATATATTCAACGTATTGACACAGGATATCTTTATTCAGGCCGATCATCGAACCGTCGCGGAACAGATAGTCCGCCCACTCTTTTTCCTGCTGCGCCGCCTGCACGAACAGGTCATAACATTCCTGTTTACACTCTTCGGCGATTTCCGCCATCTCCGGGTCGTCCACGCCGCTACGCAACAGGTTCAGCATATGTTGCGTGCCGGTCAGATGCAGAGCTTCGTCACGGGCGATCAGACGGATAATTTTGGCGTTGCCTTCCATCAGTTCACGCTCGGCAAATGCGAAAGAGCAGGCGAAGCTGACGTAGAAGCGGATGGCTTCCAGCGCGTTCACGCTCATCAGGCACAGATACAGTTTTTTCTTCAGCTCACGCAGATTTACGACAACCGTTTTGCCATTAACGGTATGGGTGCCTTCACCGAGCAGATGCCAGTAACTGGTCATCTCAATAAGTTCGTCGTAGTAGGCGGAGATCCCTTCGGCGCGCTTCTGAATTTGCTCATTGGTCACGATATCGTCAAACACGACCGCCGGATCGTTGACGATGTTACGAATAATGTGGGTGTAGGATCGTGAGTGAATCGTCTCAGAAAACGCCCAGGTCTCTACCCACGTCTCCAGCTCCGGGATGGAAATGAGCGGCAGCAGGGCGACGTTCGGGCTACGTCCCTGAATGGAATCCAGCAGCGTCTGGTATTTGAGGTTGCTGATGAAGATATGTTTTTCGTGCTCCGGCAACGCCTGATAATCGATACGATCGCGGGAGACGTCGACCTCTTCCGGACGCCAGAAGAAAGAGAGCTGTTTTTCGATCAGTTTTTCGAAGATGTCATATTTCTGCTGGTCATAGCGTGCAACGTTGACCGGCTGGCCAAAGAACATGGGTTCCTTGAGCTGATCGTTTTTCGTCTGTGAAAAAGTGGTGTATGCCATTGAAGTGAATCCTTTATGGGATGAGCGCCGGATGGCGGCGCAAGCGCCTTATCCGGCCTACAAACCGTACAATCGTAGGCCGGGTAAGCATAGCGCTACCCGGCACTATTCATCAGATCTTACAAGCGCCGCTTTCGCAGCCATCGTCCTGAATAGAAGGCGCCAAATCGTCCTGCGCATCTTCCGCGCCGTCGCGGGTATTTTGATAGTACAGAGTTTTCACGCCAAACTTATACGCGGTGAGCAAATCTTTCAGCAGTTGCTGCATCGGCACTTTTCCTGACGGGAAACGTGACGGATCGTAGTTGGTATTGGCGGAAATCGACTGATCGATAAACTTCTGCATGATACCCACCAGTTGCAGATAACCGTCGTTGTTCGGCATCTCCCACAACAGTTCGTAAGCGTCTTTCAGATGCTCATAATCCGGCACGACCTGACGCAAAATACCGTCTTTCGAGGCCTTGATGCTGACGTAGCCGCGCGGTGGTTCGATACCGTTAGTGGCGTTGGAGATCTGGGACGACGTTTCCGACGGCATTAGCGCCGATAGCGTGGAGTTACGCAGACCGTGGGTTTTGATCGATTCACGCAGCTGTTCCCAGTCGTAGTGCAGCGGTTCGTTGACGATCGCATCCAGATCTTTTTTGTAGGTGTCGATCGGCAGAATGCCTTTTGCATAGGTGGTTTCGTTGAACCATGGGCAGGCGCCTTGCTCTTTCGCCAGTTCGTTGGACGCTTTAAGCAGATAGTATTGAATGGCTTCGAAGGTTTTATGCGTCAGATTATTGGCGCTGCCGTCGGAATAACGTTTACCGTTTTTCGCCAGCCAGTAGGCGAAGTTAATCACGCCAATGCCCAGCGTACGACGGCCCATTGCGCCGCGTTTGGCAGCCGGAATCGGGTAATCCTGATAATCGAGCAGAGCATCCAAAGCGCGTACTGCCAGAATAGCCAGTTCTTCCAGCTCGTCCAGAGTTTTAATGGCGCCCAGGTTGAATGCAGACAGCGTACACAACGCAATTTCGCCGTTTTCATCGTTGACATCGTGCAGCGGTTTGGTCGGCAGGGCAATCTCCAGACACAGGTTAGACTGGCGTACCGGGGCGACAACCGGATCGAACGGACTGTGAGTATTGCAGTGGTCAACGTTCTGGATATAGATACGACCGGTAGAGGCGCGTTCCTGCATCATCAGCGAGAACAGTTCGACCGCTTTCACACGCTGTTTGCGGATGCTGTCGTCGTTTTCATATTTCACGTACAGGCGTTCGAATTCGTCCTGGTCGGCGAAGAACGCATCGTATAGTCCGGGTACATCAGACGGACTGAACAGCGTAATGTCGCCGCCCTTCAGCAGGCGGGTGTACATCAGTTTGTTGATCTGTACGCCGTAGTCCATGTGACGTACGCGGTTGCCTTCCACGCCACGGTTGTTTTTCAGTACCAGCAGGCTTTCCACTTCCAGGTGCCACATCGGGTAGAACAGTGTCGCCGCGCCGCCGCGCACGCCGCCCTGCGAGCAGGATTTCACCGCCGTCTGGAAGTGCTTGTAGAACGGGATGCAGCCGGTGTGGAACGCTTCGCCGCCGCGAATCGGGCTGCCCAGCGCGCGAATGCGTCCAGCGTTGATACCGATACCGGCGCGCTGAGAAACGTATTTCACAATCGCGCTGGAGGTGGCGTTGATGGAATCCAGACTGTCGCCACACTCGATCAGTACGCAAGAGCTGAACTGACGGGTTGGGGTACGCACGCCGGACATAATTGGCGTCGGCAGCGAGATTTTGAACGTAGAGACCGCATCGTAAAAACGTTTTACATAGTCAAGACGCGTTTCACGCGGATAGTTCGAGAACAGGCAGGCCGCTACCAGAATGTAGAGGAACTGCGCGCTTTCATAGATTTCGCCGGTCACGCGGTTTTGCACCAGATATTTCCCTTCCAGCTGCTTAACGGCAGCGTAGGAGAAGGTCATATCGCGATCGTGAACGATAAACGAATCCATCTGCTTGAACTCTTCTTCCGTGTAGTCTTCCAGCAGATGATTGTCGTATTTGCCAAGCTCAACCATTTTTACCACATGGTGGTAAAGTGCGGGCGGCTCAAACTGGCCGAAGGCTTTCTTACGCAGGTGGAAAATCGCCAGACGTGCAGCCAGGTATTGATAATCCGGCGCATCGCGAGAGATCAGGTCTGCGGCGGCCTTAATGATAGTTTCATGGATATCGGAGGTCTTAATCCCATCATAAAACTGAATATGCGAGCGTAGCTCGACCTGAGAAACCGATACGTTATTCAGTCCTTCTGCCGCCCAATCAAGCACGCGATGAATTTTGTCGAGATTGATGCGCTCAGTACGGCCGTCACGCTTTGTCACCAGCAGACTCTGATTCATGTGGTTTTCTACCTGTTTACCTGTCCGTGAAAGAAAAATATCCCCCCGCTTATCCACAACGCCACGTTGTGACTAACTCTGTGGATAAATACTATATATAGGGGGTAATCGATAAGTGAAACGCTATATGGTGAGTATTCTAGTAGGGATTCTTTTGAGTACAAGAGTTGATTTTGGCGTTAAATTGCGGTTGCAAAAGCGTAAGAATCGCTAAATGCGCGTCTGATAAGGCCTGGAGAGGATGTCAACAATTCATAAAAAAAAATCAAAATTTGATCGAATGCTGATTTCTTCATCGAAGAGAAAGGTTGCGCCCGATGATCTAACGCAACCCTTATAGGAAAATTCTTTGATGTCAGGCTTTTTTAGCGCGGGTATGCAACATGTAGTTAACGTCTACTCCGGGACCGAGTTTGAAAGTATTGGTTATCGGGTTGTAGTGCAGTCCGGTGATATGTTGCTCTTTCAGGACGGTTTTATCTACCCAGCTTAACAGTTCAGCAGGTTTAATGAATTTCTTCACGTCGTGCGTGCCTTTTGGCACCATGCGCAGAATATACTCAGCGCCGACGACCGCCATCAGCCAGGATTTCCCATTGCGGTTCAACGTTGAGAAGAACACCTCGCCGCCGGGTTTAACCAGTTGGGCGCAGGCGTGGACGACCGATTGCGGATCGGGAACGTGCTCCAGCATTTCCATACAGGTGACGACGTCGTATTGCTGGGCGTGTTTTGCCGCATGTTCCTCAACCGTCTCCTGCACGTACTCTACCTCGATGCCGCTTTCCAGCGCATGCAGTTTGGCGACCTGCAAAGGCTCAAAGCCCATATCCAGCCCGGTGACGGTTGCGCCTTCGCGTGCCATACTTTCCGCCAGAATGCCGCCGCCACAGCCGACGTCGAGTACCTTTTTGCCAAACAGGCCGCCTGAGCGCTCAGTAATGTAGCCAAGGCGTAGGGGGTTGATGCGATGCAATGGCTTGAATTCGCCCTCCAGATCCCACCAGCGCGACGCGACGGCTTCGAATTTGGCGATTTCATTATGGTCAACGTTGTGAGCTACCGACGGTTTTTCAGTGTTCATGAGTACATGAGATTCCGCTATTGATCTATCGGGGCAGTATAGCAGGTGCAAAGTCGCTGCGTTATATCTACTGCCGTCTTTATTACGCTTTCAGCGCAAGAAGTTTTCTTGCGCGTTCTGTAAAACCGCTACCGATGTGGTGCGTGATAAAATTACAGACGCCCTCGACGTTGTTGTTTTTTAACATATCCAAAATAGTGGCATGTCCCCGGTTAGAGCTGGTGATATATTCAGCGGTAAAATCCAGTCTGTAGCGAATTGCCAATAAACGTGCTGAGATCAACAGGTGTGCTTGCGAAATGTATTTATTATCGGCATATTTCACAAAAACATAATGAAAATCATGATCCAGTTTGAGGTAAGCTTGCGTATCTCGCTCTGCATTAATTTTTGCTGACTTCGATAAAATATTGCTTAATTCGACTATGACATTGTTAGCATTTTTCTCCATCGCTTCACGAATTGCGCCCTGTTCAAGGATAACCCTCATTTTGATGAGATCATTGATATCCTCGTCGGTGACAGAAAAAACAAATGTCCCACTGCGGGGAATGATGTTGACCAGGTTTTCATTATAGCTCAGCCAAATAAAAGCTTCACGAATTGGTGTTTTACTTACCATCAGAATATTTGATAGTTCATTTTCACTGATCGCTTGCCCAAGATCGAAATCGCCATGGATAATCATCTCCCTTATTTTCTCTTTAATCACCTGGGTGATGGATTTGGGTATTTCAATTGATATGTGACTAAAGTCACGCTTTAATCTATTTTTCATTTTCTTCTCCTCCATGGTTAAACCCGGCTCCATTGTAATTAATTTATTCAAAATTAACGGATCTAATATATCAGATATAAGAAAATTTACATACTTTATTGTTGTTATTGTATATTTCATTAAGTTTGTTTGCTGATATATCAGATATGACACATTAGCTTTTGAATTGTATTGTTTTTTACGTAACATCGATTCCGGTCAATACCCTTATTCATTGAATCATAAAAGGTGATGCAAAATGAGTAGTCCACAAGAAAATTTATACGATGCAATTCGTATTGTAAAAAGGAAAATCATTCCTTTGGCCTTTATTCTTTACTTTTTTAACTATATGGATCGTGTCAATATTGGGTTTGCTGCATTACGTATGAATGAATCTCTCGGTATTACGCCTGAGGATTTCGCTAATATTTCTTCTATATTCTTCATATCATATTTAATCTTTCAAATTCCGAGTAGCATTGGCTTGCAAAAGCTTGGTGCAAGAAAATGGATTAGTTCCATTATTATCGGCTGGGGAGCGGGAACTGGGCTGATTTTTTTTGCTAAAGATACTCAACATATTTTGCTGGCTCGCATTTTTTTGGGGGTATTTGAAGCTGGCTTTTTCCCGGGCATGGTTTATTATCTTGCATGCTGGTTCCCGGCTCGTGAACGCGGAAAAGTCAATAGTTTCTTCATGTTATCTATTGCTGTAGCATCGGTATTGGCTGCACCGATGTCTGGTTGGATCATCGAGCATTTGAATACCCCGGATTATGAAGGCTGGCGCTGGCTTTTTGCTATTGAAGGTATCCCTACCGTATTCCTTGGCATCCTGACATTTTATTTACTGCCTGACAGTCCAGAAAAGGCTAAATGGCTTACGCCACAGCAGATATCGGCCTTAGTTAATAAATTACGCACTGACAATGAAACCGCAGCTGCATTAAATAAAAATACCAACTCATCCTTTCTTTCAGTAATCAAAAATCCAGTTTTGCTTCAGCTTTCTTTCGCCTACATGTTGATTCAGGCGGCTGCTCTGGCGGCAAACTACTGGTTGCCGGGGTTGGTGAAGGGATTTTCAGCTGATTTTACGGATACTGACGTTGGTTTAATCATGAGTATTCCGTTTATTTTCGCTATGTTCAGCATGCCCTGGTGGGGCTGGCATTCCGATAAAAAGAATGAACGAAAATGGCATGCTGCATTACCCATGTTTCTGGCGGGCTGTGGTTTTCTGATGATTGCTCTTGTCCCCTCAATGTCGTTGAGAATGCTGGGGCTAACGTTCTATGGTGTTGGGATCCTCAGCTATTACGGACCTTACTGGGCGCTGCCTTCTGCATTATTGTCGCCGTCAGGGTTGGCTATCAGCATTGCGTTTATTAACTCATGTTCAAGTCTTGGCGGATTCCTGATTAATAAGTCACTGGGATTCGTTTCTACTCATTATGGTGCGACAGGAATATTTATTGTAGAGGCAATACTTTGCTTCGCTGCGGTAGCCGTTCTGGCGTTAATGAAAATTGATGTGAAAAAAGAAAAAAACCAACAAACAAATGTTGTATTACGAACCTGATAAATGGAGAAATTATGAAAATTACGTCTATTGAAGTTTTTGACTGTGAATTAAAAAAAAGAGATCAAACGATGTCCTCCTATAATCCAGTACTTATTCGGGTGAATACCGACTCAGGATTAAGTGGTATTGGCGAAGTAGGACTGGCCTATGGCGCAGGCGCTAAAGCTGGCGTAGGGATCATCAGAGATCTGGCGCCATTGATTGTGGGTGAAGATCCATTAAATATCGAAAAAATTTGGGAGTTCTTTTTCAGAAAGACTTTTTGGGGGATGGGGGGCGGGAACGTTTTTTATGCCGGAATGAGCGCTATTGATATTGCTCTTTGGGATATCAAAGGTAAATATTTAGGTGTACCTGTTTATCAGCTCCTTGGTGGGAAAACCAATGAAAAATTAAGAACCTATGCTAGTCAGTTACAATTTGGTTGGGGGGATAAACGCCAGATATTAGTGACACCTGATGAATATGCTGAGGCGGCGCGTGCGGCTCTTGACGATGGATATGATGCGATTAAAGTGGATCCACTCGAAATCGATCGTAATGGCGATGACTGTGTTTTTCAGAATAAAAATCGTAACTATTCAGGATTGTTACTGGCCGATCAATTAAAAATGGGGGAAGCGCGAATTGCCGCTATGCGTGAAGCAATGGGGGATGATGCTGATATTATCGTGGAAATCCATTCTCTTCTCGGTACCAACTCAGCTATTCAATTTGCGAAGGCGATAGAAAAGTATCGTATCTTTCTTTATGAAGAACCGATTCATCCATTAAATTCTGATAATATGCAGAAAGTTTCCCGTTCAACAACGATTCCAATCGCCACTGGCGAGCGTTCCTACACAAGATGGGGATACAGGGAATTACTGGAGAAGCAGTCTATTGCCGTAGCTCAACCTGATTTGTGTCTCTGCGGCGGAATTACCGAAGGAAAGAAAATCTGTGACTATGCTAATATTTATGACACCACTGTACAGGTGCATGTTTGCGGCGGTCCTGTTTCCACGGTAGCCGCGCTGCATATGGAAACAGCAATTCCCAACTTTATTATTCATGAGCATCATACCAATGCGATGAAAGCATCTATTCGGGAACTTTGTACCCACGATTATCAGCCGGAAAATGGCTATTATGTCGCGCCGGAACAGCCCGGATTGGGTCAGGAATTAAACGATGAGGTAGTGAAAGAATATCTGGCCTATGTGATTAAATAGCATCTGGTGATACTGATTATTGTTTATGCCTCCCGGCATATTCCCTAAATAATTCGAGTTGCAGGATAAAATGGTTAACCGTCTTGAACAGCGCTTGCGCTAACCCCGACGGGGCGAGGCCCAGGGATGGGCCGAGTAACTCGCTGCCAACGCACATGAAACTTGAAGTATGACGGGTATACACGGGAGGTATTGATTTTCTAACCTCTTCCTGGCCAGGCCCCGATCTCCCCTGTGTCGCCTCTGAAGCCGATCGCCAATAAACGCCGAGACCACGCTTATAAATGAAGAGAGCATGCGGCACCCGAATAAAGCATTGTCTGGCTGCATTCCGTTTACCAGTACGTGGGCGAATGTGTTATAATTTGCGACCTTTGAATCCGGGATACAGTAGAGGGATAGCGGTTAGATGAGCGACCTTGCGAGAGAAATTACACCGGTCAACATTGAGGAAGAGCTGAAGAGCTCCTATCTGGATTATGCGATGTCGGTCATTGTTGGCCGTGCGCTGCCGGATGTCCGAGATGGCCTGAAGCCGGTACACCGTCGCGTACTTTACGCCATGAACGTATTGGGCAATGACTGGAACAAAGCCTATAAAAAATCTGCCCGTGTCGTTGGTGACGTAATCGGTAAATACCATCCCCACGGCGATTCCGCAGTGTATGACACCATCGTTCGTATGGCGCAGCCATTCTCGCTGCGTTACATGCTGGTGGATGGTCAGGGTAACTTCGGTTCTATTGACGGCGACTCCGCGGCGGCAATGCGTTATACGGAGATCCGTCTGGCGAAAATCGCCCACGAACTGATGGCCGATCTCGAAAAAGAGACGGTGGATTTCGTGGATAACTATGACGGTACGGAAAAAATTCCGGACGTCATGCCGACCAAAATTCCTAACCTGCTGGTTAACGGTTCTTCCGGTATCGCAGTAGGTATGGCGACGAATATCCCGCCGCACAACCTGACGGAAGTGATTAACGGCTGCCTGGCGTATATCGACAACGAAGACATCAGCATTGAAGGGCTGATGGAACATATTCCGGGTCCGGACTTCCCGACCGCCGCGATCATCAACGGTCGTCGTGGTATCGAAGAAGCCTACCGTACCGGTCGTGGCAAAGTGTACATCCGCGCCCGCGCGGAAGTTGAAGCTGACGCCAAAACGGGCCGCGAAACCATCATCGTCCATGAAATTCCCTATCAGGTGAACAAAGCGCGCCTGATCGAGAAAATCGCCGAGCTGGTGAAAGATAAACGCGTGGAAGGTATCAGCGCGCTGCGTGACGAATCCGACAAAGACGGTATGCGCATCGTGATTGAAGTAAAACGCGATGCGGTGGGCGAGGTGGTGCTTAATAATCTCTACTCCCAGACCCAGCTACAGGTTTCCTTCGGTATTAACATGGTGGCGCTGCATCACGGCCAGCCGAAGATCATGAACCTGAAAGATATCATTTCAGCGTTCGTGCGCCACCGCCGTGAAGTGGTGACGCGTCGGACTATTTTTGAACTGCGTAAAGCCCGTGACCGTGCGCATATCCTTGAAGCTCTGGCGATTGCGCTGGCCAACATCGACCCGATTATCGAACTGATTCGCCGCGCGCCAACGCCGGCAGAAGCGAAAGCGGCGCTGATTTCGCGTCCGTGGGATCTGGGTAACGTTGCTGCGATGCTGGAGCGCGCCGGTGATGACGCCGCGCGTCCGGAATGGCTGGAGCCAGAATTTGGCGTGCGTGACGGTCAGTACTACCTGACTGAACAGCAGGCGCAGGCGATTCTGGATCTGCGTTTGCAGAAACTGACCGGCCTGGAGCATGAAAAACTGCTCGACGAATACAAAGAGCTGCTGGAGCAGATTGCTGAACTGCTGCACATTCTGGGCAGCGCCGATCGCCTGATGGAAGTGATCCGCGAAGAGATGGAGTTAATTCGCGATCAGTTCGGCGATGAGCGTCGTACCGAAATCACCGCCAACAGCGCCGATATTAATATCGAAGATCTGATTAGCCAGGAAGATGTTGTCGTGACGCTGTCTCACCAGGGTTACGTCAAATACCAACCGCTGACGGATTACGAAGCGCAACGTCGTGGTGGGAAAGGTAAATCTGCCGCGCGTATTAAAGAAGAAGACTTTATCGACCGCCTGCTGGTGGCCAACACCCATGACACCATCCTCTGCTTCTCCAGCCGGGGCCGTCTGTACTGGATGAAGGTCTATCAGTTGCCGGAAGCCAGTCGTGGCGCGCGCGGTCGTCCGATCGTCAACCTGCTGCCGCTGGAAGCCAACGAACGTATCACCGCGATTCTGCCGGTTCGTGAGTACGAAGAAGGCGTCAACGTCTTTATGGCGACCGCCAGCGGTACCGTGAAGAAAACGGCGTTGAACGAATTCAGCCGTCCGCGTTCCGCCGGTATTATCGCGGTGAACCTCAACGACGGCGACGAGCTGATTGGCGTTGACCTGACTTCTGGTTCTGACGAAGTCATGCTGTTCTCGGCCGCGGGTAAAGTGGTGCGCTTCAAAGAAGACGCCGTCCGTGCGATGGGGCGTACCGCGACCGGTGTGCGCGGTATTAAGCTGGCGGGAGACGATAAAGTCGTCTCTCTGATCATCCCACGCGGCGAAGGGGCAATCCTGACCGTCACGCAGAATGGTTACGGCAAACGCACCGCAGCTGAAGAGTATCCAACCAAGTCGCGTGCGACGCAGGGCGTTATCTCTATCAAAGTCACCGAGCGCAACGGTTCCGTTGTTGGCGCGGTACAGGTGGACGATTGCGACCAGATCATGATGATCACGGATGCCGGTACTCTGGTGCGTACCCGTGTGTCCGAGATCAGCGTAGTGGGACGTAATACCCAGGGCGTTATCCTTATCCGCACGGCGGAAGATGAAAACGTGGTGGGTCTGCAACGCGTTGCTGAACCGGTAGATGACGAAGAACTCGACGCTATCGACGGCAGCGTGGCGGAAGGGGATGAGGATATCGCCCCGGAAGCGGAAAGCGATGACGACGTTGCGGATGACGCTGACGAGTAATGTTATTACTGTGCGAGGGCCGGATATCCGGCCCTTTTTCTTTGCCGTTGCGGGCTACGTCATTTACCGCTACCTTAGTCACACTCTATTTACATCCTGAGGCGGAGCTTCGCCCCTTTGAAATACCTTGCTTCCTTTCGAACTACGCTGAAAGTCTCGCGCTACTTATTCAGAGCGTTAGCGTTACTCATTTGGCTCTTAATCGCCTTTGTTTCGGTGTTTTACATCGTCAATGCCCTGCACCAGCGGGAGTCTGAAATTCGTCAGGAGTTCAACCTTAGCTCCGATCAGGCGCAGCGTTTTATCCAGCGCACGTCGGATGTGATGAAAGAGCTCAAATATATCGCCGAGAACCGTTTAACGGCGGAAAACGGCGTCATGTCGTCGCGTGCGCGTGATGACAAAATGGTGGTGCCGGATTTTGAACCGCTATTCGCCGACTCAGACTGTGCGGCGATGGGCTCCGCCTGGCGTGGATCGCTGGAGTCGCTGGCTTGGTTTATGCGTTACTGGCGCGACAACTTTTCAGCGGCGTATGATCTTAACCGCGTTTTCCTGATTGGCAGCGATAACCTCTGTATGGCGAATTTCGGCCTGCGTGAAATGCCCGTGGAGCGCGATGATGCGTTAAAAGCGTTACATGAGCGGATTATGAAATACCGCAACGCGCCGCAAGAAGAAAGTGGGAATAACCTTTTCTGGATAAGCCAGGGCGCGCGTCAGGGCGTGGGCTACTTTTATGCGCTGACGCCGGTGTATCTGGCCAACCGTCTGCAGGCGCTGCTGGGCGTCGAGCAGTCCATCCGCATGGAAAATTTTTTCACGCCGGGCAGTTTGCCGATGGGCGTCACCATTATTGATGAGAACGGCCATTCGCTGATTTCGTTGGCCGGTCCTGACGGCATTATTAAAGCGGAGCCGCGCTGGATGCAGGAGCGCTCCTGGTTTGGTTATACGCCAGGTTTTCGCGAACTGGTACTCAAAAAAAGCCTGCCGCCATCCTCGCTCAGTATTGTCTATTCTGTGCCTGTAGATTTAGTCCTGGAGCGTATTCGTATTCTTATCCTGAACGCTATCCTGCTGAACGTGCTGGTGGGCGCAGGGCTGTTTACGCTTGCGCGGATGTATGAGCGGCGAATTTTTATTCCGGCGGAGAGCGATGCCCAGCGTCTGGAAGAGCATGAACAGTTCAACCGTAAAATCGTCGCCTCCGCGCCGGTGGGGATCTGTATTCTGCGCACTATTGATGGCGTCAATATTCTGAGTAACGAACTGGCGCACACCTACCTGAACATGCTCACGCATGAAGACAGACAGCGCCTGACGCAAATCATTTGCGGCCAGCAGGTCAACTTTGTTGATGTATTGACCAGCAATAATACCAATTTGCAAATTAGCTTCGTCCATTCCCGCTATCGTAATGAAAACGTCGCGATTTGCGTGTTGGTAGATGTGAGTACGCGCGTCAAAATGGAAGAGTCGCTGCAGGAGATGGCGCAGGCGGCGGAACAGGCAAGCCAGTCTAAATCCATGTTCCTTGCAACGGTCAGCCATGAGTTGCGCACACCGCTGTACGGTATCATCGGCAATCTCGATCTGCTGCAAACCAAAGAGTTGCCAAAAGGCGTGGATCGTCTGGTCACGGCGATGAATAACTCCTCCAGTCTGTTGCTGAAAATTATCAGCGACATTCTCGACTTCTCGAAAATTGAGTCGGAACAGCTAAAGATTGAGCCGCGCGAATTTTCACCGCGAGAGGTGATGAACCATATCACCGCCAATTATCTGCCGCTGGTGGTGCGTAAGCAGCTCGGCCTGTATTGTTTTATTGAGCCTGACGTGCCGGTATCGCTGAACGGCGACCCGATGCGTTTACAGCAGGTCATTTCAAACCTGTTGAGCAACGCCATTAAGTTTACCGATATTGGCTGCATCGTGCTGCATGTGCGCTGTGATGGGGATTATCTCAGCATTCGCGTGCGGGATACCGGGGTTGGTATTCCGGCAAAAGAGGTGGTTCGCCTGTTCGATCCCTTCTTCCAGGTGGGAACCGGCGTACAGCGTAACTTTCAGGGGACCGGTCTGGGGCTGGCGATTTGCGAAAAATTGATCAGCATGATGGACGGCGATATTTCCGTCGATTCGGAGCCGGGCATGGGAAGCCAGTTTACGCTGCGCATCCCGCTTTATGGCGCGCAATACCCTGTGAAAAAGAGCGTGGAAGGACTCGCCGGAACCTGCTGTTGGCTGGCGGTGCGCAATACTTCTTTGTGCCAGTTTATTGAGACCAGTCTGGCGCGTAGCGGCGTTCATACACAGCGTTATGAAGGGCAAGAACCCGCCGCGGACGATATTTTGGTTGTCGATGACGCGCTGGAGCATACCTGGCAGGGGAGGGCGGCGGTCGTCTTTTGCCGCCGTCATATCGGGATTCCATTGGAAAGAGCGCCGGGCGAGTGGGTGCATAGTGTGGCGTCGGTGCATGAGTTGCCCGCACTGTTGGCGCGTATTTATAGTATTGAGCTGGATAGTGAAGCGCTTTCCAGCGCATTGCCGACGACGGATAAAACCGCAGATTCAAATGACGATATGATGATTCTGGTCGTTGACGATCATCCTATCAATCGCCGCTTGCTGGCCGATCAATTGGGATCGCTGGGGTATCAGTGTAAGACAGCCAATGATGGCGTGGACGCTCTGAATGTGCTGAGTAAAAATGCTATCGATATTGTTCTGAGCGATGTGAACATGCCGAACATGGACGGCTACCGCCTGACGCAGCGTATCCGTCAGCTTGGGCTGACGCTGCCGGTCGTCGGCGTGACGGCGAACGCGCTGGCGGAAGAGAAACAACGTTGCCTGGAGTCCGGTATGGACAGCTGTTTGTCGAAGCCTGTGACGCTGGACGTGTTGAAACAGACGCTGGCGGTGTATGCCGAGCGGGTACGTAAAACGCGGGCATAAAAAATGCCGGATGGCGGCGTCGCCTGATCCGGCCTGCAAAAGATGAGTCGACTGGTAGGCCTGATAAGCGTAGCGCCATCAGGCTGGGTAACGTAAAAGCGATTTATTCTTTGTCTGTCGGACTCAGGGTGACGGAAGAGAGATAGTTGAGCAGCGCGATATCATTCTCTACGCCCAGTTTCATCATCGCCGATTTCTTCTGGCTGCTGATGGTCTTAATGCTGCGGTTGAGCTTCTTGGCGATTTCGGTGACCAGGAAGCCCTCGGCGAACAGGCGTAATACTTCGCTCTCTTTTGGCGACAGGCGCTTGTCGCCGTAACCGCCTGCGCTGATTTTCTCCAGCAGACGAGAAACGCTTTCTGGGGTGAATTTTTTGCCTTTTTGCAGCGCGGCCAGCGCCTTAGGCAGATCGGTTGGCGCACCCTGCTTGAGTACGATCCCTTCAATATCAAGATCCAACACGGCGCTCAGGATCGCCGGATTGTTGTTCATGGTCAGAACGATAATAGACAGGCTCGGAAAATGACGCTTGATGTACTTGATCAAGGTGATCCCATCGCCGTATTTATCTCCCGGCATGGAGAGGTCAGTGATCAACACATGCGCATCTAATTTCGGCAGGTTGTTGATCAATGCTGTGGAATCTTCAAATTCGCCGACAACATTCACCCACTCGATTTGTTCAAGTGATTTGCGAATACCGAACAGTACAATCGGGTGGTCATCGGCAATAATTACGTTCATATTGTTCATGTATTGGGCTACCTTGCTACAGCAAGCTTTTGACGTAGGCGTCAATGTCGCTGATATATTTTTCTATACCTGGAGCATCTTTCTCACGAATCAGATGTTCCAGCGTTTCACATAACTGCTTGCCGGGTACCAGATTAAGCATGGCAAACACCCCTTTCAGGCGGTGGGCCGTTTGGGCCAGCGCAGCGAAATCGCTGGTTGCCGCCTCAGTATACAACCTCTTAACATCATCCGGTACTGTGTCTACAAATAGCGCATAGTAGCCGCTGGCATGAAGCTCGGCATTTTCATCTCCGCCGAGCGGGGAGGCGGGAATCTCTTCCTGCGCCAGCTGCTCTTCGATAAGTTGTAGTACAGCTTCCTGCATAGCATTGCTCATATTAAAGTTGACGCGCAACTGACCCGGGCCAATTTTCCGCACGCCTGACTCATCATCGCTTAAAAGCAAGCCCGAGGCAGTAAGATTAGACGGATTATCCGTTAAAAAGAGATCATATTCTTGACTTATCTGCCTTTCATCCGGCGTGATGCAGGTGGCGCCCCAGTTTTCTAACTGACGCAGCACAATCGCGCGAACCTCGTTGGACGTCACATCGACCATCACGCTCACGTCGTCCAGCAGGCGCTCTTCGACCTGGGTATGCTGATCGTGAGGAAGCATTTTGACATGAACGGTATAGCGCGTGCCCAGCGTTTCCCGCGCTTTAATGTTGAGATGACCGCCCAGTTTGCGCGCCAGTTGATTGCACAGCCAGAAGGTGAGCGGATTCGCTTTGCCGTAACGATCGCCCTGCGTTTCATTCATATACGGGAAATGCAGATTATCAATCTCGTTTAACGTTACACCTTCGCCCGTATCCAGAATACGGAAAGTCAGACGCTCCGCGATAGATTCATCCTGCTCGACTTCAAGCGTAATTTTACCCATAGCGGTCGTTGTGACGGCATACTGAATCAACAGCAGCAAAATCCGGCGCAGGGCGTCGCGATCGCCCCAGCGTTCATCGTTGCCGCTAAGATGGTTATTAATCAGCAGCTGCAGCCCTTTACGCTTAATGGCGGGCAGCACTTCCGGCACGACTTCGTCAATAAGATCCTGAAGGGAGAACAGCGTTGCTTCGCTTTTCCATGCGTCATTTTCCAGCATATTCGCCAGTTGGATTTCATCGATCATACGTACCAATACATCCGCCTGATCCGCCAGTTTCAGGCTTTCCGGCGTGGTGACTGCCGCGGCGTTAACCGCCAGTTGGCGTACGGGCTCTTTAAGCGTGTTGCTGATATTTTGCATAAAGGCGGCGCGGCCCTGCTGATTCTTCTCATACAAACGCTGCGCCTGTTTAAGCTTCTTATTCACCAGCACTTCCCGGTCCTGATCGCGGATAATAAAGATCTGCGTGCGGGGGGCGATCTGGCTGCGAAACAGACGGATCTCATACAGTTCGTTATTAATTGTCGCCTGAATCACGCCCTGATGCTGTTCCGCCATGCTGGTAATATTTTGCAGGTTAAGATGCGGCAATAGATGATCGGCGATTTTATTGCTGATCACGGTGCGGTTTCCTTCCTGATCGTAGACCAGCAGACCCAGCGGCAGCAGAGAAACGATCTCTTCATTAATGGCGCGTAAGACGCGAAGCTCGTTATTCGCCGCGTTGCCGGATGTCGATTCCGTCGACCGTCCCGGCTGATGACGGAACGTGGCGTAGCCAAATAACGCCAACGCCAGCAGCCCGATGTTCAGCAGTAAAGGCAGCAGAATATTTTGCAACGTATCAAGCAAAAGCGTACCGAACGGTACCTGCCAGATCAGGCGCATTCCGGTAGAGTTAAGCGCTGAGGAGATCTCAATTTTTGAACCGTTAAAGCTAATCGTGACGCTATCAGGCGCTTCCTTTTCACTGCTTCGCCCCGTCGCCTGGGTTGCGTCAGGCTCTATCCGAAAACTGTCCAGCGGCATTCCCGGCGGGATTAAATCATTAATGGG
Source organism: Salmonella sp. SAL04157 (assembly GCF_046551635.1). Lineage (NCBI taxonomy): Bacteria > Pseudomonadati > Pseudomonadota > Gammaproteobacteria > Enterobacterales > Enterobacteriaceae > Salmonella > Salmonella sp. SAL04157. Next base: position 156,742 of record NZ_JBGDVS010000008.1, read on the forward strand.
CAGATCAAACGCCACCACGGTTGCCAGATGTCCTGGCTGATTGAAGGTCGTGCGCAGCGTAAAATAGTGACCGTTTTGCCAGGCCAGTTTTCGCAATGAGGAGAAACTTTCGCGCTCATCCAGCGCATTCGCCTGCTGCAACATCTCTGCCCGGCGGGAATCGACGATATTGCCAATAGTGGACTCTTTAAAGCCGGAAGAGAGATCTTTCAACGGTAGGGTAGAGATAAGAATCAGGCTGTTATCCTGTCCGTTGAGGTAATACATTGACCACGGCACGTTTTCCGCGCCCCACAGCGTATCCAGATAGGTTGACATACGCTGCGTCATTTCCAGCGTGGCGCTGTCATGGGAACCGAAAATCAGCGCTTCAGTTTTACGTCGCGGCTTTTCAAGATAATACACATCCTGCTTCAGACGCGTTTCCTGAAGTCCTTCACCTGTCGATGGCGTAGTGGTCGCGGCGATGTTGTCATAAATTTGCCAGGTAACATACCGCCAGGTATCCACGCGTTTATGAATAGCGTGGGTGATATCGACAATTTGATAGCTTTTGTCTTTCAACCAGGCGTTGACGGCGCTCTGCACCATAACGCCCATCGTTACCAGCAGCACAATGATCAGCAATAAGAAGAAACGGGTAATGCTTCCCGGTAGAAGGGAGAATCGGGTAGAGACCGTTGTGTCAGACTGACTCATTTATGTTTACGACCTGTAAAAGCAACGCTGAAGGTGAAGGGCAGTATAAAGGGTAATGAATGAATTTCCAGACTCTTACGTCATGCCGGGCAACTTAACACGCGCTCCGTCGGCGGGACGGGAAAAGCGTACAACCTTCGTAGAACGGTACAAATATAAAGACTACTTATAAATGTTTAGCACTAAATATCAAGAAATTATTTGCTAATGTCTTACGAACGGTAGACCAGCGAGGGTAGTGAATAACCGTGATAATTTTAGGCAGGTAGCATAAATCTGCCGGGTGTGTCTGAAAAAGGGTAAAAAAAACCGAATGCGAAGCATTCGGTTGAAATAGGGGTAAACAGACATTCAGAAGTGAATGACGGTAATAAATAAAGTTAATGATGATAGCGGTCACTATTTTAGTTGCGAATGAAAATTCTGTTTTATCATTCAGTGCTATGAATTTCATCAATTTAACCCATTGATTTTAAAAGTCTCGTGAATATATTTTGTCTATTTGTGCTTATTTTTACTTGATTTTTGCTTTAAAAAAGTTCCGTAAAATTCATATTTTGAAACATCTATGTAGATAACTGTAACATCTTAAAAGTTTTAGTATCATATTCGTGTTGGATTATTCTGTATTTTTGCGGAGAATGGACTTGCCGACTGGTTAATGAGGGTTAACCAGTAAGCAGTGGCATAAAAAAGCAATAAAGGCATATAACAGAGGGTTAATAACATGAAAGTTAAAGTACTGTCCCTCCTGGTACCAGCTCTGCTGGTGGCAGGCGCAGCGAATGCGGCTGAAATTTATAATAAAGACGGCAACAAATTAGACCTGTTTGGTAAAGTTGATGGCCTGCACTACTTCTCTGACGACAAAGGCAGCGACGGCGACCAGACCTACATGCGTATCGGTTTCAAAGGCGAAACGCAGGTTAACGATCAGCTGACCGGTTATGGCCAGTGGGAATATCAGATTCAGGGCAACCAGACTGAAGGCAGCAACGACTCCTGGACGCGTGTGGCGTTTGCGGGTCTGAAATTCGCTGATGCAGGTTCCTTCGATTATGGTCGTAACTACGGCGTAACCTATGACGTGACCTCCTGGACCGACGTTCTGCCGGAGTTCGGCGGCGACACCTACGGCGCTGACAACTTTATGCAGCAACGTGGTAACGGCTATGCCACTTACCGTAACACCGACTTCTTCGGCCTGGTGGATGGTCTGGACTTCGCGTTACAGTATCAGGGCAAAAACGGCAGCGTGAGCGGTGAAAACACCAACGGTCGCAGCCTGCTGAACCAGAACGGCGACGGTTACGGCGGATCGCTGACTTATGCAATCGGCGAAGGCTTCTCTGTCGGTGGCGCTATCACCACGTCTAAACGTACTGCCGATCAGAACAACACCGCTAACGCTCGCCTGTATGGTAACGGCGATCGCGCCACGGTCTACACCGGCGGCCTGAAATACGATGCGAACAACATCTATCTGGCAGCGCAGTATTCTCAGACCTATAACGCAACCCGTTTTGGTACCTCTAACGGTAGCAACCCGTCCACCTCTTACGGTTTTGCCAACAAAGCGCAGAACTTTGAAGTGGTTGCTCAGTACCAGTTCGACTTTGGTCTGCGTCCGTCTGTGGCTTACTTGCAGTCTAAAGGTAAGGACATCAGCAACGGCTACGGCGCCAGCTATGGCGACCAGGACATCGTAAAATACGTTGATGTCGGCGCGACTTACTACTTCAACAAAAACATGTCCACCTATGTTGATTACAAAATCAACCTGCTGGATAAAAACGACTTTACCCGCGATGCGGGCATCAACACCGACGACATCGTAGCGCTGGGTCTGGTTTACCAGTTCTAATCAGCAAAAGATGTTGCTAAAGGGCCTGCGGGCCCTTTTTTCATGCCTTATTCCGGCGTACAAATACGACGTTTTGATATACGCTTGCGTCCATTCGAATGAGGATAAACAGCGATGAAAATGACTTTTTGCCGGGCCGTGTGTCTGGCGGCGGCTTTTTTACTTATGGGCTGCGATGAGGCTCCCGAAACGACAACAGCGTCACCTGCCGCTCAGGTGCTGGAAGGTAAGACGATGGGGACTATCTGGCGGGTGAGCGTGGTTGGCATCGATGCGAAACGCGCCGCAGAGCTACAGACTAAAATCCAGACTCAGCTTGATGCTGATGATTGGTTGCTTTCTACCTATAAAAATGACTCCGCGCTGATGCGTTTTAACCATTCACGCAGTCTTGCGCCCTGGCCGGTCAGCGAAGCCATGGCGGATATCGTGACCTCGGCGCTGCGTATTGGCGCGAAGACGGATGGCGCGATGGATATCACCGTGGGCCCGCTGGTCAATCTGTGGGGGTTTGGACCGGATCGGCAGCCGCTGCATATCCCAACACCAGCACAAATCGATGCGGCAAAAGCGAAAACAGGCCTGCAACATTTGCAGGTTATCGACAGGGCTGGACATCAGTTTTTGCAAAAAGATCTTCCGGATCTTTATGTCGATCTCTCCACGGTCGGGGAGGGCTATGCGGCGGATCATCTGGCGCGTCTGATGGAGCAGGAGGGCATTGCGCGTTATCTGGTCTCGGTGGGCGGCGCATTAAGCAGTCGCGGGATGAATGCGCAAGGGCTGCCGTGGCGCGTCGCGATTCAGAAGCCGACCGACCGGGAAAACGCGGTGCAGGCGATTGTGGATATCAACGGGTATGGCATCAGCACCTCCGGCAGCTACCGTAACTATTATGAGCTGGATGGCAAGCGTGTCTCGCACGTTATCGATCCGCAAACGGGGCGCCCCATTGAACACAACCTGGTATCGGTTACGGTCATTGCGCCAACGGCGCTGGAAGCGGACGGCTGGGACACCGGCCTGATGGTGCTCGGTACGCAAAAGGCGCAAGAGGTCGTGCGGCGGGAAGGGCTGGCGGTCTTTATGATCATGAAAGAAGGTGAGGGCTTTAAAACCTGGATGTCGCCGCAGTTCAAAACGTTCCTGGTGAGCGATAAGAATTAAAACGCAAGATTACGGGTTTTTGTGGGCGGATTTACGGACACACTGCATGTAAGCAAGCACTATGCTTAATGAAGGAGTCTATGATGAAAAAAGCGTTACTTACCGATGATGAATGCTGGCTGCGGGTGCAGGCGCGCGATGCCAGCGCGGATGGGCGTTTCGTTTTTGCGGTGCGAACCACCGGCGTTTTTTGCCGCCCTTCTTGTCGCTCGAAGCGGGCGTTACGTAAAAATGTTCGCTTTTTTGCCAACGCGCAGCAGGCGCTGGACGCCGGTTTTCGCCCCTGCAAGCGCTGTCAGCCGGATAATGCGCGCGCGCAGCAACGGCGGTTGGATAAGATTGCCTGCGCCTGCCGTTTACTTGAGCAGGAGACGCCGGTAACGCTGGCGTCTCTGGCGCAGGCGGTGGCGATGAGCCCGTTTCATCTGCACCGCCTGTTTAAAGCGAGCACCGGAATGACGCCGAAAGGGTGGCAGCAGGCATGGCGCGCCCGGCGGCTGCGTGAGGCGTTGGCGAAAGGAGAGCCGATCACGGCGGCTATTTACCGCGCCGGCTTCCCGGATAGCAGTAGCTACTACCGTCATGCCGACCAGACGCTGGGCATGACGGCAAAACAGTTTCGCAAAGGCGGCGATAATGTCTCCGTTCGCTATGCGCTGACGGACTGGGTTTACGGACGGTGCCTGGTGGCGGAGAGCGAGCGGGGGATTTGCGCGATTCTCCCCGGTGATAGCGACGACGCGCTACTGGCTGAATTACACACCCTTTTCCCGACGGCCCGCCACGCACCTGCTGACGCGCCTTTTCAGCAACGGGTGCGGCAGGTTGTCGCGGCTATCAACACACGCGATGTGCTGCTCTCGTTGCCGCTGGATATCCAGGGAACCGCGTTTCAACAGCAGGTCTGGCAGGCGTTATGCGCAATTCCCTGCGGCGAAACCGTAAGCTATCAACAGCTTGCCGCGACTATCGGCAAACCCACGGCAGTACGCGCGGTCGCCAGCGCGTGCGGCGCGAATAAACTGGCGATGGTGATCCCGTGTCATCGGGTCGTGCGTCGTGATGGCGCGCTCTCCGGTTATCGTTGGGGCGTGCGTCGAAAAGCGCAGCTATTAAAGCGAGAAGCGCAAAAAGAGGAGTAGCAATGCTGGATCTATTTGCTGATGAAGCGCCCTGGCAAGAGCCCCTGGCGCCTGGCGCAGTGGTGTTGCGCCGCTTTGCGTTTCGCGCGGCGCAGTCGCTATTAGACGATATCGGGTTTGTCGCCAGTCAGTCTCCGTTTCGTCAGATGGTGACGCCGGGCGGCTACACCATGTCGGTGGCGATGACCAACTGCGGCGCGTTAGGGTGGACCACCGATCGTCACGGTTATTGTTATGCCGTGCGCGATCCGTTGACCGATAAACCCTGGCCTGCGCTGCCGTTATCGTTTGCCAGCGTATGTCGTCAGGCGGCAATCGCGGCAGGGTATGCGAGCTTCCAACCGGACGCCTGCCTGATCAATCGCTACGCGCCCGGCGCAAAACTGTCGCTGCATCAGGATAAAGACGAGCCGGATCTGCGCGCGCCTATCGTCTCAGTTTCGTTGGGGGTGCCGGCGGTTTTTCAGTTTGGCGGCCTGCGTCGCAGCGATCCGCTCCAGCGGATCTTACTGGAGCATGGCGATATCGTGGTCTGGGGCGGCGAGTCCCGGCTGTTTTATCATGGTATCCAGCCGCTTAAAGTGGGCTTTCATCCCATGACCGGTGAATTTCGTTACAATCTCACCTTCCGTCAGGCGGCTGAAAAAGAATAAAAATAAGAATTATTATTGCTGTGCAGGTGGAGTTAGTTAAACTGCGGGCTGTTATTATCGGTCCGGGTTGTATGCATGGAACTTCTTATTCTTGTCTGGCGGCAGTACCGCTGGCCATTTATTAGCGTGATGGCGCTGAGCCTCGCCAGCGCGGCGCTGGGGATTGGCCTGATCGCGTTTATCAATCAGCGCCTGATTGAAACGGTGGACACCACCGTCATGGTGCTGCCGGAATTTCTCGGTCTGCTCCTGTTGCTAATGGTCGTCACATTAGGTTCCCAACTGGCGCTTACCACTCTGGGACACCATTTCGTTTACCGCCTGCGCAGCGAATTTATCAAGCGCATTCTGGATACGCACGTTGAACGCATTGAGCAACTGGGCAGCGCCTCTTTACTGGCCGGTCTGACCAGCGATATTCGCAATATTACTATCGCCTTTGTGCGTCTGCCTGAGCTGGTGCAGGGCATTATCCTCACCGTCGGCTCGGCGGCGTATCTGGCGATGCTATCGACAAAAATGCTGCTGGTTACGGCTATCTGGATGGCGGTCACTATCTGGGGCGGATTTGTGCTGGTGGCGCGGGTTTACCAGCATATGGCGACCCTGCGCGAGACCGAAGATAAGCTGTACAACGACTATCAGACGGTGCTGGAAGGACGCAAAGAGCTGACGCTAAACCGCGAGCGTGCGGAGCAGATTTTTCAGCAATGCTATATCCCGGACGCCAAAGAGTACCGTTATCACATTATCCGTGCCGATACTTTTCACCTGAGCGCCGTCAACTGGTCGAATATCATGATGCTGGGGGCGATAGGCTTGGTCTTCTGGATGGCGAATAGTCTCGGCTGGGCGGATACCAACGTCGCGGCGACCTATTCACTGACGTTGCTGTTCCTGCGCACGCCGCTACTGTCTGCGGTGGGGGCGTTGCCAACGCTACTGACCGCCCAGGTGGCGTTTAATAAACTGAATAAATTCGCGCTCGCCCCGTATAAGCCTGATTTTCCGCAGCCGAAAGCCTTTCCCGACTGGAAGACGCTGGAGCTGCGCAACGTGGTTTTCCACTATCAGGATAACGCGTTTTCCGTGGGGCCCATCAACCTGACGATTCACCGCGGCGAACTGCTGTTTTTAATTGGCGGCAACGGTAGCGGGAAATCGACGCTGGCCATGTTATTGACCGGTTTATACCAGCCGCAATCGGGAACGATTTTACTTGATGGTCAACCTATTGCCGCCGGGCAGCCGGAAGATTATCGCAAACTGTTTTCTGCGGTGTTTACCGATGTGTGGTTATTCGACCGCCTGCTGGGGCCGCAGGGGAAACCCGCCAATTCCGCGCTGGTCGAAAAGTGGCTTGAGCACCTGAAAATGACGCACAAGCTGGAGCTAAACGACGGGCGCATTTTGAATCTTAAACTGTCGAAAGGGCAAAAAAAGCGCATTGCGCTGCTGCTGGCGCTGGCGGAAGAGCGCGATATTATTTTGCTGGATGAGTGGGCCGCCGATCAGGACCCGCATTTCCGCCGGGAATTTTATCAGGTACTGTTGCCGTTAATGCAGGAAATGGGCAAAACCATTTTCGCCATCAGCCATGATGATCACTATTTTATTCATGCCGATCGTCTGCTTGAAATGCGCAACGGACAGCTAACCGAACTCACCGGCGACGAACGTGACGCCGCCTCGCGTGATGCGGTTGCGCGTACTGCGTAATGGACTATGGCGCCGGATGAACCACCTGATGGCAGCCCTACGTCCGCACGCGGGTAGGCCTGATAAGATGCCACGCGTCGCCACCAGGCATCGGGGTATTTTTTGCGGCGGGCGAGCGGATTTCCAGACGTGTTTTAAAAAGAACCCCGGAGCGCTGCGTGAGCCGGCGTGTTCAGATGCCCGGTAAGTGTGACCGGGCAGCGTAACATTATCGCGCGACGGCGTTCTGTACGTTAGCGTCCGCTTTCCAGATGCGGTATTTCACGTCTACATTCGCCGGGGTATACACCACGATCGGCAGCTTGCTGTTGTAGCGCAGCATCCCGTCTTCACCCAGCCAGGCGGTGACGAATTTTTGCTCTTTCTTACCTTCAGGGCAGGCCATCATGGTTGATACCGGAGAGGTGACGTTATCAAAGACATAATAGTCATAGCCCCAGCCTTCCAGCGTTTTTGTTTCCAGCGTGCCGCCGAGGCGATGCTGGTTACAATCCACATTCAGCGTTTGGCCAATCAACAGTTCCACTTTGAGGGTAGATTCATCCTGCTGAGGGGTAAGGGTTATCACTTGCCGCTTCATTCCTTTTTCCGCCTGCGGATAGGGGGCGATTTTCTCCAGCGGCTGGGCGGTATCGCTATTGTTAGCCCAGGCAGAGGCGCTGGCGAGGGCGGCGAAGACGACGGCAGGGACAAACATCTTCATTTGATTGTTCACAGTATTTCCTTTCTGCTGTTTTCGGTATGCACGGACAACAGATTAACACATTCATATTATCTATTAATCTGTATTTACTCATATTTTCAAGATTATTAATAAAATAGCGTCTTTTTATATAGTGGAATATTCCGATATTGATAATGTAAATGGAATTATCAGCTATTAGTGGTTTTCGTTATATAGGTAGCTATATAACTCATTGAAATGTGAGAAAAAGCACGTTTACGGGTCTTTACCCGGCACTCTTTTGATCCGGCAACAGCATTTACCTCTATCGGGGTATGCATCTCTTACACATCCTGAAATATCTTATTTACAAAAATAACTACTCATAAATTGTACGGTTTTTATTGGCATTCACTCCCTATGGAAGCGTGTCGTTATGGAAGGGCGATATCATGGTTGATTTATCCCGTCGAAGCATGTTGACCGGCAGTTGGCGCAACGCCAGCAATGGGATTCTTCCGCCGTGGGCCAGAGAAACACCCTATTTTCTCGCACATTGTCTGCGTTGCGACGCCTGCATCCAGGCGTGTGAGGCCGACATCCTGCAGCGAGGGACGGGGGGATATCCGAGCGTAGATTTCAAACGGGGCGAGTGCAGCTTTTGTTATGCCTGCGCGCAGGCCTGTACTGAATCGCTTTTTCTTCCGCGCCACACCAGGGCCTGGGATCTGATTTTTACACTCACGGAAAACTGCCTCGCCAGGCAATCGGTTGAATGCCATCGTTGCCAGGACAGTTGTGAACCTATGGCCATTACCTTTCGTCCCACGCTATCCGGCATTTACCAGCCGCAGCTTGACTCGCAGGCCTGTAACGGATGCGGGGCGTGTGTGGCTATCTGTCCCGTGTCAGCCATCAAAGCGGAGAACCACCATGCGCACTAACTGGCAGGTCTGTAGCCTGGTCGTGCAGGCCAAAAGTCAGAACATCGCCGCCATTGGCCCACAGTTGAACACGTTGCCGGGTTGCGAAGTCGCGTTAAGCGACGTTGAAAGCGGGCAACTGATCGTGGTGGCGGAAGCAGATCAGAGTGAAACGCTGATGCAAACAATTGAGTCAGTACGCAATGTCGAGGGCGTACTGGCGGTGTCGCTGGTTTATCACCAGCAGGATGAGCAAGGTGAGGAAACACCATGAAACTCAGTCGTCGTAGCTTTATGAAAGCTAACGCCGTTGCGGCCGCTGCGGCGGCTGCCGGTCTGAGCGTGCCGGGCGTCGCCCGCGCCGTTGTCGGGCAGCAGGAAGCCATCAAATGGGATAAAGCGCCGTGCCGTTTTTGCGGAACGGGTTGCGGTGTGTTAGTGGGCACGCAGCAGGGCCGTGTGGTCGCCTGCCAGGGCGACCCCGACGCGCCGGTCAACCGTGGTCTGAACTGCATTAAAGGCTACTTCCTGCCCAAAATCATGTACGGTAAAGATCGTCTGACGCAGCCGATGCTGCGCATGAAAGACGGCAGCTATCACAAAGACGGCGAGTTTACGCCGGTGAGCTGGGAACAGGCCTTCGATGTGATGGAAGAGAAGTTTAAAACCTCTCTGAAAGAGAAAGGACCAGAAGCGATCGGCATGTTTGGATCGGGTCAATGGACTATCTGGGAAGGCTATGCCGCCGCGAAACTGTTCAAGGCTGGTTTCCGCTCTAACAACATCGACCCGAATGCGCGTCACTGCATGGCCTCGGCGGTGGTGGGCTTTATGCGCACCTTTGGCATGGATGAACCGATGGGCTGCTACGACGATATTGAGCAGGCCGATGCGTTTGTGCTGTGGGGTTCCAACATGGCGGAGATGCACCCGATTTTATGGTCGCGCATCACTAACCGCCGTTTGTCCGACCCGAATGTGAAAGTCGCTGTCCTCTCCACCTTCCAGCACCGTAGCTTTGAGCTGGCGGACAACGGTATTGTCTTTACCCCGCAAAGCGATCTGGTGATCCTTAACTATATCGCGAATTACATTATTCAGAACAACGCGGTAAATCAGGATTTCTTCACAAAGCATGTGAATCTGCGTAAAGGGGCGACGGATATCGGCTACGGCTTACGCCCGACGCACCCGCTGGAAAAAGCGGCGAAGAATCCGGGCTCCGACGCTTCCGAACCGATGAGCTTCGACGAGTATAAAGCCTTCGTGGCGGAATATACGCTGGACAAGACTGCTGAAATGACCGGCGTGCCGAAAGATCAGCTGGAACAGTTGGCGCAGCTCTACGCCGATCCGAATAAGCGCGTGATCTCTTACTGGACGATGGGTTTTAACCAGCATACCCGTGGCGTGTGGGCGAATAACCTGGTTTACAACCTCCATCTGCTGACCGGAAAAATCTCCCAGCCTGGCTGCGGTCCTTTCTCGCTGACCGGCCAGCCTTCCGCCTGCGGTACGGCGCGTGAAGTGGGAACCTTCTCACACCGTCTGCCCGCAGACATGGTCGTGACGAACGAAAAACACCGTGATATCTGCGAAAAACACTGGCAGATCCCTGCTGGCACTATCCCGGCAAAAGTGGGTTTACATGCGGTGGCGCAGGATCGCGCGTTGAAAGACGGCAAGCTGAACGTCTACTGGGTAATGTGTAATAACAATATGCAGGCCGGGCCGAACATCAATGAAGATCGGATGCCGGGCTGGCGCGATCCGCGTAACTTTATCATTGTCTCCGATCCTTACCCGACGGTGAGCGCGCTGTCTGCGGATCTGATCCTGCCGACCGCCATGTGGGTTGAGAAAGAAGGCGCTTACGGCAACGCCGAACGCCGCACGCAGTTCTGGCGTCAGCAAATTAAAGCGCCGGGCGAAGCTAAATCCGACCTCTGGCAACTGGTGCAGTTCTCCCGTCGTTTTAAAACCGAGGAGGTCTGGCCGGAGGCGTTGCTGGCCCAGAAGCCGGAGCTGCGCGGTAAAACGCTGTATGACGTTCTGTTCGCCACGCCGGCGGTCAGCAAATTCCCGCTGAGCGAGCTGAAAGAGGATCAGTTAAACGATGAGTCTCGTGAACTGGGCTTCTATCTGCAAAAAGGGTTGTTTGAAGAATACGCCTGGTTTGGACGTGGCCACGGGCACGATCTGGCGCCGTTCGACGATTACCACAACGCGCGCGGTCTGCGCTGGCCGGTCGTCGAAGGCAAAGAGACGCAATGGCGTTACAGCGAAGGCAACGACCCGTATGTAAAAGCGGGGGAAGGGTACAAATTCTACGGTAAACCGGATGGCAAAGCGGTGATCTTCGCGCTGCCATTTGAACCCGCGGCGGAGTCGCCGGACAACGAGTACGATCTGTGGCTTTCCACCGGTCGCGTGCTGGAACACTGGCATACCGGCAGTATGACGCGCCGCGTGCCTGAATTGCATCGCGCCTTCCCGGAAGCGGTGGTCTTTATTCACCCGCTGGATGCGAAAGCGCGCGATCTGCGTCGTGGGGATAAGGTTAAAGTGTCGTCCCGCCGCGGCGAAGTGATTTCGATTGTCGAAACGCGTGGACGTAACCGTCCGCCGCAGGGACTGGTGTATATGCCGTTCTTCGATGCCGCTCAGCTAGTGAACAACCTGACGCTGGATGCGACGGACCCGCTCTCTAAAGAGACGGACTTCAAGAAGTGCGCCGTTAAACTGGCGAAGGTGTAACGCGTTATGTCCCGTACAGCGAAACCCCAAAATGGCCGCCGCCGCTTCCTGCGTGATGTTGTGCGCACTGCGGGCGGGCTGGCGGCGGTTGGCGTGGCGCTGGGCTTGCAACAGCAAACCGCGCGCGCAACGGGCGTGCGGCTGCGTCCGCCTGGCGCGCTGAATGAAAATGTCTTCGCCAGCGCCTGTGTGCGCTGCGGGCAGTGCGTTCAGGCGTGTCCATACGACACGCTAAAACTGGCGACGCTGGCCTCCGGGCTATCGGCAGGCACGCCCTATTTCGTCGCTCGCGACATCCCCTGCGAAATGTGTGAAGACATTCCGTGCGCCAAAGTCTGCCCCAGCGGGGCGCTGAATAAAGATATCGCCTCCATTGATGACTCGCGCATGGGGCTGGCGGTGCTGCTGGATCAGGAAAACTGCCTCAACTTTCAGGGGCTGCGCTGCGACGTTTGCTACCGCGAATGCCCGAAAATCGATGAGGCCATCACGCTGGAGCTGGATCGCAACATGCGCACCGGCAAACATGCGCGCTTTCTGCCCACCGTACACAGCGACGCCTGTACCGGCTGCGGCAAATGCGAAAAAGTCTGCGTACTGGAGCAACCAGCGATAAAAGTGTTGCCGTTGTCATTGGCGAAAGGGGAGTTAGGACACCATTACCGCTTCGGCTGGCTGGAGGGGAAAGATGGCAAATCGTAAACGCGACGCCGGGCGAGAAGCGCGGGCGAAAAAAGGCTGGTGGCGTAGCCACCGTTGGCTGGTGTTACGCCGTATCAGCCAGTTTATGGTGCTGGGGATGTTTCTCAGCGGCCCATGGCTGGGCTTTTGGGTTTTGCATGGCAACTACAGCAGTAGTTTGCTGTTCGATACCCTCCCGTTGACCGATCCGCTGATTACCCTGGAAAGTCTCGCCAGTGGGCATCTTCCCGCTACCGTGGCGCTGACGGGAGCAGTGATTATCACTGTGCTGTATGCGCTGGCGGGAAAGCGATTATTTTGCAGTTGGGTTTGCCCGCTAAACCCCGTTACCGATTTGGCTAACTGGATGCGCAGGAAATTTGACCTGAACCAGTCTGCGACGATTCCACGCCATATACGGTACGTCCTTCTGGTGGTGGTGTTAATCGGTTCGGCGTTGACCGGCACGCTGCTGTGGGAATGGATTAATCCCGTGTCGCTGTTAGGCCGTAGTCTGGTTATGGGATTTAGTAGCGGCGCGTTTCTGATTATTGCTTTGTTTTTATTTGATTTATTAGTCGTTGAGCACGGTTGGTGCGGTCATATTTGCCCGATGGGCGCGCTGTATGGCGTGCTGGGCAGTAAAGGCGTAGTGACCGTGACGGCCAAAAAACGTGAGAAATGTAATCGCTGTATGGATTGTTTTCATGTTTGCCCGGAACCGCATGTGCTACGTGCGCCGGTGCTGGATGAGCAAAGCCCGGCGCAGGTCACTCACCGCGACTGCATGACCTGCGGTCGCTGTGTGGATGTCTGTTCTGAGGATGTTTTTACAATAACGATACACAACATCATTCGGGATGCATCGCGGCGGTAAGCGAGGAAATCCCCAGGAGCATAGATAACGATGTGACTGGGATTTTCGAGCGCAGCCAACAAAGAGGCAGCTCGAAGGATGAAGTGTAAATGCGATGGAGTTCGGGAGCGAAACAATGAAAAGCCATGACCTGATGAAAGCGCTGTGTCAATGGATGGCCACGCTTGCCCTGGTGGTAAGTGGTGCGGTTTGGGCGGCAAACGGAGTGGATCTGAGCCAGTCGCCGGAAGTATCCGGGACGCAGGAAGGGGCGATTCGTATGCCGAAAGAGCAGGAACGTATGCCGCTAAATTACGTCAACCAGCCGCCGATGATCCCGCACAGCGTCGAGGGCTACCAGGTGACGACCAATACCAACCGCTGTCTGCAATGCCACGGCGTGGAAAGTTATCGTACGACGGGCGCGCCGCGTATCAGCCCGACGCACTTTATGGACAGCGACGGTAAAGTGTCGGGCAATGTCGCGCCGCGTCGTTATTTCTGCCTGCAGTGCCACGTACCGCAGTCTGATACCGCGCCGATTATCGACAATACCTTTACCCCCTCGCAAGGTTACGGGAAATAAGAGGTCATTATGGAAAATTCTAACCGTAAACCCGGCTGGATAAAGCGCGTCTGGCGATGGTGGCGCAGCCCCAGCCGCCTGGCGTTGGGGACGCTGCTGTTAATCGGTTTTATCGGCGGCATCATCTTCTGGGGCGGCTTCAATACCGGAATGGAAAAGGCTAACACCGAAGAGTTTTGTATTAGCTGCCATGAAATGCGCAACACGGTGTATGAGGAGTATATGGAAACCGTCCACTACAACAACCGTAGCGGCGTTCGTGCCACCTGTCCTGACTGCCATGTGCCGCATGAGTGGGGGCCGAAGATGATCCGTAAGATCAAAGCCAGTAAAGAGCTGTACGCGAAGGTATTTGGGCTGATAGATACACCGCAGAAATTTGAAGCTCATCGCCTGACAATGGCACAAAATGAGTGGCGGCGCATGAAAGACAACAACTCGCAGGAATGCCGTAACTGCCACAATTTCGATTTTATGGATCTGACCGCGCAAAAAGGCGTCGCGGCGAAAATGCACGATCAGGCGGTCAAAGACGGACAGACCTGTATCGATTGCCACAAAGGGATCGCGCATAAACTGCCGGATATGCGTGATGTTAAACCAGGTTTCTGACAGGACGTTGATGAGTGGGAATGCTTGAAGCCAGAGATCTGTACTGCGAGCGGGACGAGAGGACGCTGTTTCGCGGGCTGTCGTTCACCGTGGACGC